>JAQCFL010000006.1 GCA_027619375.1 Verrucomicrobiota bacterium | reverse complement strand
CCCGCCACCACCGGAACCAACCGATAGCCTGCCCTCCCGTCCTCCACCTCCACCACCCGCACCTCCCCCTTCCCCTCGACGAAGGCCGTCAACTCCCGCCCCAAGGCATCCAACTCCACCAACTCCCCCAGTATTTTCACGGTCCGGTCACTCCGCCCCAGGAAGGTCAGTCGTCCCCCCTCCATCGAAACCAGATCCTTCGTCTCAAACCACCCATCCATCAAATCCGCCCCCAACCGCTTCCCCGCTCCACTCACGTAGCCCTCGAACAAGGCGTCCCCCCGCACCCGCAGGCGACCACCCCCGCTCGTCTCCACCTCCCAACCCGGCAGCACTTGCAGGCCGTTCGACGAAAACTTCCGCGCCAACGAATCAAGCGGGGCCGTGGCAATCTGCGATCCCGCCTCGCTCATCCCGTAGCTTTGCAGCACCGGCCAGCCCAGTCGCCTCGCCTCGCCGCCCAGCTCTTCCGCCAATCCACCCCCGCCCACCACCACCACCCGCAACCGATCCGGCGCGGCCAATTCCGCCGCCACAAGATCATGCACCTGCGTCGGCACCAATGAAGTGCAAGTAGCCCCGTCCTTCGCGCACGCCTCCAAAAAGCGCTCCGCATCCCAGCCTCCCTCCAGCACCGAGAACCCGCAATCCGCCTCGAAGGCCCGCGCCGCCACCCCGAAGCCCCCCACATGCCATCCCGGCAGCGCCAGCAACCAATGATCCCCGGCCGACACGCCCAGATGCCGGTTCACCATGGCCGCCGAAGCCAGCAAGGCGGCCTTGCGCAGCAACACCCATTTCGGGGCTCCGCTCGAGCCCGAACTCGCAAAAACCACCCCGTTCCGCGCCCAATCCTTCCCCGCCAGACTCTCCTCCAAACCCCGGGCCGCCTCCCCCAAACGCGGGGGAGCAAACACCCGCGGGCGGGAATCCTCCCAAAACAAGGCCGCTCTCAACTCAATCGGCTCCATGGCAGCTTCTTAAACAAATCATCAAACCCCAAACCCGTCCCCGCCGGAGAACTGAACCCCGGCCCCATCCCCCCCAGACGCTCCGAGAATTCAGTCTCCTCGAACAACTCATGCGTCAACAATCCACACCGACCCACCAGCGCGCTCCCCTCCGTCTCCATCAACCGCCCCGCCTCAATCGCCGCAAAACACTGCCCCACCGGATGATCCATGTAGCTCGTCACCACCAGACTCTGCGCGTTCTCCACCGCTCCCGCCAGGAGATCCCGCGGATCCATCAAAGCCGGCTTCACCACCAGCACATCGGGCTCCCGATGCCCCGCACTCATCCCCTCATCCATCGCCAACGACACCCTGCCCACTTCCCGCAGCGCCGTCCATTCCCGCGCATCAAAGGGACAGGGATCCTCCAAAAAATCGATCCGCTCCAAGGCCGTGTCGGTCAAACAGCCCAGCAAGGCCTTCACTTCCGCAAAGCTCAGCATCCCGTTGAAATCGATCCGCCAGCGCAGCGCCGGCCACAACCGCACCCACTCATCCAACAACTCCACCTCCCGCACCACCGCCCGTCCACCCTTCAACTTGATCGTTTCAAACCCGTGCACCACCGCCCTCTCGATCGCCTCATGCGTCCACTCCACGATCGTGGCGTGACTGTCCGGCACCGCCAACCCCGTGAAGAGGGAATAGCCCTCCTCCCGCGCATGACGATCCAGCGCCGCACAGGCCAGAGCCCGACGGATCAGCCGATGCCCCCCTCCCTCCTTCCACATCTCCAGCAAATCCTCCAGCGGCGGATCCCCCAGTTCAGGCCAGGGATGCAGGCAGCCAAACCCATCCCGCACCCGGATCAACGCTCCCTCGAACTCCTTCCGCCCCGTCCGCGCATTCAGCGCACCGGCACTACGCAGCGTGTAGCGCCAGACGAAGGTCTCCTCCTGAGCATTCGAAGCCACGCCCCGAACATAGCGCGGGACGCCAACCGATCCACTCTCAAATTGCCGCCGCAATGGTCACCACCACCGCAAAACCCACCAACTGCAGGGCCGCCAGCGCAAGATAGCCATTGTAGGCCGGCCCCGGTTCGGTCCGCTTCACCAGATGCACCACGGTCAGGCCGAGCAGGAACCAGGGAAACGAAAGTAAAAGCAACCAAGGCATCCCGAAGTTGCGGCCCAATCCGGTGAGAACCATCGGCAAGTAAATCATGCCGTGCAGCACCCCCAGCATGCCCTCTCGTCCTATCCTCACCGCCAGGGTCCGCTTCCCACTCCGCCGGTCCTCCTCCACGTCCCGCAAATTGTTGATGGTGATCAGCACCGCACTCAGCAGACCCACCTGCAGCCCCAACACCGCCCCCGGCCACAGCCACTCCCCCGTTTGCACAAACACCGTCCCCATCACCGCCACGAATCCAAAAAACAAAACGACAAACAATTCACCCAAACCCAGGTAGGCCAACGGAAACGGTCCACCGGTATACCCATACGCCAAAAACAAGGACGGCACCCCGATCGCCAGCATCACCCACCCCCGCTCCAAGAAAAGGGGCACCCCGCAAGCAAACGCCAACAGCAAAAAGAACGCCGCCCCCCCATACACCACCCGCCGCGACAGCATCCCGCTGGCCGTCACCCGCCGCGGACCCAACCGCTCCTCCGTGTCCGCCCCCTTCCGCGCATCAATCGCATCATTGAACAGATTCGTGGCCACCTGAATGCACAAGGCCCCCGCCAGGGTGAACCCCGCCAAGCGCCAATCCACCGCCCCCACCAGCTTCCAGGCCAACACACAGCCCACCCACACCGGCACAATCGCCGCCGGAAGCGTCTTCGGCCGCGCCGCCAGAATCCACGCCTTCATGATCCTACGGCACCCGTGGAAACTTCGAAAAATCGGGCTTCCGCTTCTCCAAAAATGCCTGCTTCCCCTCCTTCGCCTCCTCACTCATGTAGTAGAGCAGCGTCGCATTTCCCGCCATGTCGAGCAGACCCATCTGCCCGTCGCAGTCCGCATTCAGCGCCGCCTTCAAACACCGCAGGGCCATCGGCGAATGCGCCAACATCTCCCGACACCACGACAGCGTTTCCTCTTCCAACTTCGCAAGAGGCACCACCGTGTTCACCAGTCCCATCTCCAACGCCTGCTGCGCATCATACTGCCTGCACAAATACCAAATCTCCCGCGCCTTCTTCTGCCCCACGATCCGCGCCAGATAACTCGCCCCCAATCCCCCGTCAAAACTCCCCACCTTCGGTCCGGTCTGCCCGAACCGCGCATTGTCCGCCGCGATGGTCAAATCACACACCACATGCAGCACGTGCCCCCCACCAATCGCATACCCCGCCACCATCGCCACCACCGGCTTCGGCAAACCACGAATCTTTTTCTGCACATCCAAAATGTTCAGCCGCGGCACTCCGTCCTCCCCGATATACCCCGCATGCCCCCGCACCTTCTGATCCCCTCCCGAACAAAACGCCAGATCCCCCGCCCCCGTCAAAATGATCACCCCCACCTTCGGATCCTCATGCGCCAACTCAAAGGCCTTCAACATCTCCTTCACCGTCTGCGGCCGAAAGGCATTCCGCACCTCCGGCCGATTGATGGTGATCTTCGCAATCTGCCCCCCGTCCGTCGTCTCGTAACGGATGTCCTCATAGTCCTGTACGCTCGTCCAACTCACCGCAGCATCCTCCACGCCCCCGCCACCCCGCGCAATCCCCATTCCAATGCCGAAAAACCCGCCTTGCCGATGTTATAACTTTTGTTATAACACATTCATGACCACGGTCAAAATCATCTCCATCGGCAACTCCGCCGGCCTCATCCTCCCCAAGGAACTTCTCGAGAAACTCCGCGTCTCCAAAGGAGACACCCTCACCGTCACCGAGACCAGCCGTGGTTTGGAACTGTCCGCTTACGACGAAATCAAAAGCCGTCAGATGGACATCGCCGAATGCATCATGCGCGAGAATCGGAACATGCTCAAGAAACTGGCGGAATGAGCGAACCTGAATGGATCGAGGAGGAAGTCGTCCACATGCTTCAGCGGCGACAACTTGCCGAGCACGGCGGCATGGATGGCATCAGGGATGAAGGTATCCTCCTCTCCGCACTGGCGGGACCGGAGCAGCTTTGGCAAGACCGCGATTGCCCACCCGACCCCTGTGCCCTCGCCGCCGCTTACGCCTTCGGACTCGCCAAGAACCATCCCTTCCTCGATGGCAACAAACGCACCGCCGCCATCGCTTGTGAACTGTTTCTCAATCTCAACGGCACCCGCTTCACAGTTGGTGAGGAGGAAAAGTATCCCCGCTATCTCGCCCTCGCCGCCGGCGAACTCTCCGAAGAAGAATTCACCACCTGGCTCCGCGAGAACACCCTTGTCGCCTGAGCAACCCGGCAGCTTGTCCAAGCACGTCAAGAATGGGGTCACGTCAAGAATGGGGTCAGTCCTTGAAATCGAGTAATCTGCCCGATTGCCGTTTCGCTCTGGTTCAGAATAGTTGTCCGTCATAACAGTTTGACAAGCGACGAGCGGTCTAACAGGAATGGTCGGTATTCACCTCCTCTTCAAGCGACCTTCCCGGCTCGGAGTCCGCGAGTGTGGGCAAACGGCAGTCAGTGGATCCCTCCATGCACCGTTTCCGGCAGCTTCGTCAGCGCCTCCACTCGCTTCTGGTAGGCCAGCCCGAAGCGATCCGCCAGATAGATGCTCTTCCAGCCCTCATCCTCCTTCGCCTCGATCGTCATTTTCTGCACGAGGTCCCGCTCAAACCGCGGCCGCAGCACCTCCGAGCGCCCCACCATGACCCGCACCACTTCCTTCGGCGCGGGAGAAACCTTCATCGGCAGGACCTGATTCGTGAAGCCTTCCGGCACGACCCAGAACACCCGCAGTCCCTGCGTCTCGAAGTAGCTGCGCCACCAGGTCCGCACCATGGCATCCGCCTCCTCCGGATACAGCCCCGCCGCGACCAAACCGTCCCGCACCGGCACATAGACCTCTTCCTTCCAGTCCTCCGTCGCCACCGTCAGTCCCTCTTCCGCCACCACCACCGTCGAACCGGCTTACACCCCCTCCTTCAGCACCGCAAAGCGCGTCACGCCATTCGCGCGCTCAAAAACGAAGGCAAAAGGCACCCGCTCCGAGCTTTCATTGTGAATGCTCAAGCGCTCCTCCGCATCGACCGTCGTCCGCACCGGCTGCGCAAAATTCCCCACTCCCCGATAGAACAGATAGTCCTCATGCTCCCCCTGGGCATTGCGCACCACCGCCGCCTTCCGCACCTTCGGATACATCCAGGACGGCGTTTCCTCACGACGAAACAACTTCACCGGATCCACCTGATCCCGCGGCAGAACATCCACTTTCCAGCCAATCCAGCCATCGTAGCCTTTCCGGAAATCAATGACCCCTTTCGCCTTGTCCTGCTCCGCAGCGGAGGGCGGCTTCTCTCCTTCTTTGGCCGCGCCAGGCAACAAATTGGTCACTGCGGGGGGCGTCTCGCCCTCTGCCCGCTGTGGAAACCACTGACTGATTGCCCCCCCTTTGAAGTCGACCCGCAGATCCACACTGAGTTTTTCCTCGGTGTGAAAATACACCACGGGAGTCTCCATTTTGACCGCAACGTTACGCAGTTCCCTCCGCCAAAATCCCTTGAACATCAGCGCTTGATTCGCGACCAAGACGGGGATCGGCTCCTCTCCTGGATTGACAACCGGCCTAAGCAACCCTCCCCGAAAGCTCTGGTTCTGAGTCGTATTCTCCATTCCAAAGTGGGAATGCACAAACGGCGGCAGATGCTCCTCTTCCCGTTCCAAGCCCGTCAACAGCACCCCGTCCGAACCAGAGACCGTCGTGAAGGTCCCCCATTCATGCAGCACATAGCCGGGCCTCGCCTTGCTCTTGTCACTACTCAACGCCGCAACCAAACCCAAGGCCCCCAACAGAACTCCGCCCAGAACAATCATCGCTTTCATAAGGACTGCATTGTGAGCAGACCCGCCTCAACCGTGTGTAAACGCGCTGTAAAAGTTTCACAGATCAGCCAGGAAGCCCTCCACCAGGGCCTGAAACGCATCCCCCTCCTCCCACGGCACCCGGTGCCCCGCCCCTGCCACCACCTCATGCCGCCCCCGATTCAAAAGAGGCACCACCTCCTCCGCCAAGGCCGTGAACTTGCGGTCCCGCTCTCCCGTCACCCACAAAACCGGCAGATCCAAGGCCCCCAACCGCTCCCGCAAATCCTTCTGCTTCCCCAGTGACCAATCCATGAAACTCCGCGCCACAGCCTGATGCCGCACCGAGAGTTTCCTCCGATCTCCCCAACCCTCCGGCGCCACCTGTGTCAACACCGCCTGCCCCTCCCACTCCCGCAGGAACGCCCTCCAGTCACCCACCAAGGCCTTCCCCGCCCACTCTGCATCCCGCCCCATCCGCACGATCCGCTCCTCCTCCGTCAACAACCCGGGATGCGCTCCGACAATCACCGCTCCCGCAAACAATCCCTCCTCCGCGCCCTCTAACAAGGCATGCAAGGCCAAGCGCCCCCCCATCGAATACCCCACCAACACATTGCCACTCTCCGCACCACCCGCCGCCCTCACCTCCTCACAGAACGCCTTCCCGAACTCCCCCAACTCCATCGGACAACAATCCAGATACCGCCAAAGATCCACCCGCCGCACCGTCTCTCCGCCCTGTCCCAGGCCGGTCGAAAGCTTCTTCCAATCCTCCGCCATCCCCACCGCACCATGCAAACACCAGATCATGCCCTCAACTTCTCATAGGCGGCCCAAAACTGCTCCGTCTGTTTCGCGTCCGGACAAATCTCCAGCACCGTGGTGCCCTGCCCCGGCTCAAAGTCAAAATTCTCCATCCCCGTCACCCGCACGTGACCCATTCCCCACATCGCCGCCCACTCCGCAAAGCCGGTGCCGTGTGCATTGGCCATCACCGCGCTTTCCTTCTCCCCCACCCCCTGCAATCGCGGCAGTCGCCCGAAAATTTGGCCCCCGCCATTGTTGAGCACCACCAAGACCCGCCCCGCCCCCCCGCACTGCGGCAACAGGGCCGGCGCGGCCAGATCATAGAGCGCGGTGAGATCTCCCACCACCGCCCAGGCCCCATCCCGTTCCACCGTGCTCCCCAGCCACGTGCTCAACTGCCCATCAATCCCGTTCGCCCCCCGGTTGGCCCGCACATCCATCATCGGCGTGTCCCGCTGTGCCACCAGATTCCACTCCCGGATCGGCAGGCTGTTTCCCAGATAGACGCACTCGCCCAAAGTCGCATACGTCGACAGCACCCGCACCAAGGCCGGTTCACTGTCCGGATACCGTTCCAACAACTCCTCCAGTTCCGCCTTTCTCCGCCGCCCCATCTCCAGATGCTCGAGGATGTCGCCCAGCCCCTGCACCTGCCCCAGGCCCCGCAGCACATGATCCACCCGCCCCTGCAGCACGATGCTCCCCCGCGCCAGTCCGCTGAAACCCGTCCGCGTCACCGAGCACACCTCCACCTCCTTCAAACTTTCCAAGTCCCGCCAAAATCTCCCCACCGGCACATCCCCCAGACGCAGCACCTTCCCGGGCAGCTGGCTCCGGAGCAATCGATCCCCATCCGCCAGCGCCAAACCACCCAAGGCCTCCCGCAAACCACTCGTCGCATCCGCCACGACCGGCACCCCGAGATCCTTCAAAAAGTGGAAGGCATCTTCCCGCTCCTCCGGCTCCAACCCGCCCACCAACACCACCAGCCCTTCAAACACCCGGTCCCGCAAAAACGTCGCCAACTCCACCACCCCCGCCCTCTTGCGCGTCGGCTCCACCGCGGCCCCCAGCGCGCCCATCACCGGCACCTCTCCCTCTTCCTGCAAACACACGTTCACATGCCACGGCCGCAATCCACTCCATCCCGTCAACACCTCCTCCGTTCCCTCCTGCACATCGCGACATCCCTCCACATACCCGCCATACAATCCCACCTGCTCGATGGCCTGCGGTGCCCCGCTCCCGCGAAACTCCGCCGGGCGATCCGCCGTGATCACCAACAACGGCCGCCCCTGATAGTGCGCCTCCACCACCGCCGGCAACAACTCCGCCGCCGCCGTCCCGCTCGTCGTCACCACCGCACAGGGCCGCCCCGTGTCCATGGTCCGCCCCAGCGCAAAAAATCCCGCCCCCCGCTCTTCAAAATGATTCCACACCCGCGCACCCTCGCTCCGCACCAAGCCCAGCACCAGCGGCGCATTCCGCGCCCCCGCACAGACCACATAGTCGGTGATCCCCGCCCCTGCACAGGCATCCAACACTCGTTGCGCCACCTCGCTCACGCCCGGAGGCTATGCGGACTTCCCCCGATCCGAAACCGGAAATTCACCTTTCCTCACACGATCCCGAAGACCTGCTTCACCGCATTCCGCTTCAAGCGCAACTCCCGCCATTCATTCACCAGACGGCTCTCATCGATCACCCCGCAGCCCGACGGCAAAAAGACCCGCTCCCCCTGCCAAACCACCATCCGAATCGCCACCAACACCGTCAATTCCCCCTCCCTCCAAACCCCGAACGGGGCCCCGAACCAGCGCGGACACCCCACCCGCCCCCGCCATTCCAGCAGCAGCTCCATCGTCTCCTTGGTCCGCGGCAACGGGCCCAGCGCCGGCGTCGGATGCAGGTGCCGGATCAGTTCTCCCGGCAGTTCCGCCCGATACAACTCCACCCGGATCGGCGTCTCAAAGTGCACCAGCGGCCCGAGGTTCATCACCCGTCGCGGTCGCCGCTGCACCATCCCGATGTCCGACAGCTTCGCCACCAGACTCCCCGCCACATACTCGTGCTCCCGGATTTCCTTGGGATCCGCCTCGAACAACACCTGATCCTCACTCCGCGCCGTCCCCGCCAGCGCCATCGTGGTCAGAATCCCGTCCTTCAGCCGAAACAACTCCTCCGGCGTGCTCCCCACAAACGATTCATCCCCGTTGATCCATCCATACCCCGTCAAGGCCGGCGGAAGCGTGTTCAGCGCTCCCAGCAAATCCCTCCCCCCGCCGCCCTGAAACACCCCGCCCTCCGTCACCACCGGCACCGACTTCTCCAGCACTCCCTCCGCGATCTTCGTGGCAACCTCGCCAAACACTTCCGTGAATCCAACTCCCGACGGTTCCTCCCACCCCACCAACGGCCTCGCCGCACCGCTCTCCGGCAGCGTCTCCACCTCCGCCACCCGCGCCGACACCTTCCACGGCCGCGGATCAGTCAGCCCGAAATCATTCCTATAGAACGCCACTCCCAAAACCGGCGGCTCCGCGAATTCCTCGAACGGTCCATACCCAATCAGAAACCCGCCCCCCCTGATGCGGAGGAACGCCATCGCGTCCGCTGACCCATTGCTCGCCAAACCGTCCGCTTACTATCGGGGAAAACCCGGGGAAATCAACCCGCCACACCGTTCTGGATCAGATCCAGAAAGCTTTGCGGCTCCAGACTCGCTCCACCGACCAGAGCGCCGTCAATATCGGGCTGCCCCATCAATTCGGCGGCATTGCCCGCCTTCACGCTCCCGCCGTATTGAATGCGGATCTTCTCCGAAACAGTTTTGCCGTAAAGCTCGGCCAACAGCGACCGCACGAAGGCATGGGCCTCCTGCGCCTGCTCGGGCGAGGCCGTCACCCCGGTCCCGATCGCCCACACCGGCTCGTAGGCCAACACGCAATCCAGCAGATCCTTCTCGGAAACTCCGTCCAACCCGCCCCGCACCTGCCTCCGGAGCACCTCTTCCAGCTTCCCGGCTTCACGCTCCTCAAGCGTCTCCCCAATGCAGAAAATCGGCCTCAAGTTCGCCTCGCGGGCCTTCTTGATCTTCCCGTTGATCACTGCATCGGTCTCTCCGTAGATCGAACGGCGCTCGCTGTGGCCAAGGATGACGTGGCGCACGTAAAGTTCCTTCAGCATCACCACATTCACCTCCCCGGTGTAGGCTCCGCTGTCAAACTGCGACACGTTCTGCGCGGCCAGTTCCACATTCGAGTTGGCCAACAACTCAGAGGCGATGGGCAGCGAGACAAACGGCGGGGCCACCACCACTTCGCAATTGCTGGTGAGAGGCGCGATTTTGGCCAGAAAGGTCTTCAGGAAATCCCCCGTCTCGGAGGGCCCCTTGTTCATTTTCCAATTGGCGGCGATGATCAGTTTTCTGGACATGGTGTGATTGGGTCAGGCCTCGTCGAGCGCCGCCACTCCGGGCAGCTGCTTCCCTTCGAGCAGTTCCAGCGAGGCTCCCCCGCCGGTGGAAATAAAGGTCATCTCGGACTCCAGCCCGAACTTCTTCACCGCAGTCACGGAGTCGCCTCCGCCCACGATGGTCACCCCCTTCGAGGCGGCCATGGCACGGGCCACGGCCTCCGTCCCCGCCGCAAATGAGTCGATCTCGAACACTCCCATCGGGCCGTTCCAGATGATCGTCCCGGCCTGCGCGATCACCGGCAGGTAGTCCGCGATGGCCACGTCCCCGATATCGATGCCTTCCCAACCGGCTTCAATCGCCCCTCCCTCCGCGTAGGGCTTGGTCACCTTGGTGGTCCCACCCTCCTTGAATTCCTGCGTCACCCGCGTATCGGCGGGCAGCATGAACTTCACGCCCTTCGCCTCCGCCGTCTTCAGGATCTCCAGGGCCAGATCAAGCTTGTCCTCCTCCACCCGGCTCTCGCCGGTTTGGTATCCCTGCGCCCTGCGGAAGGTGTAGGCCATCGCCCCGCCGATGATGAAGACATCGGCCTTCTCCAGTAGCGCGGTGATCACCTGAATCTTGTCGCTCACCTTCGCCCCGCCCATGATCACCACGAAGGGTCGCTCGGGGTTGGCCAGCTTGTCGCACAGGTACTCCAGTTCCTTCTCGATCAGAAACCCCATCGCGCTTTTCTCCACGTGGTGGGTCACCCCCTCCGTCGAGGCGTGGGCCCGATGCGCCGTTCCAAAGGCATCGTTCACGAACAACTCCGCGCTCCCCGCAAGGGCTTCCGCGAAGGCTGCATCGTTGGCTTCCTCTTCGGAATGAAATCGCGTGTTCTCCAAAAGCAGAACCTCGCCCGCCTTCAGCCCGGCCCGCAACGCCGCGGTCGCCTCGCCCACGCAATCCTCCGCAAACCCGACCTCCCGGCCGAGCAACTCGGAAAGTCGCACTGCTGCAGGCCGCAGGGAATACTGCTTGTCCTCGGCACTCTTCGGACGACCAAGGTGGGAGCAAAGCACCAGCTTCGCCCCCCCGTCGAGAAGATGCTTGATGGACGGCAGCGCCGCCACAATCCGCGTGTCATCCGTGATCGCGCCATCCTTCAGGGGCACGTTGAAATCCACCCTCATCAGGACCTCGCGGCCCTGCGCCTCCAGGTCGCGAATGCTGAGCTTTGCCATGGTTGATAATGTCGGGCGCATGACCGGGCGCCCTTCCGGGATAATTCTGTTCAGCGGATCAGGACCGCAGGACTCAGGAAAGCGAGTCACCGAGCATCTTCATCGCATCGGCCGCCCGGTTCGAGTAGCCCCACTCGTTGTCATACCACGAACAGACCTTCACCATGTTGCCTTCCATCACCATGGTGAGGCCGGAGTCAAAGATCGAGCTGTGCGGGTTGCCCACGATGTCCTGCAGGACGAGGGGTTCCTCGGAATACTGCAGGATGCCCTTCATCGGGCCCTCCGCCGCTTCCTTGAAGGCGGCGTTCACCTCTTCCACCGTCGTCGAACTCTTCAACTCGACCACCAGGTCGGTCAACGAGCCGGTCGGGGTCGGCACGCGGAACGCACCACCGGTCAGCTTGCCGTTCAACTCGGGAATGACGAGGCCGATCGCCTTCGCCGCACCCGTCGAGGACGGCACGATGTTCACCGCGGCGGAACGGGCCCGGCGCAGGTCTTCGTGCGGCGCATCAAGCAGGCGCTGGTCACCCGTGTAGGAGTGAATCGTGCTCATCATGCCCTTCACAATGCCCCACTTGTCATTGAGCACCTTGCCGAGCGGCGCCAGGCAGTTGGTGGTGCAGGACGCGTTGGAAACGATGTGGTGCTTCGAGGCGTCGTAAAGATTGTCGTTGATGCCGAGACACATGGTCAGATCGGGATCCTTGGCCGGAGCCGAAATCACCACCTTCTTCGCTCCCGCCGCGATGTGCTTGGAGCTGCCGGCGCGATCCACGAAAAATCCGGTCGACTCGAGGACCACGTCCGCACCCAGTTGCTTCCAGGGAAGGTTGGCGGGATCACGCTCCGCAGAGGCATGGATCCGGTGTCCGTTGACGATGATCGCCTCGTCGTCGTAGCTCACCTCGGCATCGTAGATCCCTTGCGTGGAGTCATACTTCAGGAGGTGGGCGAGGGTCTTGTTGTCGGTGAGATCGTTGATCCCGACGACCTTCTTCAGTTCTGCGGGGGACATTGCGCGAAGCACCATCCGACCGATGCGTCCGAAACCATTAATTGCGTAATTTGCCATGACTCTGCGGGTTGAATTCCGGTCCGGGAAAAGGCGAATCCTCTCCGGCTCCGGGCGGGCGAATTAAGCAGGGGGCCGCCAGAGCGTCAACTACCGCTTCAATCTGTTCCGCGACGACTCCATCACCCTGCAAAACCCTGATTTTCAGGCGAGATCCAGGAAAAGCCGCCCGTCACGCAGCACTAGCTCTCCGGGTCCTTCTTCTTATCCGGCAGTTTCGGGAGCAGAGACCGCTCCTTGAGCACCAGCACCTTGGCCGGTCGGCGTGGCTTCTCTCCATCGGAGCGATAGACGACCACATTGGTCCGCTCTCCCCGCCCCTGGGGGAGGGCACTGTCATAGACCACCTTCCAGCCCTCCGCGGTCTGCACTCTCACCATCAAGGGAATATCCTCCATCGCCTCCGGATTGGTCCGCTTCCGGACCATCACCTTGCCGGGTGCCAACTCCACCCCCTGCTCTCCCACCACCGCCTGCACCGGATAGATGGAGGCATTGATCACCCGCACCGCACCATCCGGATGGGTCTCCAGGTCATCCTTCACAACGAGACTCCGCGCCGCATCCCATGTATTTTGGCGGGGGTCGCGGAAGAAAATCGCCAGAGCCGCCGGGTGCTCCGGCATGTTCACCGTCATCCATGGCTTCTCCCCGCCCGCCTCGGTCAACTCCCGGAGGACATGCGCTCCCATCGTCGAAACGACCGGCTGGGTGGTCCGCCCCAGCTGCAGGCGCCTCATCTCGACCTTGTCGCCCCCGGCCGGCACCAGAATCTGCCGCGGAGGCAGTGAGCCCTTCGGCTCCGGCATTTCCACCCGAACCCCGTCGATGATCTCTTGTCGAAACGGCGGAGCATCGCCCACCGGAAGAATGCGCAGCCAGCCCCGCGGCTTGTTCCTGTCGTCTTTCTTCTCCGCCGCAGCCCTGTCGTCCCCCGCTTCGTTCTGGGCCAGAACCATTGCTGGCACCACCATCCACAGCGCGGTCATCATCAGGACCACCAACCTAATCTTGTTTTTCATCAAATTTCTTCTGGATTGAGCCATCGGAAGGACCGCACTTCAAACTTTCTTCCAAAATCCTTGCTGGTTCCAAGCTCCCGGGAATCAAGTCCGGTCTCGTCCGGATCCAACGGTTCCGGGATCCGCTGCACCACCGCTTCACACCAGGCCCGGGCCTTCACCGTGCCGGTCTCGTCCACCGCATCCCCGTATGCCCGCACCACGAAGGTGTCCGAACGGGCCGAAAGGGTCGATCCCACCACCTGCAGGACATCCCCCTGCGTCAGATAGCCCGGTGCCCCCCAGGCCTTGCTGGACGGCTTCAGGGTCTGTTCCAGGCGTGTCGGATCCTCGATGTTGTCCGGATGCCGGTAGTCGGGCAGCGAATAGTTGTTTTCCAAGGCAAACTCCTGCCCACGCTCAAAGGCCACGTTCAGCCCGGCCGCTTCGATCGCCGACTCCAGAGCCCCCCGCTTGCCGGTCTCGTTCGCCGCCAGGCGCCGGTTCACAAAATCGGACAGCGAGAGGAAGGGTCCGCGCGTCTTGACCTCCCGCACGATCTCTTCCGCCAGACGGGCCAACTCCCCATCGCTCAGGGAACGATGCCCCGACCAGGCCTCCGGATCGCTCGGACGCCCCTCCAGCCATTCCCCCCCCGGGGCATCCAGGACACGCGGAAAAGGCGTCGCGTTCTGCGAACCGTAGCCCGCATTCCGCGTCGCCCCGAGCATGGCCTTCCAGGCTTCCACGCTCGTCGCGTTTACGTTGAAGGCCCCATCCACCATCAGGTGATAGGCACTGCGATGGAAATCCGCCAAACGTTCCGCGGTGGCCGTCTCCTTCGTCGATTCCGCCAGAACGTGCCGCCCATTCGGCAAGGCATAGTCATAGGGATCACGCAGAAACGACGCCTTCGCCGCAGCGGTGCCCGAGGAGAGGTAAAATCCATCCCACAAGGAGTGGTTCACCTCGAAGGACAGATCGTAAACCAAGCGGTCTTCTTCCGCATAGTCCTGCAAAAATGCCTTCGCGAACCGCGCCCACTCGTTCCTGTTCGATGATCGGTCCCCGTCGTTGGACCACCCGATGGCCGCCGGGTCCCAATCAACATCCCCGCCGGCGGCATCGGGCAGCGTCCCGGTCCGCCCGACCCGCGGATCAACCAGGGACTGCCCGATCGCATAGCCCGGATGCCAGACAAACTCCGAAAGTTTGGCGTGCTGGAACTGGGCCAGGGACAGCACCCCCGATTGGGCCTTGGGCACGTCGAACAACACATAGCTCTTCTGGAAGGTCGCAAAATCCTGCGGCTGCCCGAAGGGATTGCCCCGGTATTTCCCATCCCGCAAAACCGGGGCCTGCTCATTGAAACCCACCGCCTCATCAAAGAGATCCCGCGTGTAGGCCCCGAAGAACCAAGGGCCCCCACCGAAGTAGCTGGAGGCGAAATTGGCATTCCCCTTGGGCAGCGTCCCCGCCAGGTTGTCCCACGGACTACGCAGCGTGTAGGCCGCCCGGAGATTCCAGTTCGCCATCAGCGCCGACTGAAAATGCGGCGTTCCGAGCAAACCACCCGAGCCCAACTCGTTGGAACGATGCTCCCAGAACCACCGCATCCGGAACCCATCCCGACTGCGCACGTCGGGCGGTCGCTTCAAGGGATTCCGATCATAATCCCACAAGGTTTCCTCCATCACCACCGGGTTGAGAAGATTCCATTGGATGCGGGGCTCCCTGCCGCCCCCATACTGCAGGGAGCAGGAAACCTGGGATACCGCGGGAAGATAATCATACACCGCGTAGTCCACATTGCGTTGATCCCCGATCACCTTCAGCAGCATCTGGTTGTCGTCGGCCTGGTTCTTGGACCTCTCCGTCCAGGTGACCGGTTGCTCCCACCACTCCAAAGGCGGGGGTTCGTGGAGAATGGAACTGACGTCCGAACCTGAAAAATAGAAGTTCTTTCCCGGATCCGGCCCGACCTCGGCACTCAGTATATTCGCCTCCAAGGCATCCGCATCATACTCCTTCGCCCTCCCGCAGGAAAAGACCAGACACTCCCCGGGCGCAAAGACCGTCTCCGGCACCGTGAAGTAAATGTTCCCCGCATACGGAGATTCGTAGGCGGCCCAAAATTGCGTCCCGTTCTCGATCTCCTCTCCCCGCGATGACCAGAGCCACACATACTGCCGAACGAACCCGACGCGCCCATCCCCCGAACGAACGTGATACTCCTTTCGACCGTTCCCCTGGATCATCACCATCGATTTGGGAAAGCGCAGGGTGACATTGAAGGGATTCCACAGCACCACCCGCGGATAAACATGTAGCCGCATCTGCCAGTTGCCACGAACATCATTCACCTCGTGCCGGCTCAGGCTGGTCATGTAGGATCCCTCCACGAGCACCGGGGCCAGGTTGGTGGTGTCAAAGTCGGCGATCGTTGCCGGAGTCAAATTCACGTTGGCTTGCCGGGCTCCGAGATTCGGAAAGCGCGGGACGGGTTCCGATTTCGGAATGATCGCGTCCACCACCGTCGTGGGGCTCTGGATCCGCTCACCCAGCATGGCCCAATCGCGGAGCAGGCCGAAACGCGGCGCGGTGTGGCGATGTCCGGTCTCCTCCCAGTTGATCCCCTCCGCCGCCGCCACCAGTTCATTCCGCGGACCCACCAGACGATCTTGATCGCTCAACCCGCTCTCCGGATGGCCCGCCAGCGTCGGCACCGTTCCATTGCTCTGCAAATACGCCGTCAAGTCCCGCTTCAATCCCCCCTCCCGCACGTTCGCCAGGACCCCCTTCGAATCTACCGTCACATCGTGAAATAATTCCTGCCGCCACGCCTTCACATCGATGCCCAACAAATCGAGTTGCCCCTCGCTGATCAACAAATCCTTCTGCCCCTCCTCCAAGGCGATGCCTTCCGCCCCGGACGCTCCATCCATCAATTCCGGATTCGCCTCCTGCGAGGTCATCACCCGGTAATCGGCCGCTGCGGCCGAGGCATCCTCATGGCGGTTCCGCGTCGCGATGTTCGCCCGCACCCCGAGATCCCCCACCCAGAATCCATAGTGCCCGGCCTTCCTGAGACCCGTCTCCACTTTCCGCTTCGGCACCACCACCCGACCGCGGGCCAGGGCCCCGGCCTCGCGGCCCAACGATCCCTCGCCCACCACTTCCACCTCCCCCTCACCATCCGGCACCGCATTCCGCGCATCAAGCATCGCCGATCCCGCCGCCCGCCTGCCGCCTTCGTTGCCGCTCACCAGATAGGACAGCACCTCGTTCTCCCGACGCCACCCGGAGTCGGGCCGTCGATCCTGCAACCCCCGCCCCGCGTCATTGCGAACCCAGACCGGCAAACCATCGCTCAGCGTCGTTGACCACACCCCCGTCCAGTGGGGATGACGCACTCCCTCCACCTCTGCGGTGCCCGGATTCCCATCAAGCAGGGCCGCCGGCGCAGTAACCCGCTGGTCCGGCCCCACCTGCTTTTGCAGCTCGCCCAGGGCCAGCATCAGCGCCAAATGCGCGTTGGCCCGCGCCTCCTGATCATACTTCCGCAACGACGCCTGTCGCACCTCGATGGTCGATAAACTCAAATAGCCCAGCGTGATCACCGTCAGGAGCGCCAGGAGCGCCACAGTCGCCATCAGAGCAAATCCCCGGCGTGGCCCGGCACCCGCATCGCGGCCACCGGACATCCTCACGCAGGAACTCTCCGACATACCGTTGGATATACAATAGCTATACCGGGAGCGCCACCCGGAAATCAGGCATTTCATCCCATCCTCCCCCCTGAATATCCCCGATTTAGACCTCATCCGGGGGCAGCGAAGCATCATCCGGACCAGTTCCCTCGTCTGCCGCCCCCACAGCTTCGTCAACCGTCTCCGGATCCGCCTCGCCCTCTTCCCCGACCTCCTCGGCATCGGGAACCACGCGGGCAATGTCCTGGAGCTTCTCATCGTCCTTCAAGGTGACGAGCTTCACTCCCTGGGTGTTGCGCCCCGCTTCACGGACCTCCGCCACGCGAATCCGGATACTCTGCCCACCCGTGGTCATCAGCATCAACTCGTCCTCCTCCTCAACCGCAACCGCACCCACCACATCTCCAGTTTTCTCGGTGACTTTCATGGTGATGATCCCCTTCCCGCCCCGCGTCTGGCTCCGGTAGTCACCAAAGGGCGTCCGCTTCCCGATGCCGTTCGCCGATGCCACCAGCAGCGTCGATTGATCCGAGACCAACGAAAGCCCGATCAGGACATCGCCGCCCCGCGGCTTGATCCCCGCCACGCCCGCCGCGGTCCGTCCCATCGGACGGGCCTGCTCCTCGCTGAAGCGCAGACTCAATCCCTTCCGGGTCACCAGCACCACGTGATCACTCCCCGTGGTCAGACGCACGTCGATGAGCTCGTTCCCTTCGTCCAGCTTGATGGCGATGATCCCGTCCTTCCGGAAATTCCGGAAGTCGTAGAGACCGGTCTTCTTCACCTTGCCGTTCTGCGTGGCAAAGAACACGAAGCCGCTGTCCTCTCCAAAGGTCACGTCGTTCTCCTCGTCATCCAGACGGCGCTCGATGCGCAACATCGCCGCGATGTTCTCCTCGGCCTGCAGGTTGAGCACGTTCTTGATGCTCCGCCCCTTCGAGGCCCGCGAACCCTCCGGAATGTCAAAGACCCGCTCCACATACACCCGCCCGGTGTTCGTGAAGAACATCAGGTAATCGTGCGCGGTGGTGCTGAACAGATGCTCCACGAAATCATTCTCTTCCTCGTCCACGGTGCGCGTCTCCATACCCCGCACACCCTTGCCGCCCCGCCCCTGCACCCGGTACTCGCTGGCCGGAGTCCTCTTGATGTAGCCACGGTTGCTCAAGGTCACGATCATCCCCTCGTTCGCGATGAGATCCTCAATGGCGATCTCCCCCTCGTCCGGCAGGATCTCGCACTTCCGCGGCGAACCATACTTCTCCTTGATCTCCCGCAACTCGTCCTTGATGATCCCCAGCACCCGGATCTCGCGGGCCAGAATGTCCATGAGGTCCTTGATCTCCGCGATCACCGAATCGTATTCGGCCTTGATCTTGTCCCGCTCCATCGCGGTCAATTGATAGAGGCGCAGCTCGAGGATCGCGTTCACCTGCCGGTCCGTGAAGACGTAACGCCCGTTCACGATGCTGGCCTGCCCGCGGATCAGCACACCCAGGGCCTCCGCCGCCTCGGTAGTGAAGTCGTAGCCCTTGATCCGCTCCCGTGCCTCATCGCGATTCTTCGAATTGCGGATCATCTTGATGAAGTCATCCAGATGCCCCAGCGCCAGGAGGAAGGCCTCCAAATTCTCGGCCCGGTCCTCCGCCTTCTGCAGGAGGAATCGGGTGCGCCGGATGACCACCTCGCGACGGTGCTCGATGTAGCAATCCAACGCTTCCTTGAGCGAAAGCAATTTCGGACGCCGCTGGTGAATGGCCAGCATGTTGGAGCTGAACGATGTCTCCATCGCCGTCATCTTGTAGAGCTGGTTGACGATGACCTGCGGCCGAGCATCCCGCTTCAAGGTGATCTCAATGCGCGTGTTCTCGTCGGTCAGGTCGCGCATCCCGGAAATGCCCAGAATAATCTTCTGGTTCACCAGCTCCGCAATCCGCTGCTGCAGCGTGGCACGGTTCACTCCGTAGGGAACCTCGGTAATGGTGATGATGGCCGCCCCGGAAGCCTTCTCGTCCACCTCCATCCGACCACGCAGCTTCACACTGCCGCGACCCGTCGCAAAGTAGCTCTCGATCCCCTTGATCCCGCGGATCTCGCAGCTCACCGGAAAGTCCGGCCCCTTGATGTGCACCATCAGCTCGGGCAGGGTAATCTCGGGATTGTCGATCATGGCACAAATGCCGTCCACAATCTCCCCGAGGTTGTGGGGCGCAATGTTCGTGGCCATGCCCACCGCGATTCCCGTTCCGCCGTTCACCAGGAGATTCGGAAACGCCGCCGGAAACACCGTCGGCTCGGTTCGCGTCTCGTCGTAGTTGGGGATGAAATCAACGGTGTCCTTCTCAATGTCGGCCATCATGGCCAGGCCGAGGTGCGTCAGGCGCGCCTCCGTATATCGCATTGCCGCGGGGGGATCCGCCTCCGGCGAACCGAAGTTCCCCTGGCCGTCCACCAGCGTTTCACGCATCGACCAGCCCTGCGCCATGTTGACCAGGGTCGGATAGATCACCGATTCCCCGTGCGGGTGGTAGTTACCGGAGGTGTCACCACAAATCTTGGCACATTTCCGGTGCGCCTTGTTCGGGGCCAGCCCGAGGTCGTGCATGGCGAACAAAATCCTCCGCTGGGAGGGCTTCAATCCGTCCCGGGCATCGGGCAGGGCTCGTGAAATGATCACGGACATCGAGTAGTCCAGAAAGGACTTCGAAATCTCATCCGCTACGTTGATTGGCTTGATCGAGTCGTCAGACATCAAATGAAAATTGGCTGGGTCGTGAAAATTGGTTCAGGCGGATTGTTCCGGATCAAATGTCGAGGTTCCGCACGTTGAGGGCGTTGTCCTCGATGAATCGCTTCCGGGGCTCCACCACGTCACCCATCAGGGTGTCGAGCATCCGGTCGGCCTGCAGGTGGTTGTCGTCATCCAGGCGCACCCGCAGCAACTGCCGCGTGGCGGGGTCCATGGTCGTGCTGTAAAGTTCCTTGGCGTTCATCTCCCCCAGTCCCTTGAATCGCTTGATGCTCACCCCGCGGCGGCCGATCTCCAGGACCTTGTCGAAAATTTCGGGAACGGAAAACAACGGAACGACCTTCTCCTTGTCGCCATCGCCTTCCACGATCTCGTAGAGCGGTTCATCCATCGCGAAGAAGCGGCCGGGATCGACTCCCTTCTCCTCCAGACGTGCCAACAATTTCTCGATCGGATGGCTCTCGTGCAGTTCGTAGAGCACCGCCCGGCGCGAAATGACTCCCGTCCCACCGGCCGCCTCCAGCTCCTCCTCCGTCGCCACTTCTCCAAAGAGACGCAAATCGCGGTTCTCCGCCGAAAAATTCCGCAGGACTTGTTCCTCCGCGAAGTAGTGGAGGATCTCCTCGTTCCCTTCGCGGATCTTCACCATGAACTCGGGCAGCTTGCCGTCGTGACGGGCCGCCAGGTAGTTTTGGAAACTGCCCCCGTTGCCCTCGATGCTGTTCGAGTAGCGGCCCAGCGTGGCGAGGGTCTCCAGAATCGATTTCAATTCCTCCGCTTCATATACCTTCCCGTTGTCCCCGGGGGTGCGCAGCACCGCTTCGTCCGCCCCAAGCTCGATGAGAATCTTGTTCAGGGCCGCGTCATCCTGCACGTACTCCTGCCGCTTCTTCCGCGAAACAAGATAGAGCGGCGGTTGGGCGATGTAGAGATAGCCCGCCCGCACCAGCTCCTCCATCTGACGCACGAAAAACGTCAGCAGGAGCGTCCGGATGTGCGAGCCGTCCACATCGGCGTCGGTCATGATGATGATCTTGTGATAGCGCACCTTCGCAAGATTGAAGGCCCCCTCCTGTTCCCCGCCACCAATCCCCGCGCCGATCGCCGTGATCATGCTTTGGATCTCCTTGTTCTGCAGGGCGCGATGCAGACGCGCCTTCTCCACGTTGATCAGTTTTCCACGCAGCGGCAGGATCGCCTGGGTCCGCCGATCCCGGCCCTGCTTGGCGGAACCTCCCGCCGAATCACCCTCCACAATGTAGATCTCACTCTTCGCCGGATCCCGCTCCGAACAATCCGCCAGTTTGCCCGGCAGTCCTCCCCCGGAAAGGGCCGACTTGCGCACCGTCTCACGGGCCTTGCGGGCCGCCTCGCGGGCCCGGGCCGCATTGACGGCCTTCTCGATGACCTGCTTGGCCACTCCCGGATTCTCCTCGAAAAACCGCTGCAATCCCTCGTAAACGATCGAACTGACCACCCCCTCGATCTCCGTGTTCACCAACTTGTCCTTGGTCTGCGAACTGAATCGCGGACTCGGCATCTTCACCGAAATGACCGCGATGAGCCCCTCCCGCGCATCATCCCCGCTCAGCGAGGCATCCTTGTCCTTCAGAATCTTGTTGTTCTTCGCGTAGGTGTTGATCGCCCGGGTCAGGGCGGTCCGGAAGCCGGTCAGGTGCGTTCCCCCGTCCCCGTTCGGAATGGAGTTCGCGAAGCAGAGGATGTTGTCATTGTAGCTGTCGTTGTACTGCATGACGACATCCGCATAGACATCGTCCTTGGTCAGCTTGCCGTCATAATCGAGCTCGATCTCCCGCTTGCCGTGCAACACCACGGGCAGGGCGTGAACCAGGGTCTTGTTCTCTCCCAGTTGCGCCACAAACTCCTCGATCCCCTTCTCGTAAAAGAACGTCTCCGCCTTCGCACTCTCCGGTCGCTCGTCCACCAACTCGATGGTCAGTCCCGGGTTCAAAAAAGCCAGCTCCCGCAACCGGGTGGAAAGCCGGTCGAACTTGAACTCGATGGTGTCCACGAAAATCGTGGCATCCGGAAAGAAGGTGATCGTCGTCCCGGTGCGCTTGGGATCGACCTCCCCGATCACATGCAACGGCTCGGTGGTCTTGCCCCGCTCAAAGGCGATCAAGTGGACCTTCCCCTCCCGCATCACCTCGGCCTTGAACCAGTCGGAAAGGGCGTTCACGCACTTCGCCCCCACTCCGTGCAAACCACCGGAATACTTGTAGGCTCCCTGACCGAATTTCCCGCCGGCGTGAAGACTCGTCAACACAAGCTCCACCGCCGGAATGCCAAATTTCTTGTGCACCGCCACCGGAATTCCCCGTCCATCGTCAACGACCGAGACCGAGCCATCGACGTGGATCGCGACCTTGATCTGGTCGCAGTAGCCGGCCAGATGCTCATCGATCGAGTTGTCCAAAACCTCGAAGACGCAGTGGTGCAAACCACGCTCGTCGGGATCGCCGATATACATGCCGGGCCGCTTCCGCACCGCCTCCAAACCTTCCAGTTTGTCAATCTGATCCGCCCCATACTCCTGCTCATTGGAGACTGTCATCTCCTGTTTTCCCGACCCCTCTTGCGACTCCGACATACGTGCCCCAAAGATGGGTGGATTCACGACATGAAACAAGATTCTTTCGACCGGAATCCGAGGCAAATCCCACTTTATTCGCCCCGCGCTGACCCCCTCGAAATCAACGGGTTGGAAAGGCCGGAAACGCGTCGGGAACCGGCTCAATGGCGTTGCCGCCCTGCACCACCCAATAAACAGCCAAAACGATTGCCACGGTCGCAAAAATCGCGAGGGCGAAGCGGATCAAGGCACGCACCTGACGCTTCTCTTCCTCCCTCTCGGAGACATCCAGGGACAGCTTGGTGCCGCCCTTCGCGGAAGAAGCTTTCCGCCGCTTCCGGACTCGTCTCTCCACCCGCACCATCCCCTGCTTCTCCCGGAGGGGTGCCGTGGGCGGCCGCTCCGCCACCGCCTCTCCCGATGGTGGCGGCGGGGCGGAAGGAGCCTGGATCTCCCGCCCACATCCGGGACAGGGAGCCACCACCCCCGCCACACTCAACGGGGCAGCCAATTCCATCCGACAATACCGACAGGAAAAGCGGAGGCTGAGGGAGTCCGTCGTCTGGATCGGTTGTTCCTGGACCTTCGGAGCACTCATCTGTTCCTCACTACACGCCCAGCAATTCGCGCTGCCAGGGAAGCAGCAGACTTTCCGGTTCCTCCTCCTTCCAAACGAGTCGCTCGATCACGGCACGAGGTGCCAACATCGACGGATCAATGTCCAACTCCTCCGCCACCATGTCGCGACGTTCGGCGTGGCGCCGAAATTCCTCTTCCTGCTCGTCATCCCAGCGCCGCCCTTTTCGCTTCGGACGCTCCGGCCACTCATCCTTCGGAACACTCTTGGCCCGTTTCATCGACTCCTGCAGACGACGGAGTCGGCCACCCCTGAAGTTCTGCGGAATGATCGGATCCTTGCCCCGCACAAGGTCCATGCTCCAGTCGATGAGCTGCTTGTTGCGGGCCACCATGAACGCGGGCCGATCCCAATTGCATGCTTCCCCGTCGCGCCATTCCCAAAGGGCTTTCAAGAAGACCAGCCCCTGCCGGTCCAGCTTTCCGGAGCCCTGGATGCGCCAGGGATCCTCCCGTTGCTCGTCCCGTTCCCGGACACGGTCCATCGCCGCCTTGCAACACTCGAGGAACCACCGATGCCGTCCCTTCTCATGCAACTCCTCCTCCAATTTGGCTGCGAGCGGCAGCAAATAACGGACATCGTTCAACGCATACTCGCACATCTTGTCCGGTAGCGGACGTTGCCCCCAGTTCTCCTTCTGGGAACTCTTGGAGAGTTGCACCTCGAAATATTGCTCCACCAGATTGGCATAGCTGAACCTCCGCACTCCTAAAAGCCGCGCTGCGATCTGCGTATCGAGGATCATCTCAGGCAACAGCCCGAACTCCCGCTTGAAAAGGGTCATGTCAAAGTCCGCCCCGTGCATCCACAAGGTCGCAGTCTCCAAAAAGGTGCCCAGCGGAGAGAGATCCTCGATGGCCAGGGGATCCACCAACTCATAGCGCACCCCGTCCGTGACCTGCACCAGGCAAAGCTGCTCGGAATATCGATGCAGGTTGTCCGCCTCCAGATCGATCCCCGGAATGGCCACCTCTCCCTCTTGAAGGCTCTCAAGAAGCCCGACGAGCTCCGAAGTGGTCTTGATCATGGTTTACAGTGCTGACGACTCTCCTCCTGCCGGGCTCCCTGACATCAGGACAACTCCCGCCCCCCACTCAAATTCCCCAACAAACAGTGGCTCACGTCCACATACTCATGTCGAAGGAGTTTCGAAATTCCAATCCAATGGATTTGGGAGGAGGGCATGGAGCGAATTCAGGGTCAGGCGAGGCAACCTCAGGGGGTGATCACCCCGCTTGAAGTCAGTTGACCCCGAAAATACCTCGCACCAGGACCACTGACCGGAACCTCGAAACGGGTCATGCCACCGACGTTGATTTCCGTCGCACTCGGCGAGGGAATCCAGTCGATGAGATTCGTGGACTCCTCCATCGTCACCTCCACATCCTCGGTTTCTTCGGGCATCTCGTAACGGAAAACCCATTCCCCCAAGTCGTTGAGGACCAATTTCGGCTCGCGGGGAAGCGGACCAGCTTCCGCCACCATCGGATTTCCCCCGTAAACATACTCTTCAAAGTTGTTCCACATGTCGCCATCCGGATTCGCAGTAGGATCGTAAAAGAGCGGATTACTAAGTTGCTCTGCACTCAGGAACGGCGCGATCCAGGCATTGTAGTTCGCGAAAAACTCCGTGGAAATGGACCCAAGAAACGCGGCATCGGCACTAAAGGCGAAGGTGTCGTCCTTGCTGTAGCGCCATTCGATCTGGTGGGTCCCCGCAGGCAATTCATACGAGATTTCCTGCCAGTCCATGAAAGACTGGCGGCTCAATGCGATGCTCCCATTCACCAACAGGTAGAGGTAATCCAAAGGTGCCGCGTCGATTTTCCAATCGAACTTGAGTCGCACAGGACCCACGACGGTGGTCTTCAGGCCGGCAAACTGCCCATTTCCCACAGCGGGGGACCGAACGATCTCCTTCACCACACCATCAACGACCGACGATTCGGCCAACCAATAGGTTTTCCCCACAAAGGATAGGCCCAAGTCCGTCCCCAACACTCCCTGGATATTCGTGATGTAGGAGGACATCGGTAGAACCTGCACGGCATCGAGCCATGCCTGGTTTGATCCAAAACTGCCCAACGCGTCCCGTTCCATCCTCCAACGATAGGTTTTCCCGGCAGCAACAGGCAGAGCCACCCTTCCCCAGTCCCTTTCGCCAGACAGGAAACTAGACCACTTCTGCTTTGGGTCGCCGGTCTCATAAAGCCAGACGCGATCCCGATTCTCCTCTGAAGATGTCCGCCAGGCATAAACCATGACGCCACTCTCCCCGGTCGTGAATTGGAGCTCTGAGTAGAAGTTGTGCCCGAGAGTGCCGGGTGAAACCGCCGCATCCGAGCCATCGAAGGTCACAGTGGTATCAACCAACCAAGGCCCCCCGTTTCCGCTCGATGTGGTGCTCGCATCGGTCTGCTCAATCGCAGCACCCAATGTCGTCCCTGCCACATCGCCTACCACGAAGATGACGATAAAGACCCTCGAGTCCGGGCCGTTGGTCACCGTGACCTCCACGGGAAACTCGCCGATCTCCGTCGGGGCACCAAAGAGAACTCCAAGCGCTCCCTCGAAGGACATTCCCCCCGGCAGGCTTCCTCCGGTAATCGATATCGTTGCACCTTCAGGTGTCCCGATCAACGGAAGCACCGTGAACTCGCCTAGTCGCGAGATAAGGCGCCGACTCCCCGCCAAACCGGGGAGCTCCCGTGGGGGCTGCCCATCAGGGGTGGTCCCGTAAGCCGTGATTTTGGCCTGCAAAATCTCGCCCACGCCACCACCGGCAACGGCATCCCGAACGCGCACCCGCCATGCGCCCGAGAACTCCTCACCCCAACACCGGACAGTACTCAGGGGAAACTCATAGGCGATGTTTTGCTCCCCCGCTGCTCCCGTGAAGTTGTCCAGGACCAGACTCGAAGTCCCCGATGGTGAAATCAGGGTGATTTCGAGCTCCGCCCGGTTGGCATGCTCGATATCAAGATTCAGAATCACATGTTCCACCCGCAACGGGGTGAAATTTCCCGCGTTGAACAAAAAATCCACCGGCAATCCTCCATCGGGGATAGCGGCCCCACCCGGATCCGGCTCAAGGCCCACAGTGAAATCGGTGAGTTCGATCTGAGCCATCTGGCGCGGCCCCAGATTGGTCCACGTCTCCGCCGCGGCGACCGCAGCCCCCGCGTCAATCATTCCCGCTCCAAAGCTGTGGTTGAAATGGAACCCGGCATCGTTGGTGCTCCAGTCCGGATGCAGGGGGTCGTTCTTCACTGCCGTTTTGATGAGAATTTCCTGCACATCCCGCCAGCCCAGGTTCGGATTGGCCTCCAGCATCAAGGCAATACAACCTGAAACCAAGGGAGTCGCCGCAGACGTTCCACTGAATCCATCAGTGTAGCCGTTGGTGATGTTGGTCAATGTGGTGGTGGTCGCTTTCTGCTGGTTTGCCGAACCACCGGAGGGCGCACTGATGGTCAGCGACGCACCTGGAGTCGAAAGGTACGAGCGGGTTCCATCATCATTCAATGCCCCCACCACAACACTCTCCGGCGCGCTGGTAAGATTCGAATGGTTGGTATTCCCCTCAACCGCGCCATCATTGCCTGCTGCAAAACAGAAGATTCTGCCCTTACCTCCCCTGCCGTTCGCCACGCCGGTTTCCATGGCAGCCACAACTCCGCCATAATCCGCGAAAGCAGTGGGATTGGCGGGACCCCAACTGTTGTTGGAAATGGCAATGTTTCCCTGGTTCCAACCCACCGCCGCAGCGAAGTCAGCTTCTGTTACATTGTTCAAATCCCCCAGAACCCGCAAGCCGATCAGCTTACATTGAGGGGCGCTGCCAACTCCTCCGATTCCGTTGTTCCATCGAGCCCCGGCAACGCCTGCCACCGAGGTTCCATGGCTATCCACGATGCCGTCCAAGGTGTCGTTCAGTGGATTGGGATTGTTGTCATTTCCGTTGAAATCCCAGTCATTGGCGAAATCCACGCCCAAGAAGAGGTCGGGATGGAAGGTTTCCAGTCCGTCGTCAACAATCCCGATCACGACTCCGCTACCGGTGTACTGGTCCCAGACATCCGTGATGTTCACATCAACTCCGGCAAATCCCCCATTGGCTCCGATGTTCCGCAGGTGCCACTGGTAATTCACGCGGGGAGGGGTGTAGGAAAACAGGGGATCGGTCGGAATGGCCATCGGCTTCATCCTCCCGCTGATTTCCGGATAGGCATCCTTAACCCCTTCCGTGGAGCCGAGTGTGTCCAGGGAGCCCAGCGCGGTCTCCACGTCGGCGAACTCAAGAACCGCAAAACGTCCAGCCACGACCCAACGGGAACTCGTCGCTCCCACCTCGGCCTGTAGCGCTTCGAGATTCACATCACCCGCCAATTTCAGGTTCACCATGGGGCGCAACACGCCTCGTGCCCGTTCCCGACCACTCTGGCCTTCCGGATAGACGACGGGGCAATAGCAAGGCTCCGAACCAGGAACAGCCGGCTCCACCAAGTCCTTGATCGCATCTGGAACGGAGGCCTGAGAGTGCACCCCGCTGTTCAATTCCTTAAAGGCCTGGAGAAGATCGATGCCTTCAGGGGAGGGCATCTTGCCGAGACGGGATTGGTGCCCTTTCTGCGATACGCAGTATTCCTCGGAAGACAGCACCCATCGGTGCACCCTCCCACCCTGCACAAACTCAACAACTTGATCAGTCGGCTCCGGCTCAACGACCACTCCCCCCCCCACCGCCTGAGACAGGACAGGAAGCGGATTGACCACAAGTAAGCAGGCAAGCAACGCAATCGCTGGCTTCGCCCCCTTGGAAATCTTGATTCTACGGTTCATGGGAAAATGCAAATCTGGTTGAATGGGGGGAAATTACGGATTGATAAGCTTCACACGGGGCCGAACCATGCAGGAGGGGGCACTGAAAGGAGACGTCGACATCACCTGCAGAACCTGGAGATTGTTGGCGGTAATCACCCAATCCGGATTCGCCGCAGTCACCCGCGCCCAAGTAACCCCACCGTCCGTAGAGGCCTCCGCATAGTAGTCCAATCGGCCCCCGACGAATGGCCGCTTCTGAATAGTCAGAACACACTTCCCCTCCACGATCTCGGGCAGCACAAGCTGGCTCGGATTGTCCTCGGGCCGGGCTGGATCGGTCTGATAGGCAAACTCCTCAAAATTGGTGTAGCCATCACCATCAAAGTCAAAAGTAGGGCTGATTTGCGCATCAGGAGTCCCTCCGGGATACGCCAGAATGGCAAACCCCTCATAGGTATCAATGAATCGGACGGGCCATTTGAAAATTCGCTCGGAATTGTCGTAGGCAGAGATCGCCACATCCACCCCACCTCCAACAATCAGGCTCCGCCGCACTTCAAGATAGCCGGTCAACTCGGTTCCCGGCTCGAAAAAGCCCAATTGGAAAAACGGACCGATCGACACTCCTCCGCCGTACAGTTGCCCTTCCAGCCAAATTGGAGCCCGATCCCCGTCGGGGGTGGCATCAGGGAAGGGAGGGTAAACAATTCGACCAGTGGCGGTCTCCCTCAACGAAAAATAGAGGCGGTCCGAGGGAACAACTGATGCACTGCTGCTACCACCACCATCCGAAGAAATTCCCGTCCAGTTGAAATCGACCACGAAGCGTGGATCAAACTCAAGGGCCCCGTTCACCCAGTCGTTGGTCATCCGGAAGGCTCCCAGCCCCTGTACCGGCGTGGGTCCCGGCCAAGGTTCGATAAGAGGGTTCCTGAGCAGGTTGATGTAATGGACTCCCGTTTCACTCAGCAGACTCGGGAACCGAAACTGATAGATCCCCAGAGGGAGATCATCATACATCTCCGGGAGCTGTGCGTTACTGTAATTTTTAAAAAGCCCATACCGGGTGATCCCATACTCCTGCTGGGTCACTGGATTCAACACGTTGTAGAACAGAGTGACCGACGCATCCCGGGTGGAAAGCAGATCTCCCAGAAGGCCCGAGCTGGCGGGAGCAGCACTCAGGCGAATCGCGTTGGGGCCGGTGGCGTATCCGGGCCGGATAAAGCGGGCCCGCACAACATTCGTCACGGACCAGAACGACCGGGTATCAGCCTCGCCATTTCCGTCGACATCCCCTAGCAGGATAAACGCGGTGGTTCCAATGGGACAAAAGATGTTGGGCTGCATGATCGAGATCCCCCCGTTTCCAGCGCATCCCTCAATCGAAAAACTGCCGTCCTCCAGGCTAATGTCGAGCGAGCCCTGATCGAAAACCATCGAAGTCGGGCCAGTCTGGCTTGCCTCCTTCACCTCCTTGTAAACGAGAACCTGCGCTTGGGCAAGGGACGCCAATGAGAGGGAGAGCACTCCCGCGCCCATCCAAAAGAGCCTCGCGGCCTGATGCGACCGGTAACGCCTGCAGGAAGCGGAAGCGGAATTTCGTGATTGATGTTTTTTCATGATGCCGATCATAGGCAATTTTGGCGACCCCCCAAGGCCCGATTACCCCCAGAAATAGAGAGGTAGAACCAGTACCTGTCAAACCAATTGTGGCCTTTCTTTGGCCGTTTGACGGCCTCTGGAGTCTCCGTTTTCTCCACCAGACCCGCAGGAATGATGGGGTGAATTTTTCCCGCCAACAAGGCACCTTGGCGAGCCTGAGGGGCCACTCCTCGACCGGGAATCAAATTCTTTCAACAAAGTAAGCCCCCTCCTCTTTTGGGATGCGCCATCGCCTCCACTGATCGCACCAAACAAGGCAGCCCATTCCTAATCGTGGGGACCGTCAGGCTCCCGGCCCTCCCTCCCGGCCCTCCCCAAGGGAGCCTCCTTCCGACCTCCCGGAAAGAGTCCCCGATCCCACGCACCAGAATATCAGCACTCTATTTCAGACCCCGGAGCAGAAACTCCGCATTGCTGGAGGTCTTGGCGAGCTGGTTCATGAGGGTCTCCACCGCTTCGCCGACCGGCAGACCGGTCAGTTGGCGCCGCAAATCGATGACCTTGGGCATCTCCTCGGCATGGTAGAGCCGGTCGTCGTTCCGCGTTCCGCTTTGGGGGATGTGGATGGCGGGGTAGATCCGTCGCTCCGCCAGATCCCGGTCGAGGCGGATTTCCATGTTTCCGGTGCCCTTCAACTCCTCGAAAATGACATCGTCCATCCGGCTCTCCGTTTCCACGAGGCAAGTGGCGAGAATGGTCAGACTCCCCCCCTCCTCCACATTGCGGGCCGCGCCGAAGAATTTCCGCGACTGGGCAAGGGCGGCGGGGCTCAGGCCACCCGAGCCGATCGGGCCGCCGCGCTGGGCGTTGTTGTAGCCCCGCGCCAGACGGGTGAGACTGTCGAGAAGGATGACCACGTCCCGCCCCAACTCGACCAGCCGCCGGGCCCGCTCCAGGACGAGATCAGACACAGCCGCATGCCGTTGGGAGGGTTCGTCAAAGGTCGAACTGTAAACCGGTGCATCCACCGTCTCCTCGAAATCGGTCACCTCCTCCGGCCGCTCGTCAAGAAGGAGGATGATGAGCGAGGCGGTCGGATTGCTCTCCTGGATGGAGCGCGCGATCTGCTTCAGGAGGATCGTTTTGCCACCGCGGGGAGGAGCGACGATGAGTCCCCTGCTCCCCTTGCCCAGCGGAGCGACCAGATCGACCAGGCGCACGGCGAGATCGGCCGGGTTCTGGGTCTCCAACACGAAGCGTTCGTCGGGAAACTGGGAGGTCAGTTCGTCGAAGGGCTTGGGTTCCTTGTATTCCGCGGCGGGAATGCCCTCCACCGAGAGCACCTCCCCGGCCGAGAGATACTTGTCCCGGTCGCGCGGAGGGCGCAGGGTGCAGCGCACCAGCTGACCTGGTCGCAGGCCGAAGTCCTTGATGAGGTTGCTGCCGAGGTAAAAGTCGTCGGGAGAATTTTTGAAACTGCGTTTCGGGTCACGCAACATCCCGAAACTGTCCTTGGCCATTTCGAGGATTCCTTCCGCCTCGAGGTGGCAGCCTTCCGCCGCGTAATAGGTGAGGATTTCGAAGACCACCTGGCTCTTGCTGGCGAAGGCCGGCAGACGCCGCGGCAGGGTGGTGGCCAGATCGAGCAGCTCGGCCAGGGTCTTGGAACGCAATTCCTCAACATCCAGACGGGCCGGGATGTCCGGCCTCGCTTGTTCCATCACCACCGCGATTTCGGTGGGGGGATCACTCTGTTCCGGGGTGCCCGGGGCGTTGCCTTCCGGCACGGAGGTGTCTTGTTCGCTCATAAGTTCGAGTGTCAGGAGAAATCGGTGAATCTGTTTTCGCAGGAGGCTTTCCGCGCCTTCGTTCCAGAAGACCACGTCGGCGAGGGGAAGCTTGTCCTCGATGGGCATTTGCGCCGCGAGGATGGCTTCCGCCAGCTTGTCGTCGAATCCATTCCGGGATTTGAGGCGAACCAACTGGGTTTCGCGCGTGCTGGCAACCAGAAGAGAGCGCTCGTATCCAAACTCGAATCCGCTTTCAAAAAGCAGCGGCACATCCGCGATGAACACCGGCGACCCCCCTTCCTTAGCGGTTCGGTCCTTGAGTTCAAGACATTCCTCCCGCACCAGGGGATGGAGAATCCCCTCCAGAACGGCCCGCGCCCCGGGATTCCCAAAGACCAGGCTCCGCAGCCGCACCCGCGATAAACCGTCCTCCCCGTCCCCTACTTCCGACCCCAGCGAGGAAAGGATCCGGCCGATCACCACGGGCTCGCCGAGCAGGCGGCCCACACAGGCATCACTGTCGAAGACCTCCGCCCTCGGCAGCAAGCTGCGGAAGAGCCGAACGAAGGTGGACTTGCCGGTGGCGATACCGCCAGTGAGCGCCAGAACATGCATGACCCCGCCATCAACACCTCTCCCCTCCCCCGAGGAAAGAAAAAACCCGGTGGCCGAAGCCACCGGGTTTGAAAACTGGCAACAAGGGCGCGAGAACCTAGCGAATCGGGAGGACTCCCGCGTCGCCGGCCACTCCGACTCCCACTCCCACTCCCCCGCCACCCGTGGCGAGCGGCGTTTCGGTAGGACTTTCTGCTTTCCGCACCGGGCGTCCGGTCGCATCGATGATGCGGGCCGTGACGAAGATGATGAGGTTGCTCTTGATGTGGTTCTGAGCCTTGCTCTGGAAGAGACGACCGATGATCGGGAGGTCACCCAGGATGGGCACACTGTCTTCCACATTCTGAACGTCCTCGCGCATGAGGCCACCAACCGCGACGGTGTGACCGTCATAGATGGTGATCCCGGTGCTGACGCGGCGGCTCGAGAAGACCGGCATCTCGATGCGGTTCTCGGTGATGACCAAGGTGACCGGGTTGCCGAAGGCGTCGGCGGCGGGCGAGGTGATCGGGCTTCCGTAGTTGATGAAGCCTTCGAACTCGACGATCTCCGGCGCGAAGCGCAAGTCGATCACGTAGTCATTGGCACCAACGTTGGGCTCGATCTCCAAGGTCACCCCGATGTTGCGGGTCTCGAAGGCCGTCGGGGTCGCTGGCGTCACGCCGCCACCGCCACCGCCACCGCCACCGCCACCACCGCCGAAGTTGTTGTTGTTCTGCTGCGCCAGTTCCGGTGGTTCGTATTCGGTGGGGTAGATAAATTCACGAATGATCTCGATCGTCGCCTTCTGACCCGGACGGGTCGTCACGCTCGGAGCGGTCATGATATCCGCACCCTTCTTCTGGGCGAGGCCACGCATGATCATCTGGAACTGACCGTCGTTGAACAATCCGGTGAGGGACAGGATGCCAGGCGCCACATCGGCGTTCTGCGCGGTCCGGGTCGGGTTGTTGAGGATGGCGTCGATGCTGTTGCGGGTCAATGCGGAGTCACCGGAACGAAGACCAGCCGTGCCGATGTTCGAAACGGCCTGGGTGGAACCCAACGGGATTCCCGGAATAAATGCTCCCGCCACAGGACTGATGAAATCACTGGCGGTCCTGGTCGTGCCGCTGCCAACCGTGCCACCACCGAGGAAGAGGTTGTCGGAGGCGACCTTGCCAAGGCCCACCGGGGAGAGGATCCAGTCAAAGCTCAACTCGTCGGAGTTCTCCTGGGAGATTTCCACGAACTTGGTGAGAATCTTGATCATCTTCGGAGTGCCTCCGCGAATGTCCTCCACGAGGACATCGATGAGGTCCAGGTTGGTCGGGGTGTTCTTCACCACCAGGGTGCTGGACCCGGGCAGGAAGCTGGCCGAGGCTCCTTCCGGGAAGGTCACCCCCTTGTCCTTGAAAATGTCGATCAGGTTGCGACGGCCCTTCAGACCACCTTGCAGACCACCACCACCACCGGCGTCGGCAAACGGGTCGTCGCTCGCCGCACCACCACCGTCGCTGCCACTCTCAATGTCATTGAGGAAGGTGGGAGGCACCTGCCAGCGCCGGGTCTGCTGGTCCTCTCCCTCAGCACCCGAGGCGGGCAGGAGGGTCACCGCAAACTCGTCCACCTTGTAGCGGAGGGCGGCTTGGTCACAGATATACTGGAGAACCGTGGCGATCGGCACGTTGCGCAGCTTGAGTTCCTTGATGGAGGCCGAACCGGGATTCGAGGCCCCGAGCCCGACATCGGCATCAAGGGCGTCATCAACCGCACCACCTTCCACGCGGGCCTTGCGGATCACGAAGTTGATGCCTTTTTTCTCGGTATCAAGTTCATTGGTATCCAACTCGCGGGAACGTTGGCGCAGGAAGTCGATGGCCTCCTCCACCGTGGTCGAATCGAAGTCCACCATCGGAATGATGATGTTGCGAAGCTTGTTCTGAATGTAAACGACACCACCCCTGTCGGGGGAGACGCCCGCGTAGGGGGTTAAGAGGTCACCAGCGGCCGGAGGAACGGAGAGTTCCCAGGCCTGATCGACTTCCGCCAACATCCGGGCCCTGGTCTCATCGTAGGCGGCGCGGTAGTAGTCGGAGCGCGCCGAGGAGATGCGTGCCATGAAACGGCGGGCCGCGGTGTTGTAGGGGTCGTCGCGGATCACCGCTTCAAACTCCTCCATGGCCTTGTCGTAACGCCCGAGATTGTAATAGCCTTCGCCAGTGTAAAGGTGACGACGCACCTGATCGACCTTCTCCACATGCACGTAGTCGAGAGCCGGATTGGTCCGGATCGGGTCGTCGAGATACTCGAGGTGCTGACGGGCAGCGGCATTGCCGGGATCGGCGATGAGCACGGTCTCGAGAAGCTCACGCGCCTCGACGTACTTGCCGGTCCGGCGGTATTGCTGGGCCAGGGCCACACTTCCGTCGGCAAGGTGGGCCGTGATGGCCCGCCGCCGGTCTTCGGTGTTGGCTCCCCCTGGAAGCTTGTCGAGGGCCGTGCGGTATTTCTGCACGGCCTCCGAAAACTCCCCCTTGGCATAGGCGTCCCGACCTTGGTCAAGGAGGGACTCGGCTTCCTGGGTCAACGCTTGGCGGCGGATCGCCTCAGTCTGCGCGATGCCCTGTGCGAACATCGGTGCTGAGGTGATACCTAGAACGCCAAGCGAAAGGCCAAGGACAAATGCCTTGTGTGTGTATTTGGGATGCGTCGCTTGTTGCATGGTGTGCGTGGAGAGGTTCTTTCAAATATCAGGGGTTTGTGAAGCTTTTTTCTTCGCGGAGATCATGGTTGGTCAAAGAGACTCACTTTTCGGGGATGACGAGGTCCTTCTGGTCAGGCTGTCCGTCTGTCTGGTAGGTGATCATAACGTCCCCCGCCGCGCTCAGCCCCTTGAAGGTGAAGGGCTTATCGGCAGCGTCCTCCTTGTAGGGAAGGCTGAAGGAGGTGTTGATGGGCACTTCGAACTTGTTGCCCTCCTCCCCGATCGCGTCGAGGTAGAGAACTACTTTGTAATCATTGAAGATGAGGCCCTGGCCCCCGTAGGGGATCTCATAGACGTTTCCATTGAGGTTTGGCTTGAGGTCTTCGACGATCGCGAATTTCTCTTTGCTCTCCACATTGGTCCGCTCATTGACGACCACGCGCTCCTCCACCGCCTTGAGACGGAAGCGGAACTGGAAGGGAGGCCCGGAAAAGAACACCGAGGCGTCCCCTTCCCCGGCGGGGATGTAGTCCCTGGTCGTTCCCCTCTCGATCTTGCCGTTGATCTTCGTCTCCGTCTTGAACTTGTAGCTGGTGCCGATGTCGCCACTGAAATCGAGGAGGAACTTATCGTTGATGAGTTCCTTCACGAGAAGCTTGTCGATGAGCGACGGGTGATCGGAAGGCGAGTTCGGGTCGGTCTTTGCCACGAATTCCTCGCGGTTGGAAAAGCCATCGTCGTCGGCATCCTGCTCGGGAGAATCGGCGAAGCCGGGGTTCAGGTGGTTGTCCAGCCACCAGATGTTCGGAATGTCCTTGTGGACGTCCTGCTGGCCCGCATCGCCGAGATCGACGGTACTCCCGTCTTTCTTGAGGTACCAGGGGATCCCCACAAAGGTATCGACCTCGCGGCCTCCTTCCTTGCCGCGCTCATACTGCACCGGCTTGCCGAGGCTGGCGATGGCGATGTCCATCCTGCCCTTGCCGGGAAGCTCCGGAGCGGGTCTGCGGGTGGGGCTGGGCTGGACGAAATCCTCCTCGATCTTGCCACCGCTCGTGAAGGCCAGCCCGCCGAGGGCAAGGGCGATGACGAGGGCGACGACGAGAACGACCTTTTCGTAGCTGTCGGAAATGTTGGAAGCCATGGTGTTGAATGCTTGGTTACTTCACTTCGGGCAACGCGACGTTGTCCTGGAAGAGGATGAGTTCGAGTTCAAGAAAGACGAAGACTTCCTCCCCGCCGAGAACCCGGCCGAGAATCTGTTCGCCGGAGGCGGGGGCATCCACTGCGGGAAGCACCACGTCGGCGGCCGGCGCGTCCTCTTCCGGAGCGGGCTCTTCCCCTTCCTCGGCGGGGGGGGCGCCGTCATCGCCGGGGATGACGAAATCAAAGACGCCGGTGCCAAAGGGATCGCTCACCTCAGGGGCCTCCTCCGCCTTGAAGTTCGCGTCGGACTTCTTCGGGGGAATCTCCCCCTTGGTGTTCTCCACCCGCATGGCACGCACCACGTAGAAGTATTTCTTGGAGTTGGAAATCTCGGTCAGGAACTTGCGCAGCGAGGACTCCGGACCGCGGTAGGTAAGCTCCACGGGGAGCGTGAAGTAGGGATCGACGGGACCGGCCTGTTGCTTGCCTCTCCCCCGCTGATTCCCGCTCGGCGGGGCCGCCCCCATCGGCTCGCCATCCTCGATGGGGAGCCGGGAGCGATAGACATTGAGCAACTCGCTGGGACCGGACTTGGCGAGGGCCGTGTAGAGCCAGTTGAGGCCGTCGAGCTGGTAGTTCAGGAAATCGGTGGCGTTGTCCTGCGGCGGGCTGCTGGTGTAGCCCTCGAACCCAAGCTGCCATTTCTCGGGATACTTGATGCCGTTCTTGTCATAGATCTTCCTCAGGGCGTTGCCGACCTCGTTGATGCGGGTCGTGAACTCCGCCGGGCGGACCTTCTCGAATTTCTCCGGACGGAAGGCGAGGAGGGCCTTCTGCAAACCCTCCACCTGTCCTTTGTAGGCCACGATGTCCTTGCGATACGCCTCCAGTCCGGCCGGATCGGGGTAGGGTTCCGTGCGGACCAGGCTCGAGTAATCCCCCGCACTGGTCTGAAAGGCCCCCAGCGATCCCTCATAGGCCTCGGATTTCGTTCCCGAGAAGAGGTAGGTCGCCGCAATCGCCACCACGGCGACCGCGAGCATGGCGGCGGCAAACTTGTTTTCCTTGATCCAATCTGACATGAAGGTGGGTTCCGGTAATTAGTTGAGGGGGATGGTGCGCTTGAGCGGCAGGACGAGCTTGAAGCTCGCGCCCAATTCATCCGGGTCGTCCGCGTTGTTCTTCAAGATCTCAAAGATCTCGCCGTCCGTCATGGCCCGGGGGTCCTTTTCGCCCCCCATCTTCAGCTCGAAGAGCACGCCCTCCTTGCGGAGCTTGTCGACGATCTTGTTGACCGCGTTGTGGTTGTCCCCTCCCTGACGCCAGAAACCGACGAGGCGCACCGCGTTGATCTCCGCCTTGGGGTCCTTGATCTGGTCGTTGAGGGAACTCGTCCCGTAAGCATTGGTGCCGAAGCTGTTTTTCACCACCGAGGTGCCGGTGGTGGGCTGGCCCTTCTCGTAGCCGACCAGCGGCTGGAAATCCGTCACCCACACCGAGGTGCTGGCGAAGTGCCCCTTGAGTTCGTTGAGCACGTGCACCCATTCCTCCCGCTGCACCTGGGCATCGGCATAGGAGAGACCCACCTCACTGAGCGACTTGGCACTGTTGCCGAGGGCCTTGATCTGGTTGGCGAAGGGCCGGAGTTCGGCAGCCTTGGCCTCCATCTCCACAGCCCTGGTCTGCGCCGTGGCCGCGTTCTTCACCTTGGATCCGGCCCAGGCCGCGAGACCAACGAGGAGGAGGACCGTGGCGGCAAGCAGGAAGGGCTTGCGACGGGCATTGTCCCGGGCCGACTGCACCGCCCCGGGCACCAGGTCGATGTTGAGCTTGGACTGGCCGATGCCGCTGAGTCCCAGCCCCACCAACTCACCCATGGTGTGGGCGAGCGGGGCGAGGGCATCGGTGTCGAGCCCCTTGCCGATCGAAACACGCAGGAGCGGATTGAAATATTCCAACGGCAGGCGGAGCTTCTCTTCCAGGAACTCGCGCATGTAGGGCAGATTCGCCCCGCCCCCGGCCAGATAGGCCTTGGTGGGCGGGTTGCCGCCGTGCTGGGTGCGGTAGTAGGTGTTGGTCCGGGCGATCTCAGATGGCAGCCGGGTCAGGGCGTTGCGGATGGTGCTGGCCAGACCGGCCGTGGCTTCATCAAGCTGCTCGGTGTGTCCCCCGCCGAGGGCCACCATCCCGTTGGTGACCTTCTGGTTCTCGGCCTCCGCAAAGGAAATGTGGTAGTCCTTGGCGATGGCCGCGGTGATCGCCGCGCCACCGATGTTCAGACTGCGGGTGAAAACCCGGGCGCCCTCGATGTAAATGAGGTTGGTGGCCTTGGCCCCGATGTCGATGAGCAGAATGCTCTCCTGCTCCTCCGGATAGTTGAAACGAAAGGCGTTGTAGAGCGCCATGGGCGAGGCATCCACCTGCACGGTGGTCAGCCCGTTGTCCTTGATGGTGTCGTTGATCTCGTTGAGCTGATCCGCCTTGATGGCGACCAGGGCGACCTCCTTCTCGGTGCCGCTGGCTTCCAGGGCGGCCCAGTCCCAGATCACCTCGTTGATCGGGAACGGCACGTGCTGCTGCGCCTCGAAGGCCACCAGCTGATCAATGTTGTCCTCCTCGATGGGCGGCAGCTTGATGAAACGCGTGAATACCGACTGTCCGGAAATCGCGTAGCGCACTCCCGTCTTGGACACCTGCAAATGTTTCGCAAGGTCACCCACCACCACACGCATCTGGGCGAAGCGCGCCATCTCCGCGGCGGGATCCGCCAGAATGCTGGCGGCATCAATTTTCTTCAGGACCAAACCGCCATTCTTGGCCTGGTCAAAGACCGCCATGGAAATCTGCTGGGATCCGATGTTGAGTGCGACAGTGCTTTCTGCGTCAGCCATGGTAGATTGGAAGTCGGTAAGTCGGGGTTGCGAACCGGGCGGGCCACACCGCCGGCGGTTCGGAAATGAAATTAAAATCAGCGGCGGTCCTGCTTGATCTCCGCGTAGCGGTCCCACCAGAGGGCCTTGAACGGTGTTTCGTCCTTGTTGAGCAAAGGCACCTTGTCGGTCCGGGAGAGACTGCCCGCCTTCCACCACTCCTTCTTGGAGGGTTGGGAGTTGAAGCTCTCCGTGGTGCCGGCCACGGTGATCTCGCCGGCCACACCCCAGACAATGCTCTTGCTGGCGCGGTCGCGGCCACTGAGGCGCTTCACGGAGGCCGGAGAGAGATAGACCGAGGCGTAGAAGTCCTCGCCCAGTTCGATGTTCACGTGGGTGACCTGCTTCTCCAGAAGCCAGAAGCCCTCGCCGCCCGGATTCTCCACCGCCACATACCAGCGGATCTCTGCCTGGTCGACAAAACCGTCCTTCGATGCGGGGCGGACGTCTGCGACGTTGAACTTCACTTCCACTTCCAACCAATCTTTGCCGGTGAAATTTTTCTTTCCGCCGCCGCCCAAGTCCGGCGACTTCAGGTCGTCGAACTCCGGCTTGTCCACCTTCATCTTGGCCTGCGCACAGACCGAGGAGGTTCCGGTGGCAAAAAAGACAGCGAGGAGGGACGCGGAGAGGACTCTGGGGATTGCACGAATAATCATAGCTCGTATTAACGTTCCCGATAAATAGGAAACCCCTCCGGGGCTTGACCAGCAGAAATGGTGGTAAGAATAATTAGTATCACAGCGTAAATACCGTTTTGCCCCTTACCCCGGGCATCGTCGCTTGCCATTCCGGGTCTGGAAAGAGAGAAAAGGCCTATCCCCATGAGCCATGACCTCCTCTCCCTCCTCCGCGACCAGTCTCCCCTGACCGTCGGAGCGATCACCGATCCGGACGCACTTTCTTTTCAGATCAGCCCTGCGGACTGCGATTTGGTCGAACTTCGCCTCGATGTGCTGGGCGACGGACCCGAAGTTCTACGGTTCGTCCTGGAATTGAATCCCGCTCTCCCGCTGCTCATCACTGCCCGGCACCCTGATGAGGGCGGCGCTGGCCAACGGGATGTGACAAATCGGGAGGGACTCCTGCGCGGACTGCTGGATCAGGCCGCGGTGATCGATCTCGAGCTGCGGTCCCTGGTGGAGTTGCGCGCTCTTTGGGCGGAAGCCGGGCAGCGAAACATGCTCCGCGTGGCCTCTTTCCATGATTTCGAGGCCACGCCCCCCGTCGATCAGCTGCGCTCCCGCATCGAGGCCGCCGCCGCAGCCGGGGCGGATGTCGCCAAGCTGGCCTTCCGCATTCGGGAACCGCGCGACCTCCTGCGCATCATCGAGCTGTTCCAGGAACCCTCCCCGCTCCCCCTTTCCGTGATGGGCATGGGCCCCCTCGCGCCCAGCTCCCGACTCCTCGCCGCGCAATTGGGATCCGTCCTCAACTACGGCTACCTCGGAAACCAGCCCACCGCCCCCGGCCAATGGCCCGCCCCCCAGCTCAAGCGCGTCCTGTCCTTAAGGTAGGGGACGGTCACTCTCCCGAGAATGCGCAGAGGCTTCAGGCTCACATCGGGCGCCCCTCCAGGACGGTAGCGTTCGCCATCAAGCGTTGATGACGAACCCGCTTTCTGGGTTTGGATCTTGGGATGTGGATTTGAAATTTATTTGGAGCTTGGGGATTGGAAATTTTGCCGGCCATCGGGTTGGGCCCGTCGAATTTCCACAATCCAATTTCCAAATAAGCTCCAGGCCCCAAATTCAAAATACCAAACCCCCACGGCCTGGATCACGTGTAAAATTCGGCGCCGACAAATCGACAGGGGATGGGTGGGAACCGCAGGCCATTGATGGAGAGTTCACGATACCCTGACGCCCAGGCACAGGAGAGTGCCGTCCCCTACCCCAGCTTCTCATCAATGATCTCCAACGGCGCGTCGGGAAGCGCGTCGATGAAAACCCGGCCGTAGCGCCGCGTCACGATGCGGTTGTCGAGAATCGCCACGATGCCCTTGTCCTTAGTGGAACGGATGAGACGCCCCACCCCCTGCCGCAGTTTCAGAATCGCCTCGGGCACGGAATACTCCATGAAGGGATTGCCGCCGTTCGCTTCGATCAACTCCAGACGCGAGGCGGTCAGCGGATGGTCCGGCACCGCGAAGGGTAGTCGCGTCACGATCACATTCGAAAGCGCCTTGCCGGGCACATCAACCCCCGCCCAAAAACTGTCCGTGCCGAAGAGCACACTGCGCTCGTCATTGCGGAACTCCTCCACCATGCGGTGCCGCGTCATCTCCCCCCCCTGCACCAGCAACTGCCAGCCCGAGGCCTTGCAAACTTCCCCCAACGCCGCGGCGACCGACTGCATGACCCGATAGCTGGTGAAAAGCACGAAAGCCCGCCCATCGGTGCGCCGCAGGAAATGCTCGATCCACCCCGCCAGATCTTCCTCGTATCCTTTCGCCCCCGGATCCGGCATCGACTTCACCACGAAGAGCCGCATCTGCTTTTTATAATCAAAGGGACTGCCGATCTGCACGGCCCGCACACTCTCCGCCCCGACGCGCCGCCGGTAGTAGTTCAACTCCGGATCGCCCACCGCCAGCGTGGCGCTGGTGAGGATCGCCGTCTTGTCCCGGCCAAAGAGCAGCGGCCGCAAACGATCCGCCACATTCACCGGCGCGGCGTGCATGCTGTAGGAGCTGCGGTCCTGCCCGCCCCGCTCCACCCAGTAAACACAGTCGCGGTCCTCCTGATCGAGGAACATGCGCAGCGCCCCGTGCGCTTCCCGCAACCGCCGTGCGCCGTCCTGCAGCTCGGCGCGGGTCGTGTCGTTGTCGCAATCCGTGGCAAGCGTTTCAATCTCCTGCCACAACTCGCGCAACGGTTCGGCGAGGGTGTTGTCAATCAGCTCCGGCTCCCGCACCCGGAACTCCCGCGACCATTCCCCGAAGGTGGAAGCCTCGCCCAGACGCGCGAAAAATTCATCCGCCGCGTGCAGCGCCGCCTCCACCCCGATCATCGGCTTGCCGGCCTGCATGGTGCGCAGGAGTCCCTTCCGCGAACGCGGATTGTAGAGCCGCTGCAAATCGTAACGCAGCCCGGACTGGCTGAGGCGCAGGCCCAGTTGACTCGCCGCGATGCTTTCCAGAGTGTGCGCCTCGTCAAAGACCACGAAGTCGTTCGGGAAGAGAAAGCCCTTCGATTCGGTTTCCAGTTCGGTGTTCAGCAGCGCGAAGAACAGCGTGTGGTTCACCACCACCACCCGCGCCTCCCCGGCCAGCCGCCGCGCTTCCTGAAAAAAACAATTGCCGCCCGGCCCGCAAAAGCGCGTCGTGCAGATCTGCGCCTCACTGCAGACCTGGTGCCACACCTTCATGGACGGCTGGAAATCCATGTCGCTCAGCGTGCCGTCGCTGGTCTTCATCGCCCAGTCGCGGATCGCGCGGAGCTCCTCCGTCTCGCTGGTGTTGAAGAGGTCGCCGCTCTGCTGCATGGCCCGCTTCAGCCGCGCCGGACAGAGGTAGTTGCCCCGTCCCTTGAGAAGGACCGCCTCGAAGGGCGCCCCGATGAGCTTGCGGACCAGCGGCAGGTCCTTGCCGAGGAGCTGCTCCTGCAAATTGATGGTGTGGGTGGAGATGACCGCCTTGCGCCCGGCCTCCAGGGCGTGCTGCACGGCCGGAAGCAGGTAGGCCAGCGACTTGCCCACCCCCGTCCCC
>JAQCFL010000164.1 GCA_027619375.1 Verrucomicrobiota bacterium | reverse complement strand
TGAAAAGCGAAATACCGCCGAGAAACCGAACAAACCCACCCTGAAATCAGCTAAACTGTTACCCCTCTCCAGGGTCACAAAAGGGGTCAGTCCTTGAAATCGAGCACTCTACCCGAGTGCCACTCGCTCCGGGCAGCCTAATCCGAATTCAGACATCCCCCCCACGGGATTCCCCCGCCCTCGGGGTTCCCAACCCCTCGACGGACGCGCCGAGGAGCGATGAAAAGGAACGGAGGTGAATCAACCGAGGCTCTGACCGCGAGATGCTTTCCCTCTCCCCTCCGCCCTTTCGGCGCACCGGACCCGCCCCGCCCCTCGCCGCCAGCCCTCCATCGGAGGTCCCTCCGCCCTAAAACCGCGACAACTCCTCCGCCGTGAACGGTTCCTTCGGCTTCTTCCCCAGGATCCCGGCGAGGATGTGGTTCACGGTGCGCACATCATTGTCGAAGCCTCCGTGGCTCTTGCTGCGGGTCACCGATCCACTCACTCCGTTGGAGAAATGGAACTCCGGCTTGCTCCCCACTTTCTGCACGAGGTGCTGGCTCTTCTGCATCCCCAACAGCGGGCGCCCCCGCTCGTCCTCAAAGGAATTCGAAACCAGATAGAGCAATGACTTTCGATAAAGCGGCGAGACGGTGTCGTCCTGTTCCACCGAGTCCATCAGGTTGTAGATGGCCATCTTGCCGAGCTTCAGACGATACTTGCCTTGCAAAATCGGCCGGTAATGACTGTGGTAAAGATCAATCGTGGCGGCGGGAGCCATCAGACTACAGGACTCGATCCTGATCTTCGTGTTTTGCAACACCCGGAGGAAGTGCGCGAGGAGGATCGCCCCGGTGCTGTGTCCCACGATGTGAATTTTCTTCTTCGACCCGTTCTTGGCGGCCCGCCGGAGATGCTTGATGAAATGGCGGATCACATCGGTGCCCGCCCCATCGGGCATCAGGGCGAGGGCGGCATCCCTCTTCATTTCATCCCAAAACAAGGTGCCCGGCTTGCGCAAGAGCCCCTCCAGGACCCGGTCCGAAACATCCGAAGCCGCTCCCACCCGTCCAACCGAGGCCGCCCCCTTCCTGAAAATCAAGTCCTTCAACTCCTCCGCCAACCCCGTGTCATACATGAAGTGGAAGGGATACACGCCGTTCCGTTTGAAGCCCTCCCTCAGCGCCGCGATCCGCGCCGCAGAGGCCTTGGGAGAGTTCAGCCCGCCATGGGCATAGACCAACAGGTGCTGGTATTTGTCGCTGCCAGCCACCAACCGGGCCGTCTGCTCCACGTCCGCCGCAGTGCTCCAATACGTGCCATGGTCGTGGTAACGCCCATCGTCGATATGCCCGAAGTGCCCCGCAATCGCCGATCGTGGCGTACTGCCCTTCGCCTTCCCGCTGACCCCGGGTTGCTCCCCCGGCCCCAGGTCTCCCGGCAGCTGTGCAACCTCGGGAAAGAGGCCGAAAATCTGAGGAGTGGGCAAGGCCAGGCGCACCACCCAGGCGTCCATCACGTTCTCGATCCAATCCTCGTAACTCCAGTGCCCCAGCCCCTCCTCCCCCCACTCCCGCCCCCAGGAGTTCTGCACCCAGAACCCCTCCGCGTCATAGCCCACGATGGCAAAGGCATGCCCCCCATCGACGTCGGCCTTCTTCTTGATCCTCCCCTTCCGGGCCGGCTTGAACCATCCGGAGTGCACTCGCGCCGAAACCGAAATCACCCCCACCTCGTTGAGCGCGGCATGAAAGTGGGAGATGATCGGCCTGATGCGATAGTAGGCTCCCACCGTGGTGCTCCGGGCATCCTTGGCGGCATCGATCGTCAACAGACCCCCGCCTTCTTCGGGCTCGTAGGGCCAGAACTCCTCCCGGCAGGCCCCCATGTTCTTCCATCCCCCGATCGCGCCCCGCAGACTGGAACCATCATAGTCTTCGCCCGGCCACTCATCACTGATCTTGGCCATTTCATAAAGCATGCGCGGACTCACCACCACCTCGCTGCCCCGCCGCCGGTTCAGGAAATTGATCGTCGCGGCCAAAGAAAAGCCCGTGCAAGCCCCTTCCCGTCCCTGATCCAGAATCTCAAGCCCCAGTGACGGCATCAATTCTGCGGCGAGCCCCAGCAGGGCCGGCTCATAGATATAGTCCCGCGCATCAGGCATATCAGCCTGGGCGTTGGTCGGATATGTTTCCTTCTTCACCTCCAATGAACTAACCCATCATTGGAGGCTCCGGCAATGCCAATCCCCACCCAAATGGTGCCATTCCTGACTGACCCTGCTCACACGGGTGTTCGGGGACCGCCAAATTTCTTGTGCCAGTTTGAGATGCTGATAGAGATGGGATCGCCCATGAAAGACAAACTGCTGCTGTCGTTACTCTTATGAAAACGCTTCTGTAAGTCGCTGGTTTTCAGTCCTGTCTTTCCCCGGCCCCGGCCGGGAGGGGTGCTGCTAGGGTTAGGTTCCCTCACCGCTTGGGCCGCGCCTGAGCCGAGTCCGCCGAAAATGATCCAGGTGCAGGTGGAGTTCATTGAGCTTCCCCACAAGGCTCTCACCAAGCTCCTGTTCCTCGCCGCGCCGAAGACCTCAGACGGCACCGCATTGCGCGGGACTCTGCAGGAGATGGTCGAAAAAGACGAGGCCGCGATCATCGAGACGCAGGTGCTGGTCTGCAAGAACGGCCAAAAAGCATCGAGCGAATCCAACCACGAGTTTAGCTATCCGACCGAATTCGAGCCCCCGGCTTTGGCCGGGTCATATGCCGGAGATTCTCCCGACGCTACTCCCAGGACATCCATCGCTCCGGGAGAAGCAGCCTTGCCCACCGCCTTTGAAACCCGGAATCTAGGCAGCTTCCTTGAGGTGGGACCCACTCTTCTCGAAAACGGAAAATTCATCGAACTGCGCGTTGTTCCGGAACTCCGTTTGGCATACCGTCAATAACGTCTGGCTGGAAACCAAGGATGCGCTCGGGAACAGTTCCAAAGTGCAAATGCCGGACATCTACGTGCTCCGGTTCCAAACCTCGGTCATTTGTGTTGCAGGCCAATACCTGATGGCGGCGGTCCTTTCACCCAAGGACGCCAAAGGCGAAACCGATAGGACCCGCAAGGTGATGGTCTTTGTGAAGTGCGATGTCCTGACGGTCGAGTAAGGGGACGGGCTCACAGGTGCGAATAGGGTCAGTCAAGAATGGCACTGTTTTAAGCGGAGTCTCGGAAAAATCCGTAATCGCCCTCCCCCCCTCCCTTCCGCTACCCTCCCCCCGTGCCCACCTCCGTCGTCGAACTCCTGCAGCAACTGATCCGCATCCCCTCTGTCAATCCCGACGGCGACCCGGGCACCGAACACACCTGTGAGGCCAATCTCGCCGCCTGGATCGCCCCGTGGATCGCCAAACTCGGCTACACGGTCACCCTCGACGAGATCAAACCGCAGCGCCCCAATCTCATCGCCCGCGCTCCGGGGCCCATGGACCGCCCCCGCATCCTCCTCGGCCCCCACCTCGACACGGTCGGGGTCGGCGGCATGTGCATCGATCCCTTCTCCGGCGACCTCCGCGACGGACGCGTCTGGGGACGCGGAGCCTCCGACACGAAAGGCCCCATGGCCGCCATGCTCTGGGCCCTCCACGAATGCCGCGACATCCTCGAAACCCTCCCCGTGGCCGTCGATTTCGTCGGCTTCATGGCCGAGGAATCCGGCCAATGGGGCTCCAAGGACTTCGCCGAACAGTATGGCGCGGACTATGAATTCGCCCTCGTCGGCGAACCCACCTCCCTCCACCTCGTCCACGTCACCAAGGGCGCCCTCTGGGCCACCCTGAATGCCGAAGGTGTCGCCGCCCATTCCTCCCAACCCGAGCGCGGCGACAACGCCATCCTCAAACTCACCCGCTGCCTCGATCTCCTCGATCGCGAACTCCGCCAACGCCTCACCACCTTCACCCACCCCATCCTCGGCCACGCCACCCTCAACGTGGGCGTCATCTCCGGCGGCACCCGCGCCAACATCGTCCCCGCCCACGCCGAGGCCCAGATCGACATCCGCACCGTCCCCGCCCTCCTCGCCGAACACAGCACCCTCCGCGTCGTACAGGCCTTCCTCCAGGAACACGACCTGCCCCTCACCATCTCCAACGTCATCGAGAACCCGCCCATGGAGGTCCCCGCCGATCACGAGTGGATGTCCCGCATCCTCCAGATCCATCCCTCCTCAAAGGCGGTCGGGGCCCCGTGGTTCTCCGACGCCGCGCACCTCAACGCGGCCGGCCTCGCCTCCATCTGCATCGGTCCGGGATCCATCGATCAAGCCCATACCAAGGACGAATTCATCAGCGTGATCGATCTCGAAGCGGGGGCCGCCTGGTTCACGGCTTTGCTCCGGGCACTGGCGTGATCGGCACCTCGGGAGCCTTCGGCGGGACGACCAGCCCCTTGTAGCCCACCGCAAAGACCACCCCGGTCACCACGCACATCCCCGTCAGGACGTTCCAATACGTGGTCCAACCCTCCGGCCCGTGCCCCACCACCAGGCGCTGGTAAAGCTCCCCCACTACCACGGTGCCCAGGACCGCCCCGATCCCCCCGGAAACCAGCGTCAACAGCGCCTGAGTCTGGGCCCGCATCCCCGGGGCCACCCGCCGGTCCACAAAGACGCGCCCTGATTCAAAGAAGAAGGTCCACGCAAACCCATGCATCCCCACCCCGATCAGGATGAGCGTGGTCGAGTCGATCGCCCCACCCAGCGCATAGAGTCCGTAGCGCAACACCCCGCAACCGATCGCAAACAGCAGGAGATACTTCAGCCGCCAGCGCACCAGCACATACCCTAACAACATTAATGACACCACCTCCGACACCTGCCCCCAGGTCATCGCCGCCGCCACCTTCTCCACCCCGAGATCCTCCAACTGCCGCGGGGTGTGCATGTAGAAGGCGGCCAGCGGAATGGAAAAGAGGAAGGCCGTCAGGAAATAGACGGCCTGATCCCGATCCTTCAGAACCCGCAGAGAGTCAAAGCCCAACGAACTTCGCCACCCCGTCGATTTCCCTCCCTTCGGCGGCGTGTGGGGCAGCATGAGGCAGGCAAAACCCGCCAAGACCCGCACTCCCGAAGCCATCATCCCGGTCGAGGCCGATTGATCGATCCCCAGCATGCTCACCGACCACCCCGCCGCCACCCAACCCAGCGTCCCCCACACCCGATAGGATCCGAACTGCCGTTGGGTGTCCTCCAGGTTCGACAACGCCACCGAGGTCAGCAGCGACCAGGCCGGTGCCGAGACCAGCGCATTGATCCCGAAAAAGATCAGAAAGAGCACCGGATTGTCGGAGTGATCGAGAAACCAAAAGGCCAGAAAGAGGAAGAGCGCTCCACCCGCCAGGACCACGAAGAGGACCTTCTCCGCCGGATAACTCCGGTCGGCCTTCGCCGCGAAGGCCAGCGGCGACAGGATCCCCGCCAAGGACGGCAGAATGAAGGCCCACTGCACGATTCCCGCACTCCATCCCTTGGCGTGCAGCACGTTGCTGAGCACCGGAAACCAGCAACCCGGGGCCGCCGCAAGCAGGAAGAAGACCACCCCGATCCAGTATTTGTTCCCCACAATCCGACCGCGCTGCACGCCGCCAAACTAGGGGCCCGAGGCAATCAGCCAATCAAGATCGTCCCGACCGCTTCACTTTTATGTCGACCAGTTTCCGCAGGGAAATCCCCTCCGCCAATCGACTCCCCAGCGCCCTCAACTGCTCCCGCAAGCGCGCCCCCGCCTCCCGCGCGGAACCCAGCGCCGGCCCCTGCAGCAAAATGCGATTCTGAAAGAGATCCAACTCCACCACACACGCCGATTCCCAACAATGCACCAGACGCTCCATCTCCAACATCGTGATTCCCGGAGTCGGCAGGAGGTTGCTGATCAACACCCCGCTCGTCCGCACCCGCCGCGCCATCAACTCCGGCAGGACCTGCCAGCTCACCGAAGGCTTCACCACGTCTCCCCCCACCGGCACCGACAGATCCTCCACGATCGCCCCGAACCGCCGCCGCTGCCCCCGCAGCCAGTCCACCGCGTCCCCCTTGGTGAACACCACCTCCCCACCCCAGTCTCCCACCACTTCCCGGTAAACCCCATGCCCTGCCCCATCCAAATCCACCGCCTCCACCGCCTGCAGCCCCCCGAGCTTGCGCAGCGGCGCCATCATCCCGCCCCCTGCAAACCCCAGCATGGCCAGTGTCGATCCCGGCGCAAAGGCCATCGCCGCGGCCGCCAGCAAATCAAAGACGCTATGCGTCGGCCCCGGCGCATGGAGCACCTCGCTGAGCACACACCCATGCTGCAGAAGCCGCACTCCCCGTCGAAATTTCCTCACCCGCGTGCTCACCGCGCTACTCCTTGCCCACTCCAGCCACCCTGTCCAGAACCACTCCAAGATCTCCCCTTCTTCCCCCCAAAAAAAATCAGAGAAATCAGCGAAATCAGCGGTCAAACTTCCCCTCCGCATTCCCACCCCGCATTCCGCATTGCCACTCCCGCCCGATCTCCCAAAGCTCCGTCGTGGACACGCCTTCCCCCGCCTTCATCATCGATCTCGAAAAGCTCGCCGCGAACTGCGCCCTCCTCGCCGAGGTCAAGGCCGCCGCCTCCTGCCACATCGTCCACGCCCTCAAGGCCTTCGCCCTCCCCCAGGCCTTCCCGGTGATGCAGGAGCACCTCGACGGCTGCTGCGCCTCCGGCCCCTGGGAAGCCCAACTCGCCCACCTGCACTTCGGCAAACACATCCTCACCTGCGCCCCGGCCTACACCAGCGCCGACCTCGACACCCTCCTCCCCCTCAGCACCCACCTCGATTTCAACTCCCCCGGCCAATGGAATCGCTTCCGCGACCAGGTCATGGCCCATCCCCGCTTCCAGTCCGGCGAACTCCGCTGCGGCCTGCGCATCAACCCCCGCTGCTCCACCGGCCCCAACCCCCTCTATGACCCCTGCGCCCCCGGCTCCCGCCTCGGCTGCCCTCCGGAACTCATCGGCGAGGCCAACTTGGAGGGCCTCAGCGGCCTACACTTCCACACCCTCTGCGAGCAAAACAGCGACGACCTCGAGCGCACCCTCGAGGCGGTCGATCAACACTTCGGCCACCTCCTTCGCTCCCCCCAGTTCCGCTACCTCAACATGGGCGGCGGCCATTGGATCACTAAACCAGATTACGACCGCGATCTCCTCATCCGCCTCGTCCGCCAAACCTACCAGCGCTACGACCTCGACGAAATCTGGCTCGAACCCGGCGAAGCCGCCGTCGTTCACACCGGCATCCTCGCCGCCACCGTCCTCGACCTCTTCCCCAGCGGCGATCTCCAAGTCGCCCTCCTCGACGTCTCCGCCACCGCCCACATGCCCGACGTCCTCGAAATGCCCTACCGCCCCGACCTCACCCGCGCCGATGGCTCACCCGCCGCCGACCCCGGCCATTATGAGCATACCTACCGGTTGGGTGGCCCCTCCTGCCTGGCGGGCGACGTTATCGGCGATTTCTCCTTCCAATCGCCCCTCCAAATCGGCGACCGCCTCCATTTCCAGGACATGGCCCAATACACCATGGTCAAAACGACCCTCTTCAACGGCGTCCGCCACCCCGCCTACGTCCTGAAACACCCCGACGGCCGCCTCGAGACGGTCCGCGAGTTCCACTACGACGATTTCGCCTCCAAACTCGGCGTCCCCCCAAATACTATTTAAACCGTACTTAACCGCTTTCGCCACCCGTGGCCGCGGTTACCACCTGTCCCGGCGAAGACGGAACCGCCAAGCCGATCCCCAGTGGCGTGACCGTCCGGGTCGCCAGCCTTTGTGCCCTGTCCCCTTCAGGGACGTATCCCGGCGTAGCGGCGCCCCTGCGGGGCGTCTCCCCCAACAACCTTCCCGCCTCCCCCGTGGCTGTCGGCGTCCCGCCGCAGGCCGTTCCCGTGGCGTCC
>JAQCFL010000163.1 GCA_027619375.1 Verrucomicrobiota bacterium | reverse complement strand
AGTTCGACGCGGCGGCCCTTGATGGTGCGGTGGAGGTCGTTGGAGCCGGCCCCGGTGTAGCCGCCGGGTTCGGTGTGGGATCCGGCGGACATGTGGGTGACGCCGAGGGGGAGGAGGGCGTCGCGGAGTGTGGCGGGTTCGCGGGTGGAGACGACGATGCCGACCTGGGGGAAGGTGACACGGAAGGCGCAGAGGAGTTGGACCATCTGGCGATCTGTTAGAGTGAGGTCGGGGTTGGGTTGGTGGAGGTGGTTGCCGGCGTGGGGGCGCATGCGGGGAAAGGAGACGGTGAACTGTGCCTTCCAGCAGTTCTTGAGGAGGAACTCGAGGTGGGCGGCGAGGGCGAGGGCCTCCCAACGCCAATCGGCGAGGCCGAAGAGGGCCCCGATGCCGATGCGGCGGAAGCCACCGGCATAGGCGCGTTCGGGGCACTCGAGGCGCCACTCGAAATTTTTCTTGGGTCCGGCAGTGTGGAGTTCGCGGTAGGTTTGCTCGTGGTAGGTTTCCTGATAGACGACGAGGCCCTCGGCGCCGGCGTGGACGAGTTCGGCGTATTGGTGATCCTCCATGGGGCCGACCTCGATGCCGAGGGTGGGGATGAAGGACTTGAGGGCGCGGATGCAGTCCTGGAGGTAGCCATCGGAGACGAACTTGGGGTGTTCGCCGGCGACGAGGAGGAGGTTGCGGAAGCCCTGGGCGTGGAGATGGCGGGCTTCCTGCACGACCTGCTCGACGGTGAGGGTGGTGCGGAGGATGGGGTTGTCGCGGGAGAAACCGCAGTATTGGCAGTTATTGACGCATTCGTTGGAGAGATAGAGGGGGGCGAACAAGCGCATGGTGGCACCGTAGTGGCACCGGGTGAGGGAGGCGCTGCGGTGGGCGAGGGACTCCAAGCAGGGGTCGGAGAGAGGCTCCAGATGACGCTCGAAGCTCTGGAGGAGGGCGGACTTCCGCCGGGGGAGGTCCCGGAATCTTTGCACAAAGCTCATGGGCAGGGGGAGGAGTCGGACCCGGAGGGGGGAATGTCAAAGGCGAAAATCACGAGGCGGGAGAGGGATTCGGGTTGATTTACGCTATGAGGGTTGCTTCCGTCGTGGTAGGCTTTCCCCCCGGGGCCTTCGAAGGCATCATGAGCGACCAAAACACGATCATCTGTTTACCAACGAAGTGGTTTCTCTGGCGTGCGGTGGCGATGCTGGTGTTGTTCGGGGTCTTCACGGTGCTGTTCTTCCGGGATTGGAAGGTGGGGTATCCGAAGAAGAACCTGGTATTCCATACGCACGCGGTTTTTGAGGCGGCGCGGAAGGCTTTTGCGGAGGGTGAGAAAGAGGGGCAGACGGCTGCTGACTGGGAAGCCTATGCCAAGGCGCAGAAGATGGGATTTCCGGAGGAGGAGGGGACACTGCCGAAGGGCGTGGATCCCGGCGCGGGCTGGCCGGATGTGCTGGTGGACTATGAGAGTTATCGGGCCGCCCATGAGGAGGGGCTCAACAAGAAGGTGGCTCCGATGTGGTTGGACTATTCCAACGCGCAGGGTTGGAGTTCGGAGGCTCCGGATGCGGCGATGAGCAAGGAGAAGATCGATCAGCAGTTGTATGTGGGTTGCGGAACGGCGGTGCTGACGTTGCTGGCGGGCTTTTATCTGATCCGGACGGGGCGGCGGTCGATGCGGGTGGATGATGAGGCCTACTATGCGCCGGGTGGGAGGCGGATTCCCTTCGGGCAGATTCGTCGGATCGACACGCGGAAGTGGGCGGCGAAGGGCTTGGCGTATCTCTATTACGAGGGGGAGGGAGGAGGGACGGAGAAGACGAAGGTGGATGGGATGGTGTATGGGCAGTTCAAGGAAGAGGAGGGGGCTCCGGCGGAGCAGCTCTACCAGCGAATTTTGAAAAACTTTTCGGGGGAATTGGTGGAGTTGGAGGCTGAGGAGGAAGAAGAAGAGGCGGTGGCGGAGGTCGAAGAGTCGAAGGACTGATTTCCTTATTGCCATTCCCGGGACCGGGGGCTAAATCCAGTCAACCCAACTTAAGGGATCTATGTCTGATATTGAGGCCAAAGTGAGAGAAATCATCGTCGAGCAACTCGGCGTAAATGCGGATCAAGTGACCCGCGAGGCGAAAATGATTGAAGACCTGGGAGCTGACTCCCTGGACGCAGTCGAACTGGTCATGGCGATCGAGGAGGAGTTCGGGATTGAGGTTCCGGATGAGGATGCCGAGAAGCTGATCAGCGTGGGGAACATCATCGACCATGTGGAGAAGGTGAAGGGTTGATTTTTCGATCCGCAACAAGTTTAGGGAAAGGGCGGGCCTGTGAAGGTCTGCCCTTTTCGTTGTCAGAGTGGGAAAGTTAGGCGAGGGTCTGTGCAGATGAATACGCCGGACGATGTACAGTATGCCCTGGAGACGACCCAGGTCCTGCATGAACCGGATCGACGGATCGACACGTTTGGAGCGACACGGTTTGAGTTTCTGCTGTTGAGCGAATTGATGGACACGGTTGGGCAGGTGCGGATCCGGAGCGGGGAGGTGGAGGCGACGAAGCCACAGATCATCCGGCCGGAAGCCTACAACTCGGTGGAGTTCGAGGGCTTCGGGGAGGGGGCGCGGCGATTGTATGAATGGATGGAGGAACGGGGGATCAATGCGCCGCTGCTGCGTTATGGATTTCAGTTCAAGCGTGGAGAGGTGCGGGAGGAGTTGGTACACGAATCGATCGAGGAGGTGCGGGGCCGGGTGGTGGAGACGGTGAGGAGGCGGGGGAATCCGATGCAGGCGGTGATCGAGGGGGTGGACGATGCGTGGGAAATCAGCGTGTTGCGGTTTACTTTTGAGATGGTGGAGAAGAGTCGGGGGATCAATCTCTTTGACTTCAAGCGGCGGGGAATGCTCTAAAGAGGGGGAAGGGAAGAACGGCATGATGGCGATAATCAAGGCTCTGGCGGCGGTGTTGGTGTTGGCGGTGCTGACGGCGACGGCGTGGTATGTGCGGGAGGTGAAGGCGCAGGTGGCGACGCCGCAGTTGGCGGCGCTGCCGGTGGAGCCGGTGGAGGAGGTGGAGGAGGTGGAGCCGGGGGACATCGCCTTTGAACGAGCGGTGGAGCGATTGGCGCTGGGGCATTACGAGGAGGCGGAGGAGCGGCTGCAGTTCGTGGTGAATTTTGATCCGGGTTCGGAAGCGGCGGTGGAGGCGCGACGGATTCTGGGGGAGCTGCACCTGGACCGTTATCTTTCCACGGAGGATATGGACGGGAAGTCGATCCATGAAGTGAAGAGCGGGGATTCCTTTCTGAAAATCGCGAAGGAGTATGACACGACGATCGACTGTCTGGTGCACTTGAACGGGTTGATGCGACTGGATCAGCTGCATCCCGGGGATGAGTTGGTGGTGATGCCGTTGGATTTCAACCTGCGCCTCGACCTGCCGCGGAAGCGGCTGAGTGTATGGAAGGACGGACGGTTTGTGACCTCGTATGAGATCGAGGATGTCCGTTTGGGGCATTCGGCGAAGGGGGTGCTGCGGACGAAGGTGCGCAACAAGCAGGGTTTTTTGGATGGGCAGAGCTATCCCACGACGAGCGACCAGTATCGCGGGGCGCACAAGATTCTGACATTGGAGGACAAGGGGCTGCGGATCCTCGGTAAGCAGGAAGAGGAGGAGGGGGGGGATTCGCGGGGTATTTTTTTAAAAGAAAGTGACATGGAGGAATTAGTTTTGCTGACGCGGGTGGGAAACGTGGTGGAAGTCCGGTATTCGGCGGAGTAGGATCGGCCGCGAAGAGCGCTTATGAACGAGCAACCCTTGGAATTTGAGAAGCCCATCCTTGAGCTGGAGGCAGAGCTGGAGAAGATGCGGCAGAAGGCCGATTCACAGGAGATCGACCTTTCGGGGGAGATTGCCTCGGTGGAGGTCAAGTTGCGGGAGACGCGAAACCGGATTTACGCGAACATGACGCCATGGCAACGTGTGCAGATCGCCCGTCACGTCAACAGGCCCTTCATGCTCGATTACATTTCCCATGCCTTCGATGACTTCTGTGAGCTGCATGGAGATCGGTTGGTGGGGGATGATCGGGCCATGCCGGGAGGGCTGGCGCGGATCGGGGGGCGGAGCTGTGTGGTGATCGGCCATCAGAAGGGGCGGAACACGAAGGAGAATTTGGAGCGGAACTTTGGGAGTGCGCATCCGGAAGGCTATCGGAAGGCGTTGCGTCTGATGGAGTTGGCGGAGCGATTTGGGTTGCCGGTGGTTTCGATGATCGACACGCCGGGAGCCTTTCCGGGAATCGGGGCGGAGGAGCGGAACATCGCGGAGGCCATTGCGCGGAACCTGCGCGACATGATGGGGCTGAAGACGCCGATCGTGGCGGTGGTGTTGGGCGAGGGTGGTTCGGGGGGGGCGCTGGGCATCGGGGTGGCGGATCGCATTTTGATGATGGAGAACGCCTACTACTCGGTGATCAGTCCGGAGGGATGTGCGGCGATTCTGTGGAAGCATCGGAAGCATGCCCCGGAGGCGGCGGAGGCGATGAAGATTTCCGCGCCGGACCTCGCGGAATTGGGATTGGTGGATGAAGTGATCCCGGAGCCGGTGGGAGGAGCGCATCATGATCACGCGGCGGCGGCGGCGAGTTTTGCGGCGGCGGTGGCGAAGCAGATCGATGCCTTGTCGGCGTTGTCGGTGGAGGATTTGCTGGAGCAGCGGTATCAGAAATACCGGAATGCAGGGCAGTGGGCGGAGGTTTAGGACTTATTTGAAGTCGGCTTCGGTGTAGAGGGCGCCGTTGCGGTCCTTGGTGGCGGCGCGGGTGCTCTGGACTTCCTTGAGGGGGACGGCGGGGGCGCGGTTGTCCCAACCTTGGCGGAGGTAGGTGGCGACATCGGCGAGGTTTTGGTCGGTGATGGTGGGGTTTTGGCCGAGGCCGGGCATGGCGGCGGGCGGGGCGTAGCGTTCGCCGCTGACGGTGATGGGGCCCATGAGACCGTGGAGGAGGACGCTGATGAGGCGGGTGGTGTCTCCGGTGACCCAATCGGATCCGTCGAGGGGCGGGCCGAGGTTGGGGAGGCCGGTGCCTTCGATGCCGTGGCAGCCGATGCAGCCGGCTTCGCCCTGATAGACATCCTCGCCGCGCTGGAAGGAGGCGAGGTGATCGCCTTCGAGTTTGCGGGGGGCAACCTTGTTTTTGTCCTTGGAGGAGGCGTCCTTGAGCCAGCCGAGAAATTCCTTGTTGTTGAAGCGGCGGTCGTTGCGGTGGAGGAAGTTGGCTTCGCGGCCCTTGAGTCCGGCGAAGGCGGCTTCGCGGACGAGGGGGCGGTCGCCGTGTTTTTGAAGGAGGGTGACGAGGGCTTCGGCGGCGGCGGTGGAGCGGACGCCGGCGAGGAAGCGGGCCTTGTAGATGGCGGAGGTCTTGCCTGGTTTGTAGGCGATGACGGCCTTGATGGCGGAGGGCAGGAAGGCGTCCTGCAGGGAGAGCGCGGCGAAGAGGGCGGAGGAGGCGAGTTGCTCCTCGCCGGAGTTGAGCATGACCTCGATGTGCGGGGTGGTGAGAAGACCGAGGCCCTCGAGGCACCAGAGGGCGTGGAGTTGGCCGAGGGGTTGGGAGGGGGTGCCGAGGAGGGTGGTGAGGTCGGCCGCGAGGGAGGCGTCGCCGCGCTCCACGATGAGGCGCTGGGCGGTGTCGCGCCACCAACCATTGGGGTGGGAGAGGAAGGGGATGAGGTCCTTGGCGGCGAGGGACTGCATGTTCGGCGCGGGGCCGAGGTCCTTGTCGCTGGCGCGGACGCGGTAGATCCGGCCGTAGCCGTAGCCGGGGCCATCCAGTTTGCGGCTGAGGTATTGTTGGCGGAGGTAGGTGGTGACGTAGGTCTTGTGCTGGATGATGCCGTGGTAGAAATCGATGATGTAGAGGCTGCCGTCGGGGGCGGTGACGGCATCGACGGGGCGGAAGCGTTCGTCGGTGGAGGCAAGGAATTCCTTCTCGCCGTAGGGGTGTTCGCCGGTGAGTTTGCCGTCGCCTTCGGCGATGGTGATGGCCTTGACGAGGTTGCCGGTGGGTTCGGTGACGAAGGCGGTGCCGTAGGCTTTGCGGGGGAACTGGTCGCCGCGGTAGATGGCCATGCCGCTGGCGCCGGTGGCGTTGATGAGCTTGAAGGTCTTGGGGTCGATGGTGTTGTCCCTGTAGCCGTTGAGTTCGTTGATGTAGCCGCGGTTGACCGCGGGGGTGACGCGGATGGGCCAGACACGGTTGCTGCCGAGGGTGGAGGCGATGCGGCTGTTGACCCTGACATTGTTGTTGCCGAAGACCGTGTTGGGCAGGAGGAAGTCGCCGACGAGGAGGGTGCTGTTGTTGTTGTGGTAGAGGCGGCCGAAATCGTCCTGGCTGATGCCCCATTGGCCACGGAAGTGGGTTTTCTCCATGACCCATGCGCCGTTGATGCGCTTGTAGCGGCGGTCGGACTTGGCGCTGTAGATCCAGTTGTCGAGGCCGGAGAGGAGGCCGTTGGCCTTGTGTTCGACGTTGCCGCCCTTGGCGTAGTCGGGGTCGACGACGACCTGTTTGCCGGAAGGCTTGTCGCCTTCGCGCGGGACGAAGTAGAGGCTGCCCTGGTCGGCCCAGAGGATGCCGTCATCGAGGAGGTAAATGGCGCGGGGGAGGAGGAGTTTTTCGAGGAAGACGGTGCGCTTGTCGATGGAGCCGTTGTGGTCGGAGTCCTCGAGGATGACGATGCGGCCCTGGGGTTGAGCTTCGGTGGAGCCGTCGATGTCGGTCATGTAGCCGACCATTTCGCAGACCCACATGCGGCCGTCGCCGTCGAATTTGAGGGCGACGGGTTTCTCGATGAGAGGCTCGGCGACGACGGGTTCGATGGTGAAGCCGGGAGCGATGGTGAAGGATTTGAGGGCGTCCTCGACGGATAGGACGGGGGCGGGCGGGATGAGGTTCTCCGGGACGATGGGGTCCATCCGTTCGTGGCCCTTGCGGTCGCCTTGTTGGGCGTAGAGGGGGAGGGCGAGGAGGAGAGTGCTGAGAAGGGTGCGGCTGACGGTGGGCATGTGTGTCCACGCTACCGGGATACGGGGGGGAATCTATCGCGAAGTGGGGCGAGGTGGGGAGTGGGGATTAGCGGAAAAAACGGTGGAAATTGTTGGTGGTGAGGGCGATGAGTTGATCCGGGTCGATGCTTCGGAGCTTGGCGAGGCCCTCGGCGATGGCGGGGAGGTTGGCGGGATGGTTGAGGGCTTTGCCGTCGAGGGAGGTGAGGGGGTGTTGGCGCAAGTTTTCCGGCGGGAGCATGTCGGGGGCGTCGGTTTCGAGAAGGAGGCGGTCGTCGGGGATTTGGCGGAAGGCCAGCCGGGTGGCTTCCTTGCGGGGTTCGAGGAAATAGCCGGAGAAGGAGAAGTAGGCACCGAGTGCGGCGAAGAGCGGGATCATTTCGGCGGAGCCGCCGTAGGAATGGAGGAGGATACCGCGCCGGGGGCGGGGGTGATCGCGGAGGAGATCGAGGAGGGGGCCCCAGGCCTGCAGGCAATGGATGGAGAGGGGGCGGTCGAGGCGGGTGGCGAGGTCGAGTTGCGCGAGGAAGACTGCAGTTTGCTCGGGAAGGTCGTGGTTGGGGATCCAGCGGTCCAAGCCGCACTCGCCGAGGCCGGCGTGTGGGAAGGCGTGGAGTTGTTCGGTGAGGAGATCGAGCCAGTCCGGGCTGCGTTGGTGAGCCTGCCAGGGATGGAGGCCGAAGGAGGGGATGATGAGGTCGGGGTGGGCGCGGGCGAGGGCGGCGACGCGGGGCCAGTCGGCTTCGCTGGTGCCGTTGACGACGCAGGCGCTGATGCCGGCCGCGGGGAGGGCGGTGAGAATGTCCGGGAGGTGCGGGGCGAGGCGTTCGTCCTGCAAGTGGTTGTGCGCGTCGCAGAGGTTGCGGAGCATGGCGGCGAGAGGGTATTGCCAGGCTCCGGAGGCTGGCATGTTGGGTTTCTTAACCAATGGAGAAGGAGGAGGAAACAAAAAG
>JAQCFL010000162.1 GCA_027619375.1 Verrucomicrobiota bacterium | reverse complement strand
CCCCGGAGGGGATCCATACGGTAGCCGGTGGTACCACCACCGGACCCCACCCCATCCCGAACTCCCGTTCCCCGGAGGGGCACCGCAAACCCCCGCCCCGCCCTTCATCCCACTCCCGCTCCAACCATTCGACAGTCGATTCTCCATTCTCTACCCCTACCCACTCTCCCCTAGACCCCTCCCCCTTCCCTCGCTACCCTCGGGACACTTTCCCTCCCAACACCCCCGGCCGATCAATGAACAAAACTCCAAACCAACGTAGGCACTGGGGACTCATCCTCTCCGCCCTCGCCCTCGTTGCCATCGGAGCGTATCTCGTCCGAGATCATCTCAATGCTCCCGGATCAGGAACCAGCGATTCCAATCTCAATCGCCAATCGGAAACAAATTCGAATCGTCAGGATCGTGTCGCCCGAAAGGCCACGGAAACCAGACCGAGGGAGGACACCGAGAAAAAAATTGCACGAATGATCGAACAACTCGTTTCCTCGAATCCGCCAACGACCGGCGAATGGAACGAGGAACCTCCGCCGCCTTGGACCAACGAGGAAAACTGGCGCGTTCAGGAACTAGTTCGAGCTATCGCCAAATACGAAAAGGCAGCAGTCCCCGCCCTCATCGATAACCTCGATCGACAGGAGTACGCAATGAGCATCTCGACCGCGGTTCCCCACAGCCCAATGACCATCGGCGACGTGTGTCGATCCACCATCGAATCAATGTCCGATCCAATTGGAATGATGTACAAGTCCCGCAGCAACGCCAAAGACGAGTCGATGATGGGCTCCTCCTACCTCTCACAACTTCGGACCAAGGAAGACTTTGAGAAATGGTGGATCCAAAACAGGGGTAAGAGCGTTGCGGAGATTCAGCGCGAAGCGCGTGACTGGCATGTAGCCCGGGAGTCCGCGTTTGGTTTCACCGACGCGCAGCAACAGGAAGACATCCTCGATCAGATTGAGTTTCGATACACAGGAATTCCCCGGACACCTCCGAGCCCACCCGCGACCACAACCGAAGACTCCGAAGCCGACGCCGATCCCTTCGCCGATGGCCGTCCGGGGTTCCCGCCGCGTAGCGGCCTCCCTGCGGGAGGTCGGCGGTTCCCCCCCCGTCCTGCCTGCCTCCCGCCCCCTCGCCCCACCCTCTCTCCCCTGCCCCAACGGGGCATCTCATCCCAGCCCCGGACAACTCCGCCCCAGTGGAGGCCGTCCGGGGATCGCCGCCCACCAATGTCCCGCGTCCTGTAGGGACGCCCCATGCGTCTTCGCTACCGCACCTCCTCCAAGCCTTCATCCATTCGCCACCACCCCCGCCTCCCCGCATGAATCGTCCCTTCAGGACACGAACCCCTCTCCTCAACCCATCCCAGGGGCTGCACTCGCTCCGCTCCACTACCCCTGGCTGATATGAAGCGTCCCTTCAGGACATGAACCAGCCCAATCGCACCTCTCCCTCTCAACGCGTATCTCCCTCAGCACCTCGCTCCTCTGAATCATCGCCCGAATCAACAGTACCTCCAGCAACACCCCGAACACCGCAACCGCCCAACCAACTCCATTCAACAACCCTAGTGCTTGAAGCAGGGTGATCATCGTCTCGGCGCTCATGGTTTGGAGAAAACCGAATCCAAGCAAGCTCGAGAGGGAATTGAGAATCCAGAACCCTCCCGTCAGAATGGCTGCCAGGGCTCCGCCAATCATCAGCCAGGCGCCTTTCCCCCCCAGCGTCCGGGCGGCCACCAATCCGGTGATCAACATCAACACTGCGGTCGCCAACGAAAGCACCGCACTCAAGTTCCAGAGACTATGCATCCCCGCATCCAACCCTCCACCCACCCTGCCATCCAGCCCAATCCCACTTCTCCTGTCCCGGCATAGCCTCCCGGCATAGCCTCCCAGACAACGCCGGACCTGTCCCGGCATGGCTCCCCGGCGACGCCGGATCCCCCTTGGATATTGGAAATTCCTTGTTCGATATTGGATATTCCTCCCCTCCACCCCCCAATCCCCCTTGATCCTCGCCCATTTTCCGCTAACCGTCTCCCCCCACCCCGCAACCGACACTCTCCATGGGAAAAACACTCTACCAAAAAGTCTGGGACGCCCACACCGTGGGCACCCTCGCCGACGGCCGCACCCAACTCTTCATCGGCACCCACCTCATCCACGAGGTCACCAGCCCCCAGGCCTTCGGCATGCTCCGCGACCTGAACCTCCCGGTCAAATATCCCCAGCGGACCTTCGCCACCATCGATCACATCGTCCCCACCATCAACCAGGACGCCCCCGCCGATCCCCTCGCCGCGGAAATGATGGACGCCCTCCGCAAGAACGCCGACGACTTCGGCGTCACCTACTTTGACCTCGCCTCCGGCAAACAAGGCATCGTCCACGTCGTCGGACCCGAACAGGGCATCACCCAGCCCGGTACCACCATCGCCTGCGGCGACTCCCACACCGCCACCCACGGCGCCTTCGGCGCGATCGCCTTCGGCATCGGCACCACCCAGGTCCGCGACGTCCTCGCCACCCAGACCATGGCCATGGAACCTCTCAAGGTCCGCCGCATCGAAGTGAACGGCAAACTCCCTCCCGGCGTTTATGCCAAGGATGTCACCCTCCACATCATCCGCCTCCTCGGCGCGAAAGGCGGCATCGGCTACGCCTACGAATACGCCGGCACCACCTTCGACCACTTCTCCATGGAGGAGCGCATGACGGTCTGCAACATGGCCATCGAAGGCGGCGCCCGCTGCGGCTACGTCAACCCAGACGAGAAAACCTTCGCCTTCCTCAAAGGCCGCCCCTACGCCCCGAAAGACGCCGACTGGGACGCCGCCGTGGAACGCTGGGCCTCCTACGCCTCCGACCCCGACGCGGAATTCGACGACGTCGTCCTCATCAACGCCGCCCACATCGAACCCACCGTCACCTGGGGCATCTCCCCCGACCAGGGCATCGGCATCGGCGAGTCCATCCCCGATCCCGCCAACGCCGCCGACGAGAACGAGCGCAAGTCCTTCCAGGACGCCCTCGACTACATGAAACTCCCCGGCGGCACCCCCATCAAGGGCGTCAAGATCGACGTGGCCTTCCTCGGCTCCTGCACCAACGGCCGCCTCTCCGACTTCCGCGAAGCCGCCAAATACCTCAAGGGCCGCAAGGTCGCCCCCGGCGTGCAGGCCATCGCCGTCCCCGGCTCCCAAATCACCGCCATCCAGTGCGTCCAGGAAGGCATCGACAAGATCTTCGAGGAAGCCGGCTTCGAATGGCGCGCCGCAGGCTGCTCCATGTGCCTCGCCATGAACCCCGACAAACTCGTCGGCGACCAACTCTGCGCCTCCTCCTCGAACCGCAACTTCAAGGGACGTCAGGGCTCCCAAACCGGCCGCACCGTCCTCATGTCCCCCGTCATGGTCTGCGCCGCCGCCGTCACCGGCTCCATCGCCGACGCCCGCGAAGTCTTCGACGTCGACCCCGCCACCGCCGCCGCCTGATCCCCAACGGGAAAGGAGCACAGGCGTCCCGCCAATAGTGTTCCCAACAATACGACGCCGATTTGCCTCAGACTCGGTAAAACCCGTCCCAGTCCCACGTTACGGCAACTCCAACCGAAAATACTCCGCCCCGGATACAGTCACGGTCACCTCGTTGTTGTCCCCCACCACCGTCGGCACCGACCCCTCCGCCGGCCACATCACCTCCTGCAACGTCGCCGATTTCTTCAACACCGCCCCTGCCGACGTCGTCGTCGGCCAAAAGAGAATCACCTCCCCGGCCGCCAGCCCCTTCTTGATCCCCAACTCCAGCTCTGACGGCGTCACGGTCAGTTGATAGGTCCCCAGATTCGCCGCCGCGATCTCCCACGACGCCGAGGTCGCCGACGAGGGACTCCCCGCCTTCAACTGCATGGTGTGCCCCGCCGGAATCGCCGGTGTAATGGTCTGCACGAAGTCCGTCACCACATCCCACGCATCGCTCTCCGCCACCACCGCATTGGTCCGACCGTTTCCCTGCTGAACCGAGCCCCAGATGACCCCGGTCGTCACCTGCGACTCCGTGTTGAACCCGGAGTTGTTCAGGTAGATCCACAGTTCATCTCCCACCGTCGCCGAGATGTTTTTGCTGATCACATAGGTCCGCACCTCCCCCGCCGCAAAACTGAAACTTGCTCAACCTCCGTCAACGTCAACTGCGCCTGACCGACCCCACTCACCCCCAGCATCAACGCCAACTGCCCGGCAAGCAATCGCCCGGCAAATAGCTTCTTCAATTGTCTACGATCTCGTCTCTCGGTGGGGGCCATCTTCATCATCTCTGTCTGGGTTCTGGGTTCTGGTCTCTTCTCTCAAAATCGATAGCTCAGCATCGCCCGGACGTTGAACAAATCATCCGCGTCCGCGTTGGACTCCGCCGAACGATCCACATCCAACGGCGAATAAAACGCCTCCACCGCAAGCCGACAATCCTCCGAAATGTCCCGCGAATATCCCGCCGTGAACGCATAGGCCCAGCCATCGGTCACCATCTTGGTCCGATCCCGAAGCCCGTAAGTCACCGCATCCACCTGGAACTCCAGATCCATGTAGGTCGCATACACCCCGAAATGCAGATCCCCGCCAATGTCCTCCGGCAGGGCAAAGCCCCCAATCAGCGCCCCACCCACATAGTTCAGGGTGATCTCGTCCCGCGAGGTCCCCTCGCAACCGAACTCGTTCCCCGCCTCCCCGGGTGGAATATCCGACTCCCCATGGGGACAGGTGATGTCGCCGTCCACCCCTCCCAATTGCCCGTAGATCCGCGCTCCCAATGTCCAGTCGCAGCCCTGCCAAATCGGCCGCTCCAGCGCCATCGCGAAGATGTTGGGCTCGATCCCCTCGATCTCCACGGGCGGCAGATAGGACAACTCCAAGGTCGTCTCCCACCCCACCCCAATCCGCACCCGCGGCCGCGGGATCACCTCCAACCGATTCAAATCCTCCACCTTGTTCCCGTCAAAGCCCACCCTCCGGTCCTCTGCGCTCAGACTCGGATTCCAAATCGCCTCCAAACCAAACTCCACACTTCCCGCCTCCCGCGATGTCGGCGGTCCCATGCTCGTGAACAACATCAACGAAGCGGCACGCTTCATCGCCCACGCCTCCGGCCGATCGAAATCGAGCACCTCCGTAAACTTGATCTCCGGCAAATCTCCCCCCCACAATCCACCAAGGCCCATCCCCCCCGCCACCAACACCCCGACCCGCAGACTGTGCCCAAATCCATTCATCCCCCGCTTACTAGCTGCATTCTCACCAAATTGGAATATCATTCCCCCCTTCGACCCTCAAAAGGTGGATTCTCTTCCCAGGCACCGCCATCTGCTACGGATTTACTCACCTTCCCCAAACCCGAACCAAATTGCTTCCCATGAATGCGCTCCGCCCCTGCCTCGGCCTGCTCGCGGCCCTCCTCCTCGCCTCCCCGCTCCAGGCCGACACCTTTGTCCTCGATAAAGCCCGCAGCCGCATCGCGGTTGGTGCCAAAGCCACCACCCATGCCTTCACCGGCGTCCTGAAAGACTTCGAGGTGAAGATCACCGGCGTCCGCAAGTCCCTCGAGCCCACCGCTGTGGAACTCAAATGGGACTTCAAGGACCTCGACACCGACGAGCCCAAGCGCAACGCCAACATGCTCAACTGGCTCGACCACGCCAAGACTCCCGGCGGATCCTTCAAAATGACCAAATGGATCCGCGACGCCAAGGGCCAGACCTTCGCCCGGGGCGACATCATCATCCATGGGGTCAAAAAACAAATCACCTTCCCCTGCAAGGTCGCCCGCAACGGCAACACCATCGTCACCATGGGCACCGCCCGACTCGACTACACCGATTTCGGCCTGCCCATCATCCGCCAACTCGCCATCCTCACCGTCAAACCCGAGCTGAACATCTCCTTCAAGCTGGTGGGAACCTCGAAATAACCCCCCCGCAATCCGGGACTTGCGCCCCACCCCCCCTTCCAGTAGGCGACTATGGCGTGGCCAGGTCCAGCACCATCAGCGCAAACCCCGTCCGTCCCGCGCTGACGTTCCAGGCATCCTCACTGATGACCCGCTCGAAGTTCCCATCGATCGGAATCACCCGTTCCTTGCCCCCCAATCTCCAAGGACTCACGAAGTCCGGCCCAAAAGTCGGATAGTAGGCCAACTCCGGGACGCCCACCCGTCGCACATACTCGACCACCATCCGTCGGTCCAACAGGAGGGAACGCAGTTCGATCAATGGCAACCCCGCCGTCCCCGTCCCACCCGGCAGGATCTTCCAATCAAACACCGTCGGATCCATGTTGCAGGCAAACTCCTTCTCGTTGACGACCCGGTCACCATCCGGATCCGCTCCCACAAGCGCATCCGCTCCCGTCAGGGACGGATACCCTGCAATCCACAGGTCGTAGCTCCTTCCGATCTCAAAGGTCGCGGTCGCCTGAAACTCAGCCGCCACATCCCGCTCAAACCGCCTCGGAGTCAGCACTCCGTCACTCCAACCCACGAAGCGAAAGCCCAAGGCCGGAGTCGCGGTCACCATCGCCGCATGCGCCCCCGTCGCCACGAGCTGCGCCGCCCCTCCTTCCACCACCCCCCCGGAACCAGCGAAGTAAGCCACTTGGTGCACGCTCAGCGGCGTGGCCGACGGAGACACCAAAAGGGCCATCTGGTTGTATTGATACGTGGCGCTCTGCCCGGTTGTGAGAAATACCCCTCCCGCCTCATACCCGACGTGCTCGGAGATGTCGATGATCCCGCTCGTCTCACTCACAAAAGCCGCATCCAGGATGTTCCTCACTTGCGAAGCATCCGGCGTGAAATCCAAACTCTCATACGACGCCCGCAACGAGACAACGTCCACCATCCAAATGTCCCCCTCCCCGTCATCCTCATTGACGTAGAGATTCCCATCCACCGACCACACCAAGTTGTCCATCCTCGAAAAGCTGTTCCCTCCGGCCTGTGTTCCCGCCTGAAACAGCGTTCGGATGGTCGTGTCCCGCTGCACTCCCAGATCACCTTCCTCAAAGTCCAATCCCGCAAAGTCCATCGTGTAAATCGCCCGCCCCTCGCAAGCAATGGCCGTATCGGTTCCAAATCCGGGAGAGGCCGGATTCATGTCGGTGTGGACGTCCTCCAGCTTGAACAGCATCGCCGCCCCGGCAGGATCTTCCATCCAGGTTCCGTCCAAGGTCATCCCATTCGTCAAACCATGGATGTCGGTTCCCTCACCGACTGGATTCCAGTGGTAGACGGTTCCCTCCGACAACCCGTTGCGCTCCAGAAAATCACCGCCCGGTATCTTCAATCCCACATACAACCGAAGTGGCGTCAGAACAAAGGTCCCCCCATCATCCCCCAACAAGAGAGCCACGGTATCCGTCCGACCCGTGTCGATGATCGTGGCATTCTCCCAACGCCCCTGCCCCAAGGCCGGGCACCTGAAGAGTTTCCGGGTCGCCACATCGAGCACATGGAAATACCCTCCCGTAACTTCCTCACCCGTCAGGTAGAGCGTCTCCGCAAACCCCCGCCCCGGACCAAAAGTGTCCCCCATCCACACGTTTCCCGAACAGGGACGCCGCAACGAAGTCGGTCCCGTCAGCCACCCCTTGCTCACCGCCCGGACCACCGCCCCTTGCGGACCCACCTGGTTGCTGTTCGTATTGTTCGGATGTCCGATCGCAATCCACGTCTTCAGGGTCGGCACATCCAGGTCCACCCGGCTGATGGTCCCGGATCCCGTTTCATGATTCAGGAACACCCGCAGCGTCGCCGGATCATGAAGATAGGCCCCCAGCCCATCCCACGCCCCATGCCGTCCCGCCCATTGAAACCCCTCCACAGCCACTGACCCCAAGGCATCCTCCGCGGACAGCACCTCAAAAGTCTTCCAGCCCGTCAGATCCTCCACCGGCACCGCCACCGCCACGTCGTTGCTCCCGTCCAGAGCCCATCCCGCCCCTCCCGCCCAAACAGATGCCGCCCCTGAAACCAGGA
>JAQCFL010000161.1 GCA_027619375.1 Verrucomicrobiota bacterium | reverse complement strand
CTGCTGGCAATCGTCGAGTCATCATTGATCCGCTCAAACACCTGCGCCATCCCAGACGACGAACGGTTCCGCACCGCAAAGATGTCATCCGCCGCCGCGACCACCTCAACAAATCCAAACACCGCGACACCCCCCGCAATCATCGCCCTCAACAGGCGCCTCTGGTTCAGCTCCTGCTTCGTGTTCATGCCGTCTGCCATCCTCAAGAATTCCGACCGCAAGGTCAAGATCGCACTCATTCCCCAAACGCCCCATAAACAGGGCTTTCCTGCCGGGCCATCCCCAAGAACGACCGCCACTCCCCCATCCCGGAGGGATCCCAGCCATTAGCGCGGGGTCGAGGAGCGGAGCGACGACCACCCCGGGAAACCGCGCCCCGAGCGAGTCTCGCACCCCGGAGGGCGTGCCAGCAGCCAACGTTTCACCCTTGCCCTCCGACGCCCGCGGCAACCCCTCCGTGATCGCCCCACCCTCCTCCGCCTCTACAACTCTTCTTCCCCCACTGGGACCAGCATCATCAGCGCTCGCTGCAATCCCATCTTCAAACTCTGATTCCCATGAATCGGAATGACCAATCGCTCCATTCTCCCCTCCCGCACATAGATGTGATGACTGCCCCGCACCCTCGCCAAAATCCAACCCTTCCCTTCTGCAAGTCGAGCCATCCGCTTGCCACTCACCGACTTCATACCGCCAACTCCAACACCTGCCCCGTCTCGCCGCCGTCGTTCTCCTCACCCGCCTCCAACCACGCCGCAATCGCCTCCCGGAGATTCACCTCCACTTCCTCCAGCGACTGCCCCTGCGTCATGCATCCAGGCAATGCAGGGACTTCCGCCCAATATCCGCCCTCCTCGGCTTCGTGGATAATTGCTTTTAGCGTCATGCGCCGAATCTAGCACCTGCCCCCCGCTGATGAAAGCATGGACAACGCCTCCCCATCCCGGAGGGATCCAAGCCATTAGCGCGGGGTCGAGGAGCGGAGCGACGACCACCCCGGGAAACCGCACCCCGAACGAGTCTCGCACCCCGGAGGGCGTGCCAGCAGCGAACGCTACACCCATGGCCTCCGACGCCGGCTGCAACCCCTCCCCGATCACCCTATCCGCATCGTCCTGCTTCGGGGCTTGCATTCGTTCCTCGTCCTCAAACCCCTCACCTCCCACACCCCATCACCGTTGCCCTTCAGTCCTGAATCGGCATTCGTAGTATCGTGCTCTGACACCTTTGCAGCTCGTCGTCAGCCCAAAGCTCAATAACCAATACAACAAAATCGAAGTCATCAAACAATTCTGGGCAGCTCCACCTGAATCTGTAGTGCCTTGTTTCATTTGGCTTCAGCCCCGTCATCTTATCTGGGGTCGTAATTCTCGCGCCAAGTTGGGTGCCTAAATCCTCAAGATCGGAATCCTCCTTCTTGTAATAGGTAGCCTTGATATTCGCCCCGCACCTCGAGAAGCCTTGATCCTGGATCGCCGAAGGAGTCTCAACGATCTGCTGCCCCTCATTCGTCAGGTACACAGAAACATCGACAAATCCAGATGGCCCTACCTCGCATTGATCAGGAACGATTATCATCCGAATCCCCGCCTGACAGCTGAGCAAGGTGGAGAGGAGGGCTACTAATGTCAGAATCGCATTCATTCCATGCCGAACAACAACCATCGGCCATCGATTCCAATACCCCTTTCCCCGGGCCTCCGCAACAGAAATGGCGCTACCACTCCTCCCCACCATTTTCCCATCGCCCTCCCCCTCCCCCTTCCCCAAACTCTCCCCATGACCACCCGCTTTGCCCCAAGCCCCACTGGTCTCCTCCATCTCGGGCACGCCTATGCCGCCCTCGTCGCCCACCGCCTCGCCCACCAACACCACGGCACCTTCCTCCTCCGTTTCGAGGACATCGACCACACCCGCGTCCGCCCTGAATTCTACGTGGCCATCGAGGAGGACCTCCGCTGGCTCGGCCTGACCTGGCAGGGCGCCCCCCTCCACCAAACCGACCGCCTCCCCGCCTACGCCGCAGCCCTCGAACAACTCAACGCCACCCAAGTCCTCTACCCTTGCTTCTGCACCCGCCGCGACATCGCCGAGGAAACGGCCCGCATCACCAACGCCCCCCACGGCCCCGAAGGCCCCCTCTACCCCGGCACCTGCCGCGCCCTCTCCGCCGACCAACGCGCCGCCCTCCTCGCCGCCGACACCCCCCACTGCTGGCGCCTCGACGCCGCCGCCGCCAGTCAACGCCTCGGCCCCCTCACCTTTCGCGACCAACGCCACGGCGAAATCCCCGTGGATCCCGCCCTCCTCGGCGACGTCATCCTCGCCCGCAAGGACATCGCCACCTCCTACCACCTCGCCGTCGTCGTCGATGACGCCTTCCAGCACATCTCCCTCGTCACCCGTGGCGAAGACCTCCTCCCCGCCACCCACGTCCACCGTCTCCTCCAAGGGCTCCTCGCCCTCCCCGAGCCCACCTACCACCACCACCCCCTCATCCTCGACGCCAACGGCCAGCGCCTCGCCAAACGCGACGAATCCCAGACCATCCGCTCCCTCCGCGCCTCCGGCCTCAGCCCAGAGGAAACTATCCGGCGAGCCACAGTGGCGTGACCGTCCCGGTCGCCGGCCTCTCCCCAACGGAGCCGCGACATTCCTGTCGCAGAGCAGCCGACAGGCGGCGACATACCCAGTCACACCCCACCTTCCCCCCACCTCAAGCTGCGCTCCCCCCGTTCGACAGGAATGTCGATGCTCCGCTCTCCCGTCCCGCCATGTCCCGGCAGAGCCCCAAGGCGACGCCGGATCCCCACTCCCCACTCCCCACTCCCCACTCCCCACTCCGCATTCCCTAAAATCCCCAATTCAGACTTCCGCAATCCGCATTCTCCCCCAACACTCCCCTCTCTATGAACATCACCATCAAGACCTCCAAGGGCCCCATCGACATCCTCATGTTCCCCGAAGACGCCCCCGTCACCTGCGCCTCCTTCCTCCACCTCGCCAGCGGCGGCTACTACGACGGCCTCAAATTCCACCGCGTCATCCCCAACTTCATGATCCAGGGCGGCTGCCCCACCGGCACCGGCACCGGCGGCCCCGGCTACAAGTTCGAGTGCGAATGCAAACCGAACCGCAAGCACGACAAGCCCGGCATCCTCTCCATGGCCAACGCCGGCCCCAACACCAACGGCTCGCAGTTCTTCATCACCCATTGCCCCACTCCCCACCTCGACGGCAAACACACCGTCTTTGGCGAAGTCACCAGCGGCCAGGACGTCGTCGATGCCATCAAGGCCGGCGACAAGATCGAGTCCATCACCATCCACGACTCCACCGACGCCCTCTTCGAGACCCACAAGGACCGCATCGCCGACTGGAAGGCCTGATCCGGGCCCCCGGCGGCAGTAGATATCTGGGCACTCGACAGCCCATCCATCAACACTCCATCCCTCTCAAAATTCGCGTCCATTCACGTCCATTCGCGGTTAAAATCTCCCCGGCAGCATGGCGCTCCCCCTACCGCGCCTCCATCTCCTCCAGCTTCTTCTCCAAGCCCTCCAGCTTCTCCCGCACCTCGCGGATCACCGTCCGAATCTCCGCCCGATCCTTCGCCTCCCGCGCCTCCTCCGCCGCAGTTGCTTCCGCCGCCAGGGCCTCCACATCCACTGTCGCCAAAAGCGCCTGCACATCCGCCGCCGGAATCGCCAGGGTCTTCACCCGCCCGGCCCGCGACACATTGATCCCCACACAGCGCCCATTCAAAGCCAGCAACGGCCCACCGCAAAACGACGGTGGCAGTGGAATATCGTGCTGCAGCGCCTCCGGAAAGCCGGTCTGCTTCTTGGAAAGCGGACCGCTCATGGTGTTCATCCGGTCCGCCTTGCCCGATGTCGGACCATTCTGACGCGCCACCAGCTTCACCCGCACCTCCCGGGTCTCCTCCCCATTGCGCACCTGCAAGGCGATCTCCTCGCCCGCCTTCCGACCCCGAATCTTCTGCCCGAACTCGTGCGACTCACCCGCCGCCTCACCATCCATCGACACAATCACATCACCCTTCTTCAACCCCGCCTTCTCCGCCGGCCCACCCTTCACGGCCAACTCGATCAGCACACCCTCCTCCGACTCCGATGTCTGAATCCCGAGAAAACCGACGTCCGCCATGGCCCGAGCCCGCACACTCACCACCCCGATCCCCAACGGCTCCCCGTCCACCCCGGCCGCCGTCAACACGGCACCCAGCGCCAGTGGCTTCTCCCCCGCCGCCCAACGCACCGGACGCAGCTTGTCGGACTCCACCTTCAACAAGGCCAGATCCCGCTCCGCAAACCGCGCCAACACCGTCGCCGTCAACACCTCTCCCCCCACCTGCACCGCGATCGAACCTTTCGCCGTCTCGGTGTCCTTCGTCAGCACCCAGCCCTCCTTGGAAACCACCGTGCCGAGCGCCGCAGGCTTGCCGTCGATGAGCACCGCCACCGTCGATCCCGCCGTCTTCGCCACCACCGGTTGCAGCGCCTTCATGGACGACGCGAAAAACTCATCCGGCCCCGCCGAAAATCCCAACTCCATCAGCTTACCCAACTCCTCCGGACCCATCCGCGAAGCCAACTCCTGCAGGCGCTTCGTGAACTGCTCCACCCCGCCCATCTGCTCCACCAACTCAGGCGTCAACTCCAGTTGACCACCGCCCTGCAGCGCCCGATCCAACAGCTCCTTCAACGGATCCGCTCCCGCCCGCTGCTCACCATCCTTCGCTTCAGGCTTCGCCTCCGCCTTCTTGGCCCTCGGCGTCTCCCCCTTCGGCTTGCCCCCCTCCCGAGCCTTCTCGCCCATCATGTCCCCCAACCGCTTCAACTCCACCTCCGCATTCCGCGCCTCACCATCGCGCCGATAGGCAATCTTCACCGTGTCGCCCGGCGCAAACCGTCCCACCAACTCGATCAACTGCTCCGCCGAAACGGCCTTCTTCCGATTCACCGCCGTGATCACATCATCCTCCTCCAGCCCTGCCGTTGCCGCCGGAGATCCCTCCATCACCCCTTCCACCACCACCCCACCATCGTCCGACGGCTCGCCCAACTGCACCCCCATCACCGGCCGGTCAGGATTCAACGGAGCCGATTTCCCCGCAAATTTCCGCCCACTCCGCTTCCCTTCCTTCAACGACTCCCACTGCCCCGAAAAAACATCCACCGGCACGTGCCGATTCTCACTGAGGCTGGCCCCGATGTTGGAATGAATCCCCACCACCCGACCCCGCGCATCAAATAACGGCCCACCGGAATCACCACCCACCACCGCACAATCCGTCACCAAAAACTCACCCGCCCGCAACACCCGACCCAAACGCAGGGGCGGCGTCCGCATCGGATCAAACCCTCCCGGATGCCCCATCGCGACGCACCACTGATTCCGCTGCAGCCCCGCGCTCTCCCCCAACTCCACATGCGGATAGATCCCCTCCTCCGTGATCTGCACCATCGCCGCATCCCGATCAAAATCCGCCCCCAGCGGCTTCGCCTCCTTCCGCGACCCATCCGGGAAAATCACGATCACCTCATCTGTCATCGCTGCCAGGACATGCGCCGCGGTCAGGATCAGCCCGTCCTCACTCACAATCACCCCGCTCCCCGCTCCACCTCCCCCACGGGAAATCAACGACACCGTCGCCGCCCCGCAGCCCTCCGCCATCCCCACCAAATCCCGGTTCAGCCTCTTCAGATCCTTCAGGCCCCCGACCAGCGGTGCCTCCGCAGGCGCCACCACCGGCTTCGCCTCCGCAGCCAGCAGGACAGGGCTCACCAACCCCAAAATAAGGCTCAGAGACAGGGACTTCAGCGCGGGCAACATTCTCATTTTCATCGGGTTTCAGGGGGGCGGGCCGCGCTCCGCTCGGAGGGGCCGCAGTGTCCCGATCAAGCGCCAGCAGCCCCCACTTGTGTTGAAATAGATGCGCCCGGCCAAAAATTGCCGATCCCGGCCGCCTTCTTCAGATTCCACTTGCCCCTCCCGTCGATTTCTCCAGCCTCCGCCCCGTGCTAGCCGTCAATGGTCTCCGAGTGGAATTTGGTGCCCGCGTCCTCTTCGACGGGCTGTCCTTTGCCGTGGGCGAAAAGGAACGCATCTCCTTCGCCGGACCCAACGGAGCCGGAAAATCCACCCTCATGAAGTGCCTCGCCGGCCTCATTCAGCCCAACGCCGGCCTCGTCACCAAACCCAAGGGCTTCGAAGTCGGCTACCTCCCCCAGGAAGGCATCCACGTCAAGGGGCACAGCCTCATGGAGGAATGCGAATCCGCCTTCGCCGAGGCCAAGTCCATCCAGAAGAAGATCGCCGCCCTCTCCAAGGACCTCGACCACCTCGACCCCCGCTCCGCCCCCTACGCCGACCACCTCAACACCCTCGGCGACCTCGAACTCAGACTCGAACACTTCGACCCCGCCCGCATTCGCCCCCGCATCGAATCCATCCTCGGCGGCCTCGGCTTCCGACGCGAGGACTTCCACCGCGACTGCGGCGAGTTCTCCGGGGGATGGCAGATGCGCATCGCCATGACCAAGCTCTTCCTCCGCGAGCCCGGCCTCATGCTCCTCGACGAGCCCACCAACCACCTCGACGTCGACGCCCAGCGCTGGATGGAAAATTTCCTGCAAAGCTACCGCGGCGCCATCATTCTCATCTCCCACGACCTCGCCCTCCTCGACAGCCTCACCACCCGCACCATCGCCTTCCACCACGGCCGCGCCGAGGAATACGCCGGCAACTATTCCTACTACCTCACCGAACACGCCCACCGGAAGGAGATCCTCGAAAAGCAATACAACGCCCAGCAGCGCGAGATCCAGAAGACCCAGCAGTGGATCGATCGCTTCCGCTCCAAAGCCTCCAAGGCCTCCCAGGTCCAGAGTCGCGTGAAGCAACTCGAAAAGCTCGAGCGCATCACCATCGAGAAGGACGACGCCGAGATGAACTTCAAGTTCCCGGCCCCGCCCAACAGCGCCCACTGCGTCGCCAAACTCGAACACGCCGCCCAGCGCTACGGCGACCTCGTCGTCTTCAAGGACCTCGACATCGAAATCAACCGCGGCCACAAACTCGCCGTGGTCGGGCCCAACGGCGCCGGCAAGTCCACCTTCTGCCGCCTCGTCACCGGCCAGGAAGCCCCCGCCAGCGGCCTCTGCGAACTCGGCAACCGCGTTCTCCCCTCCTTCTTCTCCCAGAACCACGCCGACGAACTCAACCCCGAGCTCACCGTCCTCCAGACCGTCGAGGAGGTCGTCAGCCGCGAAAACGCCGGCCAGGCCCGCAATCTCCTCGGCTGCTTCCTCTTCCGCGGCGACGATGTCTTCAAAAAGGTCGGCGTCCTCTCCGGCGGCGAACGCTCCCGCGTCGCCCTGGTCCGCATGCTCGTCCGCCCCGCCAACTTCCTCATCCTCGACGAGCCGACCAACCACCTCGACGTCCAATCCCAGGCCGTCCTCCAGCACGCCCTCAAGAACTACGAGGGCACCGTCATCATCGTCTCCCACAACCGCGCCTTCCTCGACCCCATCGTCGAGAAGACCCTCGAGTTCCGCCAGGGCCAGGACCCCAAACTCTACTTCGGCAACCTCACCTACTACCTCGACAAAAGGGACGAGGAGGAAAATCAGAAAGGGAGCATGAGCTCCTCCGCCACGCCCCCAAGCAAATCACAGGCCGCCAACACCGCCGACACCGGCCCCAGACTTTCCTCCAAGGAACGCCGCAAACGCGACGCCGACATCCGCCAAAAGCGCGCCAAGGTCCTCAAACCACGCGAAGACCAGCTCGCAGTCCTCGAACACCAGATCGCCGAGTTCGAGGCCGCCCGCGAAACCCTCACCACCCACCTCTCCAAACCGGAGGTCAGCGGCGACGAGGACGAACTCCGCAAAGCCACCGCCGCCTACAAGGCCGTCGCCGACAAACTCGAAAAGGCCTTCGGCGAATGGTCCGCCCTCTCCGACGAGGTCGAAACTCTCCGCGCCGAACTCAACGTCGACG
>JAQCFL010000160.1 GCA_027619375.1 Verrucomicrobiota bacterium | reverse complement strand
CATCCTTCGCCTGACGGCTACGGAGGGCAGGCTGGTCACGCTGCGGGCGGAAGGCGTTGCAGTCTGCGAGGAACTCCGTAGGGTCGCGCGCATGAAGGACGTGGAGTTGATTTTGACGCACCCGGGCGGGTCGCATAAGGATGAGTTTTTGGCGTGTTGCCTGTTGGCGGCGCGGCATGGAGTGGAGATCGTGCGGCGGGAGCCGGAGCAGGGGGATTTGGACAACTTGGCGGTGGCGGTGGTGGATGTGGGGGGGGAGCACGATGCGGCGCGGGGGAATTTTGATCACCATCAGTTTCCGCGGGACCACGAGCCGATTTGTGCGCTCTCGCTGGTGCTGCAGGACTTGGGGATCTACGAGGATGCGAAGGCCTTTTGTGACTGGTTGGAGCCGGCGGAGTGGTTTGACACGCGGGGGGCGAACGGGACGGCGAAGTGGCTGGGGGTGGAGCGGGAAATCATCTTCAAGTTGAATTCGCCGATTGATGTGAGTTTGCTGCGGCGCTTTGCACAGGCGGAGCGGGTGGAGCCGGGGGAGACGCTGTATGAAGTGATGCGTTGGGTGGGGCAGGATCTGATCGACTACGTCGTGTCGCTGCGGGCGCGGCTGGAGTTCATCGGGAAGCACGGAGAGATTTGGGAGATGGAGAAGGGCGGGGAGCGCTTCAAGGTGCTGTATATGCCGCGGACCGAGCCGCTGCCGGATGAGCCGTCGAGCGGGTTGCCGCGGTATTTGGATGGGCTGGGGCTCTCGGGAGAAGTGGCGGGATTGGTGTATCCGGACCGGCGGGGGAAGGGCTATGGGATGTCGCGGCACAATGATCATCCGCGGTTGGAGTTCACGCGGATTGAAGAGTGCGAGGACGTGCATTTCGCGCATGCGAGGGGTTTTGTGGCGAAGACCTCGGCGACGGAGGTGGCGCGGTTGAAGGAGTTGGTGGGGCAGGCGTGGGGGTGAAGAGAGCAGAATCCAGAATCCAGAGACCAGTATTCAGTATCCAGAGAGCAGAGACCGGAGGAGGACGGAGAGGGGAAGGCGGAGACTGGGGGGTCAGGGGGAGTAGCGGACGGAGAAGGATTCGGCGGCGGAGGCGAGGCGTTTGTCCTTGGTCCAGAGGAGGGTGTCGGGGGCGGCGACGACGGAGGCGAGGATGAGGATGTCGTTCCACTGGAGGCCTTTTCCCCAGAGGACGTGTTGCTCCAGGAGATAGTGGGACTCCTCGTGGTTGGCTGGCTCGAGGTGGGGGAGGGAGCGGAGGTCCTTGATAGTGCGGAGGCGGTTGGGGAGACAACCGACGGAGAGTTCGCCGATGACGAGGGGGTGAATGGCGAGGAAATCGTATTCCAAGAGCGCGTTGAGGCCGGGCTCACCGTCGCGGAAGTAGTCGCACCAGACGTTGGTGTCGGCGAGGACGTGCATGGGGACTAGCTGTTGTATCCTGACTGGTCCTCGGCTGCCTTGAGCCGGGCGTCCCGGGTGGGGATGGTGAAGGAGGGGGCGGCGCCGGACAGCCTGAGGAGCCGCTTTTTACTTTCGGTGGCGATCAGGAGGGTGAGGGCCTTGGTGATGAGGCTGGAGACGTTCTTCTCGTCGGCGGCCTTGGCGGCGTTCTCGAAGAGGGTGTCGTCGATGGTGACCGTGGTTCGCATGCATCAAAAGTGGCATCAAAGGTGTCGAATGCAAGCGTCAAATGAGGGGAGGGTTGAAATGGCGGGGAAGTCGTCCTTGCCTTTTTTGTTGCATGCAACAAATTGTGACCAATGAGCATTTCCGAGCGAGAGGGACGGCGGCATTTGGGGCGGGAGATTGAAGGGATGGCGGCGTGTTTGCTGCCGTTTGAGGTGGATGGGTCGATTGCGGAAGGGGCCTTTCGGGAAGCGGTGGCGCGGACCGAGGCGGCGGGGTTGGCCTGTGCGGTGAACATGGACACGGGCTATGCGAACTATTTGACCGATGGGGAGCGGGTGGAGGTGTTGCGTTGGACGAGGGAGGCGTTGGGGACGGGGAAGAAGTTTGTGGGTGGGGTGTTTGTGGAAGGCCTGGAGGGGGATTTGGTGGAGTTGTATCGGCGTGGGGCGGACCAGGTCGCGGAATTTGGCGGGACGCCGATTCTGTTTCAGACGACCCGCTTTCATGAGTGGGAGGCGGCGAGGATCGTTGATCTGTATGCGGAGGTGTGTGCGGGGTATGAGGCGGTGCTGGGATTCGAGTTGGGGAAGGTCTTCGCGCCGAACGGGATGATTTATTCGGAGGAAGTGGTGCGGGGGTTGATGGGGATCGATGAGTTGAAAGGGATGAAGCATTCCTCGTTGAGTCGGGGCGAGGAACTGAAGCGGTTGGCGATTCGCGACGAGGTGCGGCCGGACTTCCGGATCTACACCGGGAACGATCTGGGGATCGACATGATCGAGTATGGGTCGGATTACCTGCTGGGGTTGGCGGCGTTTTGTCCGGAGAAATTTGCGAAGCGGGATCGGATGTGGCGGGAGGGGGACGAGGGATACTACGCATTGAATGATGCGCTGCAGTATCTGGGGAACGTGGCGTTCCGTCCTGCGGTGCCGGCCTACAAGCACAGCTGTGCGGTGTTTCAGCATCTGCTGGGGCGGATTCCGAGCAGTGAGCCGCATCCTCTTTGCCCGCGCCGTCCGGAGTGGGAGGGGGAGATGCTGGTGGATTGCGCGCAACGCCTTGGTTACAGTATCTAATGCCCGAAGGATCCTCCAAGGTGACAATGGATGGGGTGGCCCGGGCGGCGGGGGTCTCCAAGGCGACCGTGTCGCGGGCCCTGATGGGGTCGTCGTTGATCGGGGAGGGGGTGCGGGAGCGGGTGGAGGAGGTGGCGCGGGAGATGGGTTACGTGCGGCGGGCGGTGCGGCGTCCGGGGGAGCGGGGGATCCTGACCGTGAAGTTGGTTTTGCCGCCGCAGGGGAGACGCACCTCGCAGTTGTTTTACAGTTTTATCGATCTGGTGGGCGGGTTGAAGACGGGGTTGCGGCCGGCGGAGGTGAACATCCTGGTGGAGACGGGGGGAGAGGAATATGTGCCGTATCCACACAAGAAGGGGGGCGAGGTGGACGCCTTCGTTTTTGCCTTTCATCGGCCCCCGGAGAGGGTCTTGCAGGAGTTGGAGGAGCGGGGGGCGGCGGTGTTGGTGTTGAACCGGATGGTGCGGGGGGTGCGACATGTGGTGAGTGATCATCTGGATGCGATGCGGCAGTTGGCGGTGCATTTGGCTGAGCGGGGGGTGGAGGGCGGGTGTTGTTTCGTGGGGTATGAGGGGATTGATGATGTGGTGCATGGGCGATTGAGCGGTTTTGTGGAGGGGTGTGGGGAGGCGGGGATCGGGTTTGATGAGAGGGAAGACCTGTGGATGGTGGAGGGTCCGGAAGAACTGACTGCGGCCGGGGTGAAGGAGCATTACGAGGCGGGGGTGCGGTGTTTTGTGGGGGTGAACGATGTGGCGGGAGCGATGGTGTTGCAGCAGGTGCGGGAGTTGGGACTGCAGGTGCCGGGGGAGGTGCGGGTGACGGGGTGTGACAACGCGCCGATGATCGGGTTGACGGTGCCACGGTTGACGACGGTGGATCTTTCGATGTTTGAGTTGGCGAAAGAGGCGGGGAAAAGGCTCTATGCGGAAGTGATCGAGGGGCGGCAGGACGAGGGGCCTCTCCTGGTGGGTGGAATGCTGTTGGTGGGGGAGACGACGTAGGAACGAAGTGATGAGTTATCCGGAACTGGCCATGCACACCTTCACGACCAAGCCGTGGTCGATGGAGGAGTGTATTGAACACTATGCGCGGCGGGGGATCGGGGGGATTTCGGTGTGGCGGGAGACGATTGCGGGTTTGGACCTGAAGAAAGTGAAGCGGCAGATGGACGATGCGGGGTTGCGGGGGGTGGCGCATGTGCGGGGTGGATTTTTCACGGGGAAGACGGCGGTGGACCGCGCGGCGGGGCAGGAGAAGAACCGGGAGTGTGTGCGGGAGGCGGAGGCGCTGGGCCTGCCGATGATCGTGCTGGTGTGCGGGGCGACGCCGGGGCAGACGCCGCAGGAGAATCATGAGCAGATCCGGGAGGGGATCGCGGAAATGGCGGGATGGGCGGGGGAGAAGGGGATCAAGTTGGCGATTGAGCCGTTGCATCCGATCTATGCGGGGGATCGCTCGGCGATCTGCACGATGAAGGCGGCCAATGACCTGTGCGAAGTGATCGGGGCGCCGAATCTGGGGGTGGCGCTGGATGTTTACCACGTGTGGTGGGATCTGGAGTTGGAGAAGGAAACGAAGCGCTGCGCGGAGAAGGGGTGGTTGCTGGGGTATCACATTTGCGATTTCAAGCCGGATCAGGAAGACATGCTCTTGGACCGGGGGGTGATGGGGGAGGGGTGTGCGCCGCTGAAGGAGATCGAGGCGTTGGTGAAGGGGGTGGGGTTCGCGGGAATGACGGAGGTGGAGATCTTTTCGAAGAAGTGGTGGGAGGCGGAGCAGGGGGAGTTTCTAGATTATATTTTGCAGCGATACGAGGGGGTGTATCGGGGGTAGGTTATTGGTTACTGAGAGAAACATTATGAAGACGATTGGAATTATTATGAATGGGGTGACGGGGCGGATGGGGACGAACCAGCATCTGGTGCGGTCGATTCTGGCGATTCGGGAGCAGGGCGGAGTGGAGTTGGCGGATGGGACGAGGTTGATGCCGGATCCGATTTTGACCGGGCGGAATGAAGCGAAGGTGAAGGCCCTGGCGGAGGAGCATGGGGTGGCGCGGTGGTCGACGGATCTGGATGCGGCGTTGGCGGATGACTACAACGAGATTTTTTTTGATGCCTCGGGGACGCCGTATCGGGTGCCATTTCTTGAGCGGGCCATTGCGGCGGGGAAGCACATTTACTGTGAGAAGCCGATTGCGACTTCCTATGCGGATTCGTTGAAGGTGGTGGAATTGGCCGAGGCGGCGGGGGTGAAGAACGGGACGGTGCAGGACAAGCTGTGGTTGCCGGGGATCGTGGCCTTCAAGAAGCTGAAGGAGGATGGGTTCTTCGGGGAGATTCTCTCGGTGCGGGGCGAGTTCGGGTATTGGGTGTTCACCGGGCACGACGAGGGGAAGTCCGCGCAGCGACCGAGCTGGAACTACCGGAAGGAAGATGGCGGGGGGATGATCATCGACATGCACTGTCACTGGCGCTACGTGATCGACAACCTCTTCGGGGAGGTGACGGATGTCTTCACGCTGGCGGCGACGCATTTGCCGGAGCGGATCGATGAGGATGGGAAGCCCTACAAGTGCACGGCGGACGATTCGGCGTATGCGTTGTTCAAGACGAAGACGGGGGTGGTGTGTCAGTTCAACTCATCGTGGGATGTGCGGGTGCGGCGGGATGACCTGTTGACGATGCAGGTGGATGGGACGAAGGGGAGTGCGATTGTGGGGTTGCGGAAGTGTTGGGCGCAGAGTGCGGCAAACACGCCGCGGCCGGTGTGGAATCCGGATGTGGACAGTCCGATTGATTACTACGAGGACTGGGAGGTGATTGATCCGGGGGCGTGTGAGAATGCCTTCAAGGTGCAGTGGGAGTTGTTCCTGAAGCACGTGGCGGAGGATGGGGAGTTTCGTTGGACGTTACGGGAGGGGGCGAAGGGGGTGGAGTTGGCGGAGTTGAGTTTGCAGTCCAGCGAGGAAGGGCGGTGGGTGGCGGTTACTCGTAGGTGAGTTGGGCGGTGGCGGTGGTGGGGGAGCTGCTGAGGAAGCGGATCCAGTAGGCTTGGAAGGCGTCGGGGAAGGTGTGGGTGAGGGGGGAGTTTGGTTCGAGGGTGTGGGAGGCGATGCGTAGCCAGGTGCCGGCGCCGGTGGTGTCGACTTCGACGTGGATGGTGGCGGTGGTGGTGGTTTGGAGGGAGAGGGATTTTTTGTCGTAGCCGGTGAGGAGGTAGGGGTCGGAGGGTTGGTTGGCTTTGACGGGGGTGTCTTTCCAGGGGCCGCCGGTGCCGACGGGTTTGCCGAGTTTCCAGACGTCGTCGATGGCGCCGGCCCAGAGGGCGGTTTTGCCGTCGTCGGAGTGGATGAGGTGGGGGTTGTCGGTGGGGGCGTCGGTGCTGATGCCACTGATGACGAGGAGGCCGCGGTAGGAGCAGAAGTCGTGGATTTGGCGGTTGTGGGTGGCGACGGCGCGGAGTTTGGAGAAGCCGTCGGCGTTGCGGGCCGGGAGTTCGTAGAAGGTGCCGTGGGCGTTGAAGAAGTCGCGTTCGGTGGCGACTTCCCGGACGATGCGGCTGGCGCCGAATTTGCCGTGGAGGGAGAGGGCGGGGTCACCTTTGGGGAGGCGCCAGCGACTGCCGTCGTCGTCGACGTAGAGGACGGAGGCGGCGTCGAGTTGGAGGATGTTGGTGGGGATGCGGGTGTTCTCTTTGGTGAAGGCGTGGACCTTGGGGTCGTCGGTGTGTTTGAGTTGCAGGGAGCCGTCGAGTTCGTAGTAGCCGAGGTCGCCATCCGGAGTGACGGCGGCCATGGAGAGGGTGCGCTTGTTGCCGTCGCGGGCCCGGATGAGGCCCCCGGTGAGGGAGGCGTCGGTTGGTTTGGCGAGGCCGGCGAAGATGGGATCGGGGTCGGTGGAGCGGGAGTCGTTGTTGCGGTAGGAGAAGACGGCGGAGGCGGTGCAGGAGGCGGAGGGGCGGAGGCGGATCCAGGTGCCTGCGTCCTTGGCGGTGAAGGCGAAGCCGTGATAGCCGGAGGCGGGGACGGTGATTTCGTGCAGGGAAGTCCAGTGGCCTTGGCCGGTCTTGTCGACTTCGAGGTGGAAGGTGACGGGTTGTCTGGCGTCGTGGCTGAGGTGGAGGTAGCGGTGATCGTATCCGCTGAAGAGATAGGGATCGGAGGGGATGTCGGGTTGCACGGGATCGTTCACCCAGACTGCGCCGCGGCCGATGACGGGGCCGAAGTGGTCGAAGGCTTCGGGCCTCACGAACCAGAGGTTGGAATGGGATTGGGGGGCGGCGATGGTGCCTTTGGCTTTTCGTTTGTTGAGGAACTCGCTCTTGGCGGTGTCGTCGCAGCCGAGGACGACGCGGTCGCCCCAGCGGGCAAAATCGCCGACGACCTTGAGGTAGTTGGAACGGGGGGCAAGGCCGGCGGTGTTTTTGGCGGAGAAGGTGGGGGGGAAGTGCCAGAAGGTGCCGTGCATGGTCATGAGGAAGTTCTCCTCGCCGATTTCGCGGATGCGGGGCCATTCGGTGTTCCAACCGTGGGCACCGTCGTAGGAGTGGCTGCCTTTGGGGAGGCGGAAGGTGTGCCAGGTGCCTCCGTCGAGGAGATTGAGGAGGAGGGAGCGGTGGTCCCAACCGACGGCCCAGATGGGATCTGTGTCGGGGTGGCTGCTGCCGTAGATGCCGCCGGGGCCGGTGAGTTCGGTGAATTGGTTGCGGCGGACGATGGTCCAGGAATCGGCCTGGCCATCCCAGGAGGCGAGAACGCCGGAGGGGATGTCTGGGCGTTTTTGGGCGAGGCTGCCGTGTTCTCCGTTGTTGGCGTAGATGAGGCGGCCGTATCCGCTGTAGAGGCCCTTGCCGTGGTAGCCGGGGAGGTCGGCGTGGCGTCCGCCCTTTTGGGCTTCGTCGGTCCAGAGGCGGTTGACGGCGAGGGTTTTCACATCGACCTCGTAGATGCCCTCCTCCATGGAGGCGTAGTAGATTTTCCCGGAGGGATCGGTGAGGTGTCGGGCGTTGCCGGTGGGGCGGCCGAACATTTCACTGTAGGGAATGGTGCGGACCTTGCGGTCTTTGTCGATGGCGTAGGGGCCGATGAAGAGTTGTTGGGACTCGCGATGGATCATGCGGTTGGCGGGGGTGCCGCCGATACTTTCGGGACGGATGATCAATTCGAGGTCGGAGGTGATTTCGTAGAGTTTGTCGTCGGAGCCGGTGGGTTGGTGGGGGGCGTAGGTGACGACCCAGAGGCGATCGGCCCAGGGGACGACGGCGCCGGTGCCGCATTCGTTCTGGGTGTTGTAGAAAGCGAGGTGGGGGTAGATGCCGCTGAGGGAGAGT
>JAQCFL010000159.1 GCA_027619375.1 Verrucomicrobiota bacterium | reverse complement strand
GGGACGGTCACGCCACGGTCCGCAGGGGGGCGGGGGTCCGGTGGTGGTACCACCGGCTACCGTATGGACCCCCGCCGGGGGAGGGGAATGCGGAATGGGAGAGGGAGGCGGGCGACCGGGACGGTCACGCCACGGTCCGCAGGGGGGGCTGGCCTGGGTTCTGGGATCTTCGTCATAAGCCATTGCCAAGCACTGCTGACTAGTCACACTTTCCCTTTCCAAAGCGTATGAAACTCATCAGCGGGACAGCTCATCCGGCCTTGGCCGACGCGATTGCAACGCACCTGGCGACGACGGTGGCCGATGTCAGTGTCTCGGCCTTTCCGGACGGGGAGACCTACGCGAAGATCAATGAAAACGTGCGGGGGGAGGATGTGTTCATCATCCAGCCGACCTGCCCGCCGACGAACCACAACCTGATGGAGATGTTGATCCTGGTGGATGCGGTGCGGCGGGCCAGTGCGGAGCGGATCACGGCGGTGATTCCCTTTTTCGGGTATGCCCGGCAGGATCGGAAGGATCAGTCGCGGGTGCCGATCACGGCGAAGTTGGTGGCGAACTTGATATCGGCGGCGGGGGTGGACCGGGTCTTGACGATGGATTTGCATGCGGCGCAGATCCAGGGGTTCTTTGACATTCCGGTGGACCATCTTTATGCGAAGCCGGTGTTACTGCGGTATTTGAAGGAAGTGCGGGGGGAGGACGGGACGAATTTGACGGTGGTGTCGCCGGATGTGGGGGGGGTGAAGATGGCGCGGAGCTATGCGTTGGCGCTGGGGGCGGAATTGGCGATCGTGGCGAAGAACCGGATCAGTGCGACGCAGGTGGAGGCCTCGACCCTGATCGGGGTGGTGGAGGGGCGGGATGTGGTCCTGGTGGACGACATGACGGAGACGGCGGGGACGCTGTGTGCGGCGGCAGAGGTGCTCAAGGAGAACGGGGCGGGGCGGATTTATGCGGCGGTGAGCCATGCGGTTCTGGGGCCACTGGGCTGTGAGCGGATCTTGAAATCTGAGATAGATGAAGTAATCACGACCGATTCGACGCCCGGGGGATGTGAGGAGAAGGTGACCCGGGTTTCGGTGGGGGGGCTCCTGGGGGAGGCGATTCGGCGGATCGGGGAGGGGAAATCGGTTAGTTCTCTCTTTGACATCGACGGATCAACCGTGTAGCTAACCGCCCCCGCGCGGGAGCACCGCCGGAAAACACAACAGGATCATGTCGACGACCCACACCCTCAAAGCCGAGCCGCGCAAGCGGACTGGTTCCGGAGTCTTGAATCAAATGCGCCGGGAGGGCTTTGTGCCGTCCGTGGTTTACGGGGGTGGCACCGAGTGCCGGAATTTGAAGGTGAACGAGAAGGCCTTCAAGGATCTCATCGCCCACAGTGCCTCGGAGAACATTTTGGTGACCCTTGAGTTGGAGGGTGGCGGAAGCCAGTCGGCCTTCCTGAAGCAGGTCCAGCACCATCCGATCAGTGGTCGGGTTCTGCACATTGATTTTCTTGCGGTGAACAAGGACACCGAGATCACCGCATCGATTCCCCTGGAGTTGACCGGGGGGGCGGCCGGCGTGAAGGCGGGCGGAGTGCTGGAGCAGATGCTGCACGCGGTGGAGATTGTCAGTCTGCCGAAAGATTTGCCGGAAATGCTGCATGCGGCGGTGGATCATCTCGGCATTGGTGATGCCCTGCACGTGGGAGAGGTGGCGTGGCCATCCGGGGTGAAGCCGACCTATGCGGACGACGTGGTGGTGGCCCTGGTGGGCAAGGCCCGCGTTGCCGAGGAGGAGGACGCCGCCGGCGAAGCGACTGCCGAAGCACCTGAACTGATCGGGGACGAGGCGAAGGGCGAAGCCGAGGGATAGGTCAGGATCTGACGGATTTCACAACCCGGAGCGGGCATCCCGCTCCGGGTTGTTTGTGTTTGCGGGAGACGATTTTTCAGGCGCGGGCTTGTGGGGGGCTCGCGCCTTTTCTATTTGGCAGGGGTGCAGGATGTGCCGCAGATGGTGGTGGGACTGGGAAACCCCGGAAAGGAGTACGTGGGGACGCGTCACAACATGGGGTTCGAGGTGTTGGATCACCTTGCGGCGAAGGAGGGGGTGGAGTTCAAGTCGGAGCGGCAGTGGAAGGCGCACGTGGCGAAGCTGAACGGGGGACCGCTGCTGGTGAAGCCGCAGACCTACATGAATCTGAGTGGACGGGCGGTGGTGGCGGCGGCGGCTTTTTACAAGGTTCCGGTGGAGGGGATCCTGGTGGTCTTTGACGACGTGGCCCTGCCGTTGGGGCAGCTGCGTATCCGGCTGACGGGCGGGGCGGGAGGGCACAATGGGATCAAGTCGCTCTTGGCGGAACTGGGTTCGCCCGACTTCCGGCGGTTGAAAGTGGGGATCGGGGATTCGGGGGGGAGGGAGCTGTCCGGGCACGTGTTGGGGAGGTTCCGGGAAGAGGAGCGCGAGGAGGTGGAAAACAGCCTTGCCAGAGCAGTAGAAGCTGTTCAGGTTGCCCTCGCAAGGGGTGTTGGTCACGCAGCGAACACCCTGAATGTGAAGGAGAAACCTGCAAAAGACAAAAAGTGTGAGCCGGAAATACGAGAGTCTGATTGTTCTGAATACGAAGGGTAAGGAAGATAGCGTTGACGATCTCGTCGGCGCCGTTGCCAAGCAAATGGAGGCGGAGGGTGCCAAGCTCGACGAGATCCAGCAATTGGGACGGAGAAGCTTTGCCTACAACGCGCGGCATCTGGAAGCCGGCCACTATGTGAATTACATTTTTGAGGCGGAGCCGGATCAGCTGAGCAAGATTCAGAGTCGTCTCAAGTTGGACGGCACGGTTCATTTGCAGCATTACCAGCGGCTGTCCTGAGCCGGGTGGCTGGACACGTTTTTTCTTGGACATATTTTTTCTTGGAGAGGCCGGAAGTCCGGCTAGGTTCGGGGGAACGTTATGGCGAATCTCAACAAGGTGATGTTGATCGGCAATGTGGTTGCCGATCTGGAACTGCGCTACACGCCGAAGGGCACGGCGGTGACCGACCTGCGATTGGCGGTGAATCGGCAGTGGAGCAATGAGCAGGGCAACCGGCAGGAGGAGACGACCTTTCTCGACGTGACCCTGTGGAGTCGGCAGGCGGAACTGGCGGCGCAGTATCTTTCCAAGGGGCGGCCGGTCTTCATTGAAGGCCGGTTGCAGATGGAGACATGGGAGGACAAGACCTCCGGACAAAAGCGCAGCCGGCTCAAGATCGTGGGGGAGAACATGCAGTTCCTCGGCGGCGGCGGTGGTGGTGGTGGTGGTGGTGGTGGCGAGGGCCGTTCCTCATCCGGCTCGCAAGAGGAATCGAGTCCGCAAGGTGGTTCACCGGCGGAGTCGCAGGACATGCCCGGGGAAGAGGACGACATCCCGTTTTAATAGCGGCATCCGAGACCATTTGGACGATTCGCAGGAGGGCACAGTTAAGGTGCCTGCTGGGTTTGGATCTTGGGATTTGGATTTGAAATTTTATTGGAAATTGTGGATTGGAAATTTTCTGGAGTGGACTCGGTGATGGAGCTGAATTTCCACCAACCAATTTCCAAATAAGTTCCAGTCGCCAAATTCAAAATCACAAACGACGAATGGCGAATGGCGTTTAAATAGGCGCCTGTGGGGTTATTTTCAGCATGTCCCGGAGGGACTTGGAACGGTAGCCGGTGGTGCCACCACCGGGACTCAGCGTTGTCTGGAAGAGCACCCCGGAGGGGCGCGGTAGATCCTGGCATACGGATTGGAGCGATCTCGTTTTGTTCCGCTCGCTCCCGCGCCCCTCCGGGGTGCCAATCAAATATCCGGCCAAAGTTCCGGTGGTGCTACCACCGGCTACCGTCCGATGTCCCTCCGGGACGAAGAAAAATTCAACTCTTCCTTGGAGCCGGGACCAGGCAGGTTGGTTCAGCGCTCGAGGATTTCGACCTCGTAGCCGTCGGGGTCGGTGACGAAGGCCATTTTGCGCTCGCCGGAGGAGAATTTTTCCTTCCATCCGCCGGGCCAGATTTCGAGGCCGGCCTGTTCGAGGCGGTCGCAGTAGTCGATGATGTCGGGGACGCCGACGCAGGTGTGGATGAGGTCATCGGGGACGGCGACCTTGTATTCGGGGGACCAGGTGAGTTCGAGGAAGTGTTCGTTGCCGGGGAGGTGGAGGAAGGCGAGTTGGTTGCCTTGAGGAGAGGTTTTGCGCTCCCCGACCTCAAAGCCGAGGTGGGAGTAGAAGGCGATGGAGGCCTCGGGATCGGAGACCCGGATACGGGTGTGGAGGAAGTGGATCATGAAGAGTAGTAGTGGAGAGGGGGCGGGAGGGGGCAAGGGAAAAGAAGGGGGGGCTGGGCGGATTTTGCGGTTCTTTGTGCGGGGGGTGATTCCCGGTGGCGGAGGGAGGGGGGAGGTGTTAGGAAGTAGGTGTTATGAAGACCATTGTTGCAGCGCTTGATTTTTCGGATGCCACCGCTTCGGTTCTGGAGGCCTCGGTGAAGATGGCGAAGGCCTTTGGGGCGACCCTGCACCTGGTGCATGTGGTGGAGCCCGAGCCGAGCTACAGTGCCTACGGGTTCACGCCGGAGGAGTTTCCCGCCATCCATGTATTTCAGAAGGAGGCCCGTATCCGGGCGGAGGCCGCTCTGGCGGAGAAGAGCAAGGGGCTGCCAGGGGATCTGAAGGTGGAGACGGCCCTCCTGGAGGGTAATCCGTTGCATGCCTTGTTGCACTTTGCGACAGAGGCCGGGGCGGATCTGGTGGTGCTCGGATCCCATGGACACGGGGTGATGGCCAGCATGCTGCTCGGTTCGGTGGCGGAAGGATTGGTCCGCAAGGCGGAGATTCCGGCCCTGGTGGTGCCTGCGCCCAACCGGAAATGAGCCGGAGGGGCCATTCCCCTTGCCTTGCTAAGAAACCAGCAGTACAGGAACGTCATCTCGAAGAAGCCGTTCAGTCTGACTCTTGCCTGTCGCTACCTTAATCCGCGGCGGACGCACTTTTCTGCGATCACGGTGATTTCCCTGCTCGGGGTGGCGGTCGGGGTTCTGGTGCTGATGGTGGTGCTTGCGGTGATGGGAGGGTTCGAGCGGGAGATCAAGACGCGCATTCTCGGGTTCACCCCGCACATCGTTCTGCAGTATGCTCCGCAGGGGGTTCTGCAACCGGCGGTGGGGTGGGAGGCGATGGCGGAGCAGATCGGGAAACAGCCGAAGGTGGAGGAGGCCTACGCGTTCGCGGAGGACAACGTCATTCTTGATTTCAAGGGTTTGCAGGGGAACATCGCTTTTCGGGCCATCGACACGGGGAACGAGAAGCAGATGGGGGCCCTGCGGGATCTTCTTGAGGAAAGCTACGGGGGATCGGCGGACATGGGTTTGGACGAGAAGGCGGTTGTCTCGGAGACGGTGGCCAAGGAGTACGGCTTGCGGGTGGGCGACATGGTGCAGCTTTACTCGACCCGGAATTTTGATGAGGTGCTGCAGGCCTACAAGGTGACGGAGAAGGATCCGATCATGGTGGAATACGCCGACCTGTTGGCGGAGACGCGGAGCCGGCTGAAGGAGCACATGGTGGTGGGCGCGGAGGGGGAGGTGGTCGATTTGGATCTGCTACGGGAGCTGGATGGCCGGATGATTGATCTCTATGGTGCCGAGGGGCGGGAAATGAGGCCGGGGGAGGCTGAGATCATTCTGGAAGTGATCGTGGCTCTGGAGTCGGGCCAGAAGATCGGGGACGAGACGAAGCGCGGCCTGCCGCTGGGGACGGTGGCCGGGATCGAGGCGTCGTTGGATCGGTTGCCGGAGTTGGACATGGAGAGGGAGGATGCGCGGGTGCTGAAGAGCATTCGGCAAATCGTTCTGCCGAAGGACGTGGAGATCATCGGCGTTTACAAGGCGAGCCGCCATGTTCTGCATCCCGGGATTTTCGTGCCGTTGCCGACCGGGCAGGAGTTGAAGGGGCTGGACGAGGGGGTGGATGGAGTGGCGTTGCGGATCGAGGATCCCTATCATGCCCGGCAGGTGGAGTTGGATTTGCGGGAATCGCTTTCGGCGGACTGGCGGATGACGAGCTGGATGGATCAGTACGAGGATTGGTTTGATCTGATCAAGCGGGAGAAGCTGATGATGTATTTTGCGCTGTCCTTCATTATCATTGTATCGGCGTTCTGCATTGGTGCGGTGATGTTCACGGTGACGGTGCAGAAGAAGCAGGAGATCGGGGTGATGAAGGCGCTGGGGGCGATGCCGTCGCAGGTGGTGCGGGTGTTTTTGTATCAGGGCATGGTGATCGGGGTTCTGGGCAGCGTGGTGGGGGTGTTGTTGGGGCTGGTGGTGATCCGGTTCCGGGTGCTTATCCAGCATGGTCTGGCGAAGCTGGGGATGGATCCCTTTCCGGCGAGTTTTCACGACATCAATGAGATTCCGGCGCATGTGAATCCGCTGGAAGTGTTTTTCATCTGCCTGGGGGCCTTCCTGATGTGTTCGCTCGCCGGGTTGGTGCCGGCCCTGTTTGCGGCTCGACACGATGCGGCGCGGAGCCTGCGCAATCTTTGATCCGACGATGGAGATTTGGCTAATCGAAGGAGGGGAGAAGACGGGACCGTTTCAGTCCTATCTGATCCGGGAGCGGATTGGGCGGGGTGAGTTGGATGGGGGGGAGATGGCGTGGCACGAGTCGAGTCCCGACTGGGTTCCGCTGCGGGAGGTGGCGATGTTCCGGACGGAGTTTCACGAGGAGGAAGTGGAGGTGGAGGTGCCACCTCCGATTCCGGCCCGGCCGCGACCGTTGGTGCGGTTCTGGGCGCGGTGGTTTGATTTCCAGTTGAATGTGGTGGTGGTCTTCGGATTGATGCGGGTGCTGGGGTTGGACATTGCGGAGGCCATGATTTCGCCCGTGTTCATGCTGACCTATCTTCTGCCGGGGGTGTTGTTGGAGGCGATCGCCATTCACCAATGGGGGACGACGCCCGGGAAGGGGTTGTTGGGGGCCCGGGTGCAGCTCAGAGATGGGGCGCGTCTTGAGTTGGGCCGGGCGGTGGTGCGCTCCTTCCGGGTGCATGTGTTGGGAATGGGCATGTTCATCTTTCCGTTTCCGCTGATCTGTCATGCCTTGTCGTTGTGGTTCCTGATGAAGATGAGGTGTACCTTTTGGGATCGAGTGGGTGGTTCGGAGGTGCGGGTGCGCAAGGTGGGGGAGGGGCGCATTGTTGTCTTTGTGGTGCTTTTTCTGGGGTTGGGGAGCGCCTTGATGCTGCTCCTGACGCCGTCGTTGGAGGAGTTGATGAAGGAGAATGAAAAGGAGCGACCGGAGCAGCGGGAGGTGGGGAATCGCTGACTCCTTATCGGTGGATCGGCATCAGTTGGCCCACTGAGAGCAACGTTTGAGTTGGGCGGTTAAGGGTGTCCGGTTAAGGGTTCGCCGCGAGCCTCTCCCTCGTAGTGCCCCCCCGAGCCTCCCCAACCAACCGCCGTCCCCCCGTGACTGGCTCACCATCACGAGACACACTCTGCCTCCTTTGATATTTTGAATCCTGGCGACTGGAACTTATTTGGAAATTGGATTGTGGAAATTCCATGGAGCTAACGCGCTCGATGGAGAGGAATTTCCAATCCACAATTTCCAATTAAATTTCAAATCCAGATGCCAAATTCCAAGGACGGAGGGCGGAAGACGGAGGGTATAGCCTGAACCGGCAGGTGCGGGGTGGGCCGGGTAGGTTGGGTTGGGGGCGTGTGGGGAGTTGTTTGGCGGGGAACACCGGCGGGACGCCGGGGGTACGGCCTGCGGCGGGACGCCGACAGCCACGGGGTGGTGAGCGGGGTGGAGGGCGGTGCGGGGGTTGAACCGCCGACGTCCCGCAGGGACGCCGCTACGCGGGGAGGAGATTGCGGCGGGACGCCGGGGGAAGGGAGTGTCCGTTTGGCTTTTTGAGTTTGGGGATTGGAGCTTATTTGGAAATTGGATCGTGGAAATTCCATGGAGCTAACTCGCTCGATGGAGAGGAATTTCCAATCCACAATTTCCAATTAAATTTCAAATCCAGATGCCAAATTCCAA
>JAQCFL010000005.1 GCA_027619375.1 Verrucomicrobiota bacterium | reverse complement strand
GGGGAGCATCCCATCAGCGAGTTTCTCGGGCGGGCGGAGGGGGGCGGAGTCGAGGGGGACGCGGAGGAGGCGGGGAAATTTCCGACGAACACCTTCCTTTTTGCCGGCTCGCATCTCGTCGGGGAGGATTCCGGACCGCGTCGGTATCTGGCGGATCAGAGTGGTGATGTGATCACCCTTTCGACCTTTGGTGACGAACTGCTCTGCCTTCCGGGGCTCTATGGGCAGGAGAACGGAGCCTTGATGTGGGAGTTGAATTCCACCGGCCTGCCAGCCGTGGGGACGAAGGTGATCCTGCGCCTGCGACCGCAGGGGCCCCGGCCTGAATGATTTCAATCGAAGAAGCATAGAACCAGACAAGCACTCATGAGAACCAAAGAAGCACTGACCCTCACCTTGAGCCTCGTCGCCGGAAGCCTGGCGGCCCAAGAAGAATTCGACGCGGTAGCGAAGGGCCAGGAGGTGTTCGAGTCGATGGGGTGCATTGTGTGCCACTCCACCGCCAAGGACGACGCTTCGCTGAAGACCGGACCAAATCTGTTTGGATTGTTCCTGACCGAGCCGCGGGAGGTGGAGACGGTCGAGGCGGCCAGCGGGAAGAAGAGGATGGTGAAGGCGGACAAGGCCTACTTTCTGAATTCGGTGCGGAAGTCGTGGGATGAGCTTGCGGTGGCGGAGAGCGGCGAGACCAAGGGAACCGCCTATCCGGCGATCATGCCGATGTTCACGCCGGAGGTGATCCCTGATGCGGACCTGGAGTCGATCTGGCACTATGTGCGGACCATGGCGGACGCGGACAAGGCGGGGCCGGCGACCGTGATGCTGCCGAAACCGAAAGAGGTGGTGGCGAAGACGCTGCTGGAGATTCCGGGGGAGATTCCGGTGACGACGCGGGCGCGGGTGTTCCGGGCGCGGTTGACGGGGATGAGTGGGCGGGCGCTCTATGTGGGACTCCCGAACGGGATGAGCTATGGTTTCGATCCCCGCCTGCTATCGGTGCGGAGGATCTGGAGCGGCGGCTTTCTGAACCTGAAGGAGGAGCGGAACGGGCGCGGCGGCAAGGCCTCGGATCTCGGGCAGGGGGCGAGTGTCTTTCTCGACAAGGAAGCGGTCCTCGCGCCACTCACCACGGGTGGCGAGGCGGTTGATTTCGAGTTCAAGGAGCCGGACGAGGGGGACGAGGCGGCCATCGAGAAATACCTGTGGAGTGACACGGATTTCATGGACCAGCTTGCCGCCGTTGACGCGGAGTTTCTCGGTGACCGCCTGGACGCCAAGACCGGGGAGCCGAGCTTCCGGTTCCGGGTCGGGAAGAATTTCTTCTCGGAGACGGTGAGCCTGAGCGACGATGGCCGGATCGAGATCGTGCTGGAGGGCAAGGTGGCGGAGGCGCAACGTTTCAAGCTGCGCGGGATTGGACTGGGAGAGGTGCAGGTCGAGGGGGGGGAACTCCGTGACGGGGTGTGGAGTCTCGCTCCGGCCCCGCAGTTGAAACGCTATCGCCTGCAGGCGAAACTTGCCGGGGGCCTGGTGGCGCGGCCGAAGGTGGAGCGCGAAGAGAATTGGGCGCCGCAGCCGCTGGTCATCGCACCCACCGAGCCTGGCAGGAAGCCCCTGGAGCTGCCGGCCGGCTATTCGTCCCTGACGTGGAAGCCCCCCGTGGATCTCTACGGACGTGGGCAGCTCTTCGAGCCCACCGGGATCATGGTGGCAAAGGACGGCACCGTGGTGGTGGCGACGCGCACGGCGGGCGTGTGGCGGATCCGCGACGGCAAGTGGTCCCTCTTTGCGGAGGGGACCTTCGAATGTCTGGGAGTCTGGATCGAGGATGACAAGGGAGATCGCATTGTGGTGGCGCAGAAGCCCGAGTTGACCCGGATCATTGACAGCGATGGGGATGGGCGGGCCGACATCTTCGACACGGTGTGTGATGATTACGGATTCCAGGCGAACTACCACGAGTACACCCACGGTCCGGTGCGGGATGAGGCGGGGAACTACTACTTCAACCTGAACCTGGCCCACAGCGGCAACGCCCGGGCCTCGTGGCGGGCGGGAGGTCCCTTCATGGGATCGATGGGCGGGTATCGCGGCTGGGCCTGCCGGGTGACGCCGGAAGGCAAGTTCGAGCCGTTTGCGATGGGTTTGCGCAGTCCGGCCGGACTGGCCGCTGATCCTGAGGGTCGGCTCTGGTATGCGGAGAACCAGGGTGAATATGTCGGTTCATCCAAGGTTGTGCCGCTCGAGCAGGGCAAGTTTTACGGACACATTTCCGGTCTGGTGAGTCTTCCGGGCATGAATCCCGATTCAGAAGAACTGAAGTTCGAGCATTGGGCGGACAAGATCCGGAAAGGGGCGGTGTGGCTGCCGCATGGGAAGCTGGCCAACTCGCCGGGCAATCCGGCCTGGGATGTGACCGGCGGGAAATTTGGCGCCTACAAGGGGCAGATGTTCATCGGCGACCAGACCCTCTCGACCCTCCTGCGAGTGGTGACGGAGAAGGTGGATGGCTCGGACGAGGGGTGTGTGATTGCCTTTGGGCGGGGGCTGTCGTCCGGGGTGATGCGGCCCTGCTTTCTCCCGGATGGAAGCCTCCTCGTCGGGCAGACCGGCCGCGGCTGGAATTCCACCGGTGGGAGGCAGGATGCCCTGCAGCAAATCGTGTGGGACGGCAAGACGGTGGCGGCGGACATCCTGAAGGTGACGGCGGCGAAGAAGGGTTTCACCATTCACCTCACCACGCCGGTCGCGAAGGGGGTGACGGAAGCCGATCTTGCGAAGGCCTTTTCCGTGACGTCGTGGTTCTACACCAACACCAGCAAGTATGGCTCGCCGGAGCATGATCGTCGCGAGGAGGAGGTGGCGAAGGTGGCCCTGTCGGCTGACCGAACCGCCGTCGGGATCGATCTCGGTGGATTCGGCGAGGGGGACAAGTGGCTGGACCGGATTTACGACATTAGCATTCCGGAAACCGGCGCTCTCTTCGGCGAGGGGCCGGCTTGGAAGTCTCTGGAAGCCTACTACACCTTGCGGGCGATTCCATGAGGGGGATCCTGTTGGAGGTGATTGCGGCAGCGTCGTGGGCGAGGCGTGGTCGAGGGCGCGTTGTATTGGGTTTGCTGGCCGGGTTGACGCTACAGTCTTCCGGGGCGGTGCCGGTGGATCTGCGGGCTGATGGAATGATCGATCCGCTGGCGGTGGAGCAGGCGCCGTCTCTTTCGTGGCGGATCGAGTCGGAAGAGCGGGGGCTGCGGCAGGCGGCCTGGCAGATTCTCGCGGCCAGCAGTGCCGAACTGCTGTTGGAAGGGCGGGGGGATCTTTGGGATTCGGGGAAGGTCCCGACCGAACGGACGCCCCTTGTCCGCTATGCGGGTCGTTTGCCAGGAGCGGGGCAGCGCTGCCATTGGAAAGTGCGGTGTTGGACGGGTGGCGGGGAGCCAACGGAATGGAGTGAGGCTGCGGATTGGGGGCCGGCACCGAGTGACCCGTCGGGGTGGCGGGGAGCGCGTTGGATCGATGATGGGCGAAACAATCCGGAGAAGGAGGAGGATCTCTACAAGCCTGATCCGGCACCGCTGCTGCGGCGGGAATTTTTGTTGGGCAAGCCGGTGGTCCGGGCCCGTCTCCACGTGGTCGGGCTGGGGGCGTGCCTGCCCAGCCTGAATGGGCGGCGGATCGGCGATGAGCCGCTCGGGCCGCCATGGACGGCCTTTGACAAGCGGATTCTCTTCAGCACCTTCGATGTGACCGACAAACTAGTCAGTGGAGCCAATTGTCTCGGGCTGACGCTGGGGAACGGATGGTACAATCCGCTGCCGCTGCGGATGTGGGGCCACCTCAACATTCGGAGCAGCATGGTGACGGGGCGGCCGAGGGTGATCGCCTGTCTTGTCGCGGAGCATGCGGACGGGACCAGCACCACGGTCGTCACGGGCCCCGGATGGAAGGTCGGCAGCGGAGCGACCCTATCCAACAGCATTTATCTCGGGGAGGTGCGCGATGCGCGGAAGGCCGTGTCGGGGTGGGACCGGGCCGGATTTGAGGACGCGGGGTGGGGTGCGGCACGGGTGAGGGACGATTCGCTTGAGCCGTTGCAGGCCCTGGCGATGCCTCCGGTGCGTGCCGGTGAGCCGATTCCCGCAGTGGCGGTGACCACGCCGAGCCCCGGGGTGCACATCGTGGACTTCGGGCAGAATTTCACGGGTGTTCCGGAGATCGAGTTGGATGTTCCCGCCGGGACAAGGATCACGTTTCGCTACGGCGAACTCCTGAATGCGGATGGGACGCTTAATCCGCTGACGAGCGTGTGTGGACAGATCAAGCGGACGAAGAAGGGGCCGGATGGCACGGAAGTGTCGGTGGGCGGTCCCGGGGCCCCGGCCATTGCCTGGCAGGGGGATGTCTTTATCGCGGCGGGGGGTGGCGCAGAGCGTTATCGCCCGGAGCTGACCTTTCACGCCTTCCGTTACATGGAGGTGGTGGGGCTTCCCGGGGCTCCTTCCATCGGTGCCTGCCGGGGCATTCCGATGCACAGCGACCTGGCGACGGTGGGAACATTTTCCTGCTCCAACGAACGGCTCAACCGGATTCAGGAGATGTGCCGCCGCACCTTTCTCGCCAATGTGGTGAGTGTGCAGTCGGACTGTCCGCACCGGGAGCGATTCGGCTATGGCGGGGACATTGCGGCGACCAGCGCGGCCTACCTGATGAATTTTGATATGGCGGGATTCTATGCGAAGACGGTCCGCGATTGGGCCGACGCGGCCCGTCCGGATGGCCGTCTCACCGACACCGCGCCGTTCGTGGGGATCGATTACTGTGGGGTGGGTTGGGCCATGGTGCATCCGATTCTGCTGGAGCAACTCCATATCCACTACGGCGATCGTCGTTTGCTCGGGGAGCAGGTGCCGGTGGCGATCCGCTGGTTGGGAACCGAGGCGGTCCGCCGCAAGGACGGTTTGGTCACGGACGGGCTTTCGGACCATGAAGCGCTCACAAAATCCGGCGGGCCGGTCCTCACCACGCCGATGTTCATCGATGCGGCGCGGCGGGTGGGGCGCTTGGCGGCGTTGATCGGTCGAGACGAGGACGCGGTGCGTTGTCGGGAGATGGCCGAGGAGTCGGCGGCGGCGTGGGCGAAGGCCTTTCTCGATCCCGCCACCGGGAAGGTCGGTCCGGGCATGCAGTCCGATCAGGCGTTCGCGCTCGGTTTCGGGGCCGCCCCGAGGGAGGTCCGGCCAAAGGTGTTCGGGTGCCTCGTGGAGAGTCTTGCGGGACAGGATGGACCGGCGCTTACCACCGGAATTTTCGGCACCCGCATGATGCTGGACGAACTCTCGCGGGGTGGACGCAGTGATCTCGCCTATGCCCTGGCGGATCGGAAGACCTTTCCCTCCTGGGGTTGGATGCTTGAGAACGATGCCACCACCCTCTGGGAACACTGGGCTGGCAGCGACGGAACCTATTCCAACAACCACCCGATGTTCGGCTCGGTCTCGGAGTGGTTTTTTCAGTGGCTCGGCGGGATCCAACCGGCCGAGGACGCGGTGGGTTTCGATCGTCTCGTGATTCGCCCCCAGGTGGTCGAGGGGTTGGAGCAGGTGACTTGTTCGCACCGTTCGATCCGCGGGTTGATCGAGTCGAATTGGACCGCCACGGAGGGGGAGAAGCGCTTCGAGATCGTCATCCCGCCTGATTCCACCGCGTTGGTGGAGCTGCCGGCAAGTCCGGGGGATGTCCTGGCCGAGGGTGGCAATCCGGTCGTGGCGGGAGGAGCCATCGAGGTGCTCGCGCCCGGAGCATCGAGCCACCGCCTACGTCTCGGCAGCGGCCGCTACCACTTCACAATCACCAAATAACTGATGAATGCCAACCAACCAAGTTTCTGGCGGTCCGCCGTGTTTGTTTTTCTCCTGTCCGCGCCATTTGCGTCCGCGGAGCCCGAAGTCGTGCCCGGGGCAACCGAGTTGACGCCGTCGCAGGCGCAGTATTTTTTCGTGGATCAACAACACCAACGAGGGCTCCACGGAGGCCCAGACGCTCGCCAATCTGGAGTTTTTCAAGTGGTTGCACGACGAGTATGGGATGAAGCTCGACATCTATGCCTTTGACGCCGGGAACATCGACGGTCCGAGGTACTACGGCAGCATGGACAGCGACAAGTTCAAGGGGCAGTTTCCGCGCGGGTTCGGGCCGATCTATGAGTATGCGAAGAGCTTTGGCTGCCGGCTCGGGATCTGGCTGGGACCGGACGGGTTTGGCGACACCCCTGCCGAGGAGCAGGCCCGCATCGACATGCTGGTGGGGCTTTGCCGGGATTACGAGTTCGCGCTCTTCAAGATGGACGCGGTGTGTGGTCAGTTGCGGCCGGAGAAGCAGGATGCCTTCATCCGCCTGATGACGGAGTGCCGGAAACACAGTCCGGACCTGATCCTCCTGAACCATCGGTTGAAACTGGGCAAGGCGGAGCCGCATGCGACGACCTTCCTGTGGGGTGGGGCGGAGACCTATATCGACGTGCACATGGCGAACCGGGGCTCAACGGGTCAGCACAACCGGGTGCAGGCCATTTCGCGCGGGTTGGTGCCGGAGTTGAAGCGCCTGACCGAGGACCACGGCGTTTGTCTTTCATCGTGCCTGGATTTTTGGGAGGACGACCTGATCCTGCAGGCCTTTAATCGCAGCCTGATCCTCGCACCGGAGATCTATGCCAATCCGTGGTTTCTGCGCGACGACGAGTACCCCAGGCTTGCGAGGATCTACAACCTGCACCGCCGCTACCGGGACATCATGGTGCACGGCATGGTGTTGGAGGAAGAGCGCTACGGGCCCCTCGCGGTGTCCCGGGGCAACGAGACGACGCGGCTCATCACCCTGCGCAACCTGACTTGGGAGCCGGTCACCTATCGGGTGAAGCTGGACGCCTCGATCGGGCTGGCGGCGGAGGGGGCGGTGCAGGTGCGGCGCTTTCATCCCGGGGAACGGATCCTCGGCACCTTTCCGCAGGGCGGGGAGGTTGCGGTGGAGGTGCCGCCGTTCCGCAGTTGTCTCTTGCTGGCCGAGACCGGGGAGATCGGGGAAGTGGGACTGGCGGGTTGCGATTACGAATTGGTCTGCGATGTGCCCGGCAAGGATGTTGTGCTGCGGGTCCTGGGCGGGGCGGGGGACACCGCGAAGGTTTCGCTCGCCTCGGGCGGGAGGACGTTTAGCGGGGCGACCCTCGATGGCCAGCCGCTGCCGGAACTGCTGGCGGGGAAGACGGTGGATGTTTCGTTTGCCGGCGTGGCGGATCGTGAAGCGTGGTATCGCAAGGTCGGCGTGCCGGCGGTGTGTGCGGTGCCGGGTGATGCGGAGGCGCTGTATGAGAGCAGTTGCTTCGCGGCGGACAATGTGCCGCTGGAATTCCGCTCCCTTGAGCGGTCCGGTCCAAGTGCGATTCCCCAGGTGCGGAAGGCCCGCGAGGCGTTTGTGAATCAAGCGATCATCGCGGAGCGCGGCATCCTCCCGGAATACCTCTTCGACGGGAAGGCGGAGACGGTTTATGATCTGCTGCGGACGCGGGAGCGGGATCCGGAGAGCCGTTGCCTGCGGATCGATCTGGGAGAGGCCCGGCCGCTCGATCATCTCCTGCTGGAGGCACCGGGGGAGGGGGAATTACAGCATGGGACCGTGACCGCCGATCACCGCGCCGAGGTGTCGGTGGATCTCAAGTCCTGGTCGCCGGCCAAGCTGGTGCAGGAGGAACGGAACATCCGCATCGAGTGTGATCCCGCCGGGCAGGCGGTGCGCTATGTGCGGAGCACCGTGGTGCCTGACAAGCTTGTTGAGATTCGTGGGGTGGCCGATGGCAAGGAGATCGACCGCAGTGCTTGGCGGATGACGTGGATGTTCGCGGCCTTTCCGGAAGTGGGCAAGGCGTGGTCGCTGCCTTTTGTGCTGAAGCAAGCTCCGCAAGATGGCTATTTGGCGGTGGCCTGCAACGGGGAACATGGTCGGGAAGGTGCGTGGGTGGCGCTGCGGGTGGATGGCCGTCTGGTCGGCGCGCCCGGACGGGCTCCCTCCTATGCGGCCAACCCGTGGGAGTATCCGGTGTCGAGGACTGATCGCAACTTCACCTACTTCATCCCGGTGACCCAGGAGATGGTGGGCAAGCAATGTGAGGTGGTGGTGCTGGGATTGGATGCCAAGCATTTGGACTTCACCCCCGAAGTTTGGCAGACCGTTTCGGCGGATCCCTGGCAGACGAAGACCTTGATCCTCTCGGAGTGAGGTGGTCGTTCTTTGGGAGTATGAGGGTGAAAGGCCAGACCAGGCGGCGGAAGTTGAAGCGGATTGCGATTCGGGCGGGCAAGATCATCGCTTGCGCGGGGTGCGGTGCGGTGTTGGCGCTGCTGGTGTTGGGGATCAATTCCCTGAACGACAAGCCGGATCTCGATCTTTGGCACACCGTGAAGCTCAAGGAGGAGTTCACGGCCTCCAATCCGGAGGACACGTTCGACGAGTATTTGAAGTTGGAGGAGCGACTTTTCGCGGAACTTGAGAGGGAGGTCTATGATCGGACGGGCGCGGCGGAGGGCGTTTCGATCAACCGCTACGAGCGCGGCAGCCGGTCGGATCCGGTGCGCTGGTCCCGCAACTGGAATCGGAGCTACGAACTGGCTCCGGACACCGCCTCCGGCAAACCTGAAGCGGCGGTTTTGCTGATTCACGGTTTGAGTGATTCGCCCTACAGCCTGCGTCCTATCGGGGAGCGCCTGCAGGCCGGGGGGGCCTACGTGCTGGGGTTGCGGGTGCCCGGGCATGGCACGGTGCCGGCCGCCCTGACCCGGACGAAGTGGCAGGACATGGCTGCGGCGGTGGAGTTGGCGATGCGGCATTTGCAGGAGCGGTCCGGAGGGCGGCCACTTTACGTGGTGGGCTACTCGAATGGCGGGGCGTTGGCCGTGCAATACGCGCTCTCCGCGTTGGAGAATTCCGAGCTCCCCCGGCCTGATGGAATTGTGCTGATCTCGCCGGAGATCGGGGTGAGCAAGATGGCGTCCGGGTTCATCTGGCAGGAGAGGGTCGGTCGTTTGCTGGGTTTGAAGAAGCTGGCCTGGACCTCGGTCAATCCCGAATACGATCCCTTCAAATACAATTCATTTCCCGCCAATGCGGGGAATCTGGCGCATGAGTTGACGACCGTGAACCGCGAGAAGGTGGCCGCGTTGGCGGAGGCAGGGACATTGGATGACCTTCCGCCGGTGATCGCCTTTCAGTCCGCGGTGGATGCCACCGTATCGGTGACCGCCCTGGTGAGCGACCTGTTCGCGCGGTTGCCTGCGAACCATCACGAGCTTGTTGTCTTCGACCTCAACCGCAACCCCGTGGTGGGGGCCTTGCTCAGCGGGGATCCGAAGGACGAGATCGGGCTGGTGTTGGGTGATCCGACACGGGCATTTGAGTTCACGGTGCTCACCAACGCGAGTGCGATGGATGAGCGGGTGGTGGTGCGTTCCTGGGCTCCGGGGCAAGGGGCCTACGTGCAGGCCGATACCGGAATGCGCTGGCCGCCCCGGATTTACTCCCTTTCGCACGTGGCCCTGCCCTTTCCCGGCGACGACCCGCTGTACGGGTCGGTTGGGAAGGCGGAGAGTGCGGGTTTTCAGATTGGTGCGGCAGCGCTGCGAGGCGAGAAGGGGGTGCTGCGCATTCCGGCCCAGGAGGTGCTCCGGCAGCGGTGGAATCCGTTTTATCCCTACCTGGAACGGCGGGTTTTGGAGCGCTTTGGATTGGTGGGGACGGGCGAGTCTTCGAGTGCGCCCGGTGCTTCCGAAGGGGGGCGGGACAGGCCACCCGAGGATGGGGGGCAGCCTTGAGCGTGGAGATCGGGCGCATGAAGGCGGATTGAAGAATTGGCGGCAGTTGGTCGGGGGCGGTATCGGTGGCGAAGACGACCGGAAAAGGAGGTGTTCAAAGCAGAGCATGACGAGTTCCGGTAAGCGGCCTCGTGAACGAGCAGGTCCACCAAGGCGCCTGGCCGGGGCCATTTTCTTACGATTTTCTTGAACAACCGCCCGGCCAGGCCCGTAAACGACCCCTGTCGAACCTCCCATGCCAACCCGCCAAGTCATCAGCCGCCCCGGTGGAGCCTCCACGCTCCCCTTGACGCCCTTTCCCAAGATGACGATTTCCCTTATGAGACCGGTGATTATCTTTGTCGGCGCGATCGTGCTTTCTGCGAGGCCCGCGATGGCCGCCGAACCCACCGCCCTCCACCCCGGCATCCGGGCTGTCCTCGACACGCACTGCATCAAGTGCCACGGCGAGGAGAAGAAGAAGGGAAAGGTCGCCCTGCATGAGATCGACGCGGATTTCGAAAATGGTGACACCATGGCCCTCTGGGAGCGGGTCCTCGAGCAGCTCCAGACCGGCGAAATGCCGCCCGAGGAAAAGCCCCAGCCCAGCGCCGCGGAGCGGGAGGAAATCGTCGTCTGGATTCAGGACCAGCTCATCGCGGCCGGAAAGGGCTTCGAGGTCCAGTCCCGCCTTCTCCTTCCGGATTACGGGAACCGCGTGAGCCACGAGCTTCTCTTCAACGGCGAGATCGACGAACTGCCCTACACCCCGGCGCGCCTGTGGCGGATGAGCCCGCACGTCTTCCGTGGGAAGCGCTACCAGGATATCGTGCAGGGCGGACTGGAGGCCGAGCCGATCACCTTCCAATCCAAGGCAAACGGCATCCGCGACTACGCCTCCCAGGAGGTCATGGGTGAATCAGACTTCCTCTCGCTGAAGATGACCATGGAGGACATCATCTCGGACCAGATGCACGACCGGCAGCTTGCCCCGACGAGTTGGGGGCCGGACGCCGGCAAGCTCGTGACGGTTCCGGGAAAGGAGAGCTTCAAGGCCATCTCGGAGGCCAAGGGCCCTCCGACCCGTGAAGCGATGGAGCGCGTCATCCGCGAGGAGTTCGAACGGGCCACCGGACGGCCGATCGCGGAGGAGGAAATGACCCGCCATCTCGCGTTCATGGAGGCCAACATCAAGCGGGCGGGCAACGAGACCGGCTTGGGGGTTTCCCTGCTCGGCATCTACCTCTCGACCGAGGCGGTTTACCGGCTGGAACTCGGCCGCGGACCGGAGGACGAACACGGACGGCGCATGTTGGCCCCGCAGGAGGTGGCCCTCGCCCTCTCCTACGCCTTCACCGATTCCCCCACCGCGGATGTCCCGATCATCCGGGAGGCCCTCGCCGCCGGGCAGCTGTCCTCCCGCGAGGACATCGAGTTGGTGGTGCGAAAGATGGTGGCAGCCGGATCCCCGCCGATCCGCAAGAATTTCCCGGCAGCCTTCTTTTCCCGTCTCGTGCAGGAGGGTGAGCACGGCTTTGGCTACTACCCGCGCGTGGTGAGGTTTTTCGAGGAGTTCTTCCAGTATCCGAAGGCCGAGGGAGTCTTCAAGGACAGCCCCGGAGGGGGAATCGGCGGGCGGGCCCTCGTCGGTGCGCCGCAGGGCCACATCGCCGCGATCCTCAACGAGGACCACAACGTCATCGAGGAACTCCTCAGCTCCCCCCGCTTCAACAACAACCGGGAACAGATGATCGCACTGCTCACCAAGCGCCACGAGCAGAAGCTCCGGACCCTGCCGCCGGAGAAGCACGCCGAGGAGAACGCAGCCTTCGAGGAACACAGAAAAAGCGCCGAAAAGCTGCCCGATGTCACCTTCCGCGCCGGGATTCTCACCGATCCGAGCTGGCTCATCACCTTCTCCACAAACGATGCCAACGACCCCGTGCACCGTGGCATCTGGATCCGAGAGAAGCTCCTTGCCGGCAGCGTGCCGGACCTTCCGCTCGGGGTGGATGCCAAGATCCCGGAGGACCACGACAAGACTCTGCGCGAGCGCTTTGAGGTCACGCAGGCCGAGGCGTGCTGGAAGTGCCACCGCACCTTCAACCCCCTGGGCATGCCCTTCGAGAGCTTCACCGACCGCGGCTGGATCCGCACCGGAATGTATTACAACAAGAAGAACGAGCACTTCGAGACCCAGCTGAATCCGGCCCAGATCAAGGCCGGGCTGGAATCCGGAGACTTGGAGGAGCGCGTCTTCGACACTTCGGGGGAGATTTCCGGAACGGGCGAGAAGGACATCGACGGACCCGTGAAGGACGCCAGCGAGTTCGTGCACCGCCTGGCCAAGTCGGAGCGGGTCCGCCAGTCCATCATCCGCCACGCCTTCCGCTTTTGGATGGGCCGCAACGAGATGCTGAGCGACTCGAAGACCCTCATTGCGGCCGACCAGGCATACCTGGCGAGCGGCGGCAAGTTCAGCGAGATCCTCGTCTCGTTCCTGACCTCCGATTCGTTCCTCTACCGCAAGTAACCACCACCAATCATGATAACAGGCCGCAGAAATTTCGCAAAAGGCATGGCACTCAGCGCCGGAGGGCTGGCCTTCGGACCGCTCCTCCGCCAAATGGAGGCCCAGGCGGCCGGCCGGCTCGAGGACATCCCGAAGCGCTTTGTGTTCGTGGTGAAGTCCAGCGGACTGACCGCCGAGGCGATCCGCCCGCTTGGCCTTCCGGAAGGCGACGGCAGCCTCGTCGATGTTTCGCTCAAGGACATGCGGTTGGCACCCACCCTCCAGTCGCTTGAGCCCCACAAGGACCAGCTCATGATCATGGAAGGGCTCTCAGGGGCGAACTTCCAGGGCAACCACTCCGCCTACTACGGGGCGTTGAGCTGCCACCACTCCCCGGAGAAGCCGGGGGCGGCCACCATCGACTGCATTCTCGGAAAGCATCTTACGGCCCCCTTTGCCAACTACGGATTCGCCCCGAATGGGCACAGCATCGGCAACAACTTCGGCCCGCTCGTGCAGGAGACCGCCGTGTTCCCGAAAATATCGGCTTACGGGCAGAACAACCCGATGCCCTTTCAGGCCAGCGCCGAGAAGGCCTACCGCCAGCTTTTCGGAAGCGTGGTGGACCTTGCCAGCGGCGGAAAGAAGGAGTTCGACCTGCAGGACAACCTGCTCGATTTCCTCGCGGATGACGCGAAGCGGATCTCGCGGCAGGTGAGCGAGCCGGAGCGGGAGAAGCTCGACCACTACCTCGCCGCCTTCGAGTCCGTGCGCGGAAGAAACGAACTGCTGGCCGGCATGCGGGAGGCCATCGAGAAGAATGCCCCGGAGTTGACCACCCAGTATTCTTCGAAGGACTTCACGGACCGCGTCTCGGTCTTCTTCGACCTCGCGGCGGCCTCCCTCATCACCGGCCTGACCAACGTGATCTCAATCCGGGCCGACTGGCTCAGCGCGAAGTACGAGAGCTTCGGATTCAAGCGGACCAGTGTCCATGACATCGGCCACAACAAGACCACCGACAACGGAATGAAGTCGGCCGAGGCGCGGGACGTGATCCGCAGGTTCCAGATCGAGCAGGTCGCCAAGCTGGCCGACAAGCTGGCCGCCGTTCCGGAGGGCGACGGGACGATGCTCGACAACACCATGATCATCTACATGAGCGACCAGGCCGACTCCCACCACTCGGTGCGGCAAAACTGGCCCTTCATCGTGGTGGGCGGCAGGAATATCGGCCTCAAGACCGCGGGACGCTATCTCCGCTATCCGTCTTACATGACGGCCGGGCACAAGACCATCGGCAACTGGTACACCACCATCCTCCAAGCCACCGGTGCCTCCTCCGCCGATCATTTCGGACAGCTGGATGCCCGGTTGAAGGACCTGGAGATCGCGGGACCCCTGCAGGAGTTGGTGGCGTGAGGGACAGTCAGGTGGAGGTGATCCGCTTTGTGGGCGGTGTCCAGGGGGCCATGGTCGGATTCCCCAAATGGAACTTTAACTCGTCACCGGCTCACGTAGCGTCTCCCAAAGGCCCACGTGGTTGAGGAGGATGTCCTTCATCCCCTGCTGCACGGTGGGGGAGTTGAGCGCCTGGGTACTCATGACCGTATGAGCATCCAGGGCACCCATGATCGCGTTGAGTAGCTCGGATTTCAGGTCGGGCGAGTTGGCGAACTGCTCCTTGGTGTTGTTGGAGGCCTGCTGCCGGAGCTTCTCCGATTCCAGCAGCTTCCCTTTGATGACGTTGTTCACGTAGACCAGCTTGTCCTGGTCGGTGAGTTCGCCGTCAAAGAGGTCGTTGACCTTCTGAATGATTTCCGTGAGGTAGGCCTTCTCCTTGTCCTGCACCCGGCCTGTTCCGGTTTCGGTTAGGGGTGCGAGGGATGGAGAATCGCCCTCGGCCAGCGGCATGATCGCTTTCCCATGATTTTTGAGATTGTGGTGGGTTAGGATCACCTTCGAGAGATCCACCCCGTCGCGCTCCCGGCCGAACTCTAGCAAAGGGAGCAGGCGCTTGAAGAAGATGGACCGCTTCTCGATTTCCGTGTTCCCGTAGTCAAAGATCTGGGAAAGGAAGGTGTAGAGCCGGATGAAGGCTCCCATGTCACCCTTGAACAGGATGAGGGCGTCCAAATCGTCCCGTGCGGCCTTGCTGGCCGTTTCGTCCCCCTTGGCCTTCCCAATCTTCAGAGCCTCCTGTGCGGCCTTGTAGCGGGTCATGAGGCGGTTTGCCACAGGCTCCAGGGCGGCCACCAGCTCGCTCTGCTTGGCACCCGGTTTCAGTTCGACCGCCACGACGCGATCGACCTCGAAGTCGTCGTAGTGTCCGGCGCCATCCAGCTTCGCCCGCAAGTTGAAGACGAGGTCCGGATCGGTGGTGGACGACAGCTCCGCGGTGGTGTGGTAGGTCTTGAAGGCCTCCAGCACGTCCTTCGGATCGTTGACAAAATCCACCACGAAGGTGGTGTCCTTGCCTGGATGACAACGATTGAGGCGGGAGAGTGTTTGCACAGCCTGGATACCTGCTAGTCGCTTATCGACATACATGCCGCACAGCAGGGGTTGATCGAAGCCGGTCTGGAACTTATTCGCTACTAGCAGGATCTGATACTCGTCGCCTTTGAAGGCTTCGCGGATGTCTCGACCGCTGAGGCCAGGGTTGAGCGTCTTGCTGAATTCGGTGAAATCGTCAGGACCGGAATCCTTGTCGGTTACAGTTCCAGAGAATGCCACGAGAGTTCCAATCGCGTAGCCGCGACTTTTGATGTATTTCTCTACCGCCAGTTTCCACCGCACCGCCTCTACGCGACTGCCCACGACGATCATCGCTTTTCCCTTACCATCGAGAAGTGGAGAGACATACTCGCGGAAGTGCTCCACCACGATCTCGACTTTCTGTGAGATGTTGTAAGGATGAAGGCGAACCCAACCCATGATGCCTTTCATCGCCTCATCGCGAACCACGGTTATCTGATCGTAGTCCTTGCCTTCATGAGCGAGTTTGAATGCTAGTTTGTAGCTCGTGTAGTTCTGTAAGACATCGAGGATGAAACCTTCCTCGATGGCCTGACGCATGGAATAGACGTGAAAGGGATAGGGCACGTTATCCTTGGCAGGCTTGCGTGTTGGATCAGAGCGACTACCGAAGATCTCTAACGTTTTCGCTTTCGGGGTCGCCGTGAAGGCCACAAAGGTGATGCCCTTATCGTCAGCGCGAGCGGTCATCTGCGCTACCAGGAGGTCTTCTGTGCTCACGCCTCCTCCATCTTCAAGCTCAGCAAGTTCCTTGGCATTGAGAACGGCCTTTAGGCTTGCGGCAGCATCTCCTGTCTGAGAGCTGTGCGCCTCGTCGGCGATGACGGCGAAGCGTTTCCCATCTGTGGCGGCTAGTTTTCTGACGGCCTCCAGCGCGAAAGGGAAGGTCTGAATGGTGCAGACGACGATCTTCTTGGTGCCGGAGAGCGCCTCAGCCAGCTCCGCGCTCTTGCTGCCGCCTTTGCCCTTGATGGTGGCCACCACGCCGGTCTTGCGCTCAAAGTCGAAGAGGGCGTCCTGGAGCTGGGCGTCGATCACGTTGCGGTCCGAGACCACGATCACAGTGTCGAACATCTTCTTGTGCTCGGCATCGTGTAGTTCGGCGAGGAAGTGCGCTGTCCAGGCGATGGAGTTGGTCTTGCCCGATCCCGCCGAGTGCTGGATCAGATACTTTGCCCCGGGCCCGTCCTCCAGCACAGCGGCTTGCAGCTTGCGGGTCACGTCGAGTTGCTGGTAGCGGGGGAAGATCACCTTCTCGATCTGCTTCTTCTTGTCCCGCTGGGCGATCATGTAGCGGCCAAGGATTTCCAGCCAACCCTCGCGCTCCCACACCAGCTCCCAAAGGTAAGCGGTGCGGTGACCGCCCTTCGGGTTCTCCGGGTTGCCCTTCGCGCCGTCGTTGCCCTGGTTAAAGGGCAGAAACACAGTCGCTTTCCCGGCCAGCTTGGTGACCATGTGGACTTCACTATTGCTCACCGCGAAATGCACCAGTGCGCCGCTTGGGAAGGACAGCAACGGCTCGGCGGCCTGGCCCTTTGGCTTGGGATTGCGGTCATAACGATACTGGTCGATCGCGTCGCCAATGCTTTGAGTGAAGTCCGTCTTTAGTTCGACCGTGGCGACTGCTAGGCCATTGAGGAAGAGCACGAGGTCGATGCTGTTCTCGTTGTGTAGAGAGTAGCGCACCTGCCGCACCACTCGGAGCCGATTAGCCTGGTAGCGGGTAAGGATGTCAGGGTTGAGCCCGAAAGCAGGTTTGAACTGGGCGACCATGAGCGGCTTCCGCAGGCCGAGCATCTCGACGCCGTGCCGCAACACATCTAGCGTGCCACGTTGGTCCAGTTGTTGGCGCAATCGATCCAGCAAGGTGGCCTCCGCTCCCCCACCGTGATTCTTGGTGAGGGTTTCCCATGCCTTTGGCTGCGTCTCTTGCACCCACGCCAGCACATCTGGAGGGTAAAGCGCGCGCACTCTATCATAGTCCTGGGAATTATCCGAATACAACCAATCGTGAGCGGCGAGGTAGTCGCAAATCTCGTCCTCGAAGCTGATCTCTTTGTGCAGACTCATGAAGCTTCTTCTGGCTGTTGTCGCTTGACCTCGTCGAGGGTCTTGTTCAGCGCATTCTTCCACTCCACCCACCCGTTGGCCGTGCGCCCCTTGAGTGCGATTGCGGCGGCGCTGGGCGAGGCGAACAGGTGGTCTTTCTCGAAGATGATGGTATCGCCGTCGATGCGCACCACGTCTGTGCCAAGGAGCTTCTCGCGGGCTCGCTCGGTGGCGGTTCCGGCGATGGATGGCACATTCTCGCGTCTACCGGTGGAGCCCTTGAGGACAACGAATCCTTCCGGTGTGAAAACGCCGCTGCCGTTCGCGCCCGAGCCTTTGCAATAGAAGAGTTCGTCGGTATTCGGCTCCGAGGTTGGGCTCACCAGGGGATTGAAGATCGGGAAGCCGAGTGAGGCTATCAGCGTGCGCCCAGTGTCGAAGATTTCGAGGCACTCCGCCTCTAGCGGCGCAGGGGTGTGGGGCTTACTGCCATTGTTGCCGTTTTCATCGGAATAACGGCCTGCCGCTTTTGCCATTTGCAGACTGTGCCACTCTAAGAAGAGCGCGTGTGTCTGGGTTAGGCTGTTCGTGCGAGAAATGAGAACCAGCGCTCGCTCCCAGAAATCTCTTCTTTCGTCGCTGTTGTGTTGGCGCAAACGCTTCCCCAACTCTCCAGTTTGGCCAATGTAAACCTTGGGCTCCCCATTTTCCGACTCACCGATCAAGTAGTAAATGCCTACCTGGCTGCACTCTGGCATTTGCAGAAAATCCCCGAGCAGGCTGCGGGGCACTTCGATCACTTGCACGATGCGGGTGGTGATCTCGGCGATACGGATGCCTCTCGGGTCGCCGCCCGGCAGGAAGATCTGGATGGTCTTAGGCGTCGCGCTCATGCGGCGTCCCCGGTGGCGAGTTGCCGCACGTCGATCTGGCCGGTGACGGCGGCGGAGATCAGCGCGGTGCGGCGTTCTTGGAGCAGGTCGATGGCGCGTTGGGTTTCGGCGGTGAGTGTGGCGAGCTTTCCAATTTCAGCAGCAAGGTAATCGGTAATCACATCCTGCTCTTCGCGGGGAGGAATCGGAATCACGAAGTCGCCGATTTGCGTCGGGCTGATGTGGGGGACGCTTACGCCAGTCGTATCGGGAAGAAAGTGCGCCTGGAACATTTCGGACGAAAGCAAACGGAGCAGATAGTGTGAGCTGAGCAGCTCGGCAGGCGTCAACGACGCTACGCGCTGAAGAAGGAGGCAAGGTAGATCATCTTCCGAGATCATCGCAACGCGGACACCGCCCCCGATAAGCGGGCGATCCATGCCAATCACCAAATCCCCCGCTTTCATCTCGTAGCAGTCCAGCCCGTCGCCCTCGGAGCGTCGCCAATAAACTGTCTCGCTCCATCGGAGCTTCGACACTCCAACATTGATACCGCGCAATAACTTGGTGTCGTTCTCGTCCTGCGTGAAGCCTACTGAAGGAAAAGCAAAGCCAGAAAGCACCGTGAGGTAAAAACCGCATTTTCCTGCTCGCCAATGCTCCGGCACGTCGCCGAGCCATTCGATGCCGGAAGGCTTCATGGGGGCGTCGGGGTTGAGGCCTTTGGTGACGGCGTGGGAGATGACGGCCTGCCGTTTTTCTTTCAGCAGTTCCATCAGCCGCCGCTGCTCCGCCACCAGCCCATCGATCTTCGCCGTCTCCCGGTCGAGGAAGGCGGCGATGGCGCTTTGTTCGGGGGGATCAGGCACGGCCAGTAAGATGTTCCGCATCGACGAATAGTTGGTGCTCCAAAGATCGGCCACGATCCCCTTGCCGTTGCGATAAAACTCCTCCTGAAAAAGTTGGGAGCGCAAAAGGTGATGCACGAACGGCATGTGGACGGCACTGGCATCGTGAGGGCGGAGGACAATAGAAATCAACGACACTGAGCCTTCAAGGTCAGACACGCCGGACGAACCCTTGCGGTCAGATCGGCTATTGATCACGAAGTCCCCTTGGCAAACTCGCTTCCTGTTGTCGCTGTCGTCCGATTTTGCAGCGGTATCGATCTGAGGGACAATTCCGCCCATCGTCACGGACAGCGCCCGATAATCCTTATCGCTGACCTTTTCGCACCGCTCCGAAAAGTAGTAGCCGATGCGCTTTGTCTCCCAATGTACCGGCACCTCCCCCAGCCACTCGACGCCGCTGTCCTTGTATTTCGGGTAGCGCGGGAAGCTCACGCCTCGCCTCCTTCCTTGTCATCGTCGCCCGCGAGGTCGGCGGACAGCTCCGCTTCGAGGGTTTCGATGCTGGGCAGGCTGGAGGCGAGTTCGGCGGGAAGGGCGCGGGTGATTTCGTAGTCGGCGATGCCGATGGGTTTGTGGATGTCGCGCAGGGTGTATTCGGCGAGGATGCGGTCTTTGGTCTGGCAGAGGATGAGGCCGACCGTCGGGGCATCGCCGTCGTGGCGCAGGAGGTCGTCGACGGCGGAGCAGTAGAAATTCATTTTGCCCGCGAACTCGGGTTTGAAGTCGCCCTTCTTTAAATCGACGACGACGAAGCAGCGCAGGTGGAGGTGGTAGAAGAGGAGGTCGAGGTAGAACTCGCGGTCGCTGACATCGAGCCGGTACTGGCGGCCGACGAAGGCGAAGCCGCGACCGAGTTCGAGGAGGAATTTCTGGATGTGGGTCAGCAGCCCGGTTTCCAGCTCGCGCTCGTGAAACGGCTCCTCCAAGGTGAGGAAGTCGAAGAGGTAGGGATCTTTGAGGAGACCTTGGGCGATGCTGGCGTGGGTGTCGGGTAAGACGCGATCGAAATTGGTAATGGCGGTTCCGGCGCGCTCGTGGGCGCGGTTTTTGATTTGGATCGTGAGATCGGCGCGGCTCCAGCCCTGTTCGACTACTTGGAGGGCGTACCAGAGGCGGGTGGGAAGGTGCTTGATTTTTTGCATCAAGACGATGTTGTGGCCCCACGGAATATGCGCGACGGATCGTTGCACCAGAGGATGAGCGAAAGGGGCTCTTAAAAGTCCCACAGGCGGTGGCACTTTCTCAACCATCTCATTTTCAGGGGGTTGTAATTGTGCAACAGGCTGCTGCACAATTGGAACCGGGTCGGGTGTGCCCGTTTCCGGCACAGGCTGCGCCGATTTTATAAGTGACTGTGAATCAGTATGTTGTAATTGCGGCGCAGCTTGTGCCGCAATTGGAGCGGACTCAGGATATTCTTGGGAGAATTGGATCATTCGCTCGATATTCCGAACGGAAAATCCCTTCTCCTCCGGCAGCTCGTTTTTCAGCGCTGTCGCGAGCCGTGGAATCACGCCCGCGCCCCAGCCTTCCTCCTTTTGCCTGGCGGCGATCAGGCAGCCGATGTCCCAATACATCCGAATCATCTCGGCGTTGGCCGAAAGAGCGGCGCGCTGCTGCGCCTGCCGGACGCGGTTCTTGATGTCCACGAGCAGGTCGCGGGAGATGGCGAGTTCCTCGCTCATTGCGACAGGCCTTCGATCATGGTGAGGATGCGGTCGGTGCAGGCCTTGAGGTCGGCGTCGATCTCGGCCAGCGGGCGCGGTGGCTTGAAGACGTAGAAGTGGCGGTTGAAGGGGATCTCGTAGCCGACCCTGGTCTTGGTCTCGTCGATCCACGCATCGGGCGCGTGGGGCAGGACCTCGCGCTCGAAGTAGGTCTGCACGTCCTCGCTCAGGGGCACGTTCTCGGTGTCGCGCAGGCTGCTGTCGGGGACGGGTTTGCCTTTGGCTTTTCCCTTCGCACTGACCACGATCTTGCCCTTGGCATCCCGTTGCGGGCGCTCGACGGTGATGGTGCGGTAGCCGAAGTCCGCGTTCTTGAAGATGCGGCTGATGGGCACGCCCTTGCGGGTGCTTTCCTCGAACTCGCCGAAGAGCCGGGTGATGTCTTCGATGTGCTCGGGGCTGAGTTCCTTGCGTTTGCTGCCGAGGCTCTTGCGCATCTTTTGCCAGAAGCTGCTGGCGTCGATGAGCTGCACCTTGCCCCGGCGGGCCTTGGGCTTCCTGTTGCTGACGATCCAGACGTAGGTGCTGATGCCGGTGTTGTAGAACATGTCGGTGGGCAGGCCGATGATGGCCTCGACGAGGTCGTTCTCCAGCACGTAGCGGCGGATCTCGCTCTCGCCCGAGCCCGCGCCGCCGGTGAAGAGCGGGGAGCCGTTGAGCACGATGCCGAAGCGGCTGCCGCCGTCCTTGGCGGGGCGCATCTTGGAGATGAGGTGGAGCAGGAAGAGCAGCGAGCCGTCGCTGACACGGGGCAGGCCGGGGCCGAAGCGGCCATTGAAGCCCTGCTCCTTGTATTCCTTGCTGATGATGGCCTGGATCTTCTTCCACTCAACGCCGAAGGGCGGATTGGAGAGCATGTAGTCGAAGAGCTTCCCGATCAGGCCGTCGGCGGAGAGGGTGTTGCCGAGGATGATGTTGGCGATGTCCTGCCCCTTGATGAGCATGTCGGCCTTGCAGATGGCGTAGGACTCGGCGTTCAGCTCCTGCCCATACATGACGAGCCGGGCGTCGGGGTTGATCTCAGCGAGGTGCTCGCCGCCGACGCTCAACATGCCGCCGGTGCCTGCGGTGGGGTCGTAGAGCGAGCGCACCACGCCGGGCTTGGTGAGGGCTTCGTCGTCCTCAATGAAGAGGAGGTTGACCATGAGCCGAATGACCTCGCGGGGGGTGAAGTGCTCCCCTGCAGTCTCGTTGGACAGCTCGGCGAACTTGCGGATGAGTTCCTCGAAGACGGTGCCCATCTCGGCGTTGCTGACGGCCTCGGGGTGGAGGTCGATGTTGGCGAATTTCTCGGTGATGAGGTAGAGCAGCCCGGCCTTGTCGAGCCGGTCGATCTGGGTGTGGAAGTCGAAGCTCTCGAAGATGTCGCGCACGGCGGGCGAGAACGCTTGCATGTAGGAGCGCAGGTTCTCGCCGATGTTGTCCTGATCGCCCATGAGCTTTTTCAGGTCGAGCGGCGAGGTGTTGTAGAAGAACTGGCCCGATTTCTTGAGAAGGAAGGGCTCGGGGTTTAGTCCGGCGGCCTCGCGCTTCTCCTGCTCCTTGAGGACGGCCTCCTTGGTGGGCTACAGGACACAGTCCAGGCGGCGCAGGACGGTGAAGGGCAGGATGACCTTGCCGTAGTCGGATTGCTTGTAGTCGCCGCGCAGGAGGTCGGCGACGGACCAGATGAAGGAGGAAAGGTTGGGATCGGCCATGTATTGGAGGTGCGGAGATATGGTAGGGGCACTCCCGGTCAGTCGGGAAGGTGAATCGGCAGCATTTTCGGCCCGGGCCTCGGACATTGGCGGGGGGAGGAGATTTTGAGAGCGGATATGTTGCTCGTTTGGCGGGGGCTCGGGGGAGAGTTGGATCCGGAGGACGGGAACAGCTTCGCCTGTTTCTCCCTTCCCGAGCCCACCTTCATGCAGACCCTGCAAGGCCGCAAAGGCTACCATCTGGAGTGTCGGCTGACCGGGGGCAGCCCGGAGCAATACATCCACCTCCGCGCCTCCTACGGCAACTCAAACGCTTTGCTCTCGGAAATCACTGCCAACTTGGGAGAACCGCCCTAAGCAATAATGTCGCGGATGACCTTGCCGTGGACATCGGTTAATCGAAAATCACGGCCGGCGTAGCGATAAGTCAGGCGTTCGTGATCCAGGCCGAGGAGGTGGAGCATGGTGGCGTGCAGGTCGTGCACGCTGACCGGGTTTTCGACTGCCTTGAATCCAAATTCGTCTGTGGCGCCGTATGCGGTTCCGCCTTTGATTCCACCACCCGCCATCCAGACACTGAAACCGTAATGATTGTGATCCCGGCCCAGTTTTGATTTGCCCCCGGCGAGTTCGACGGTCGGGGTGCGCCCGAATTCCCCTCCCCAGAGGACCAGGGTGTCCTCCAGCATGCCGCGTTGCTTCAGGTCGGTCAGAAGTGCGGCGATGGGTTGATCGATCTCAGCCGCCAGTTTGCGGTGGGTGGGTTCGATATTTTCATGATTGTCCCAGGGCTGACCTTTGCCATGCCAGAGTTGCACGTAGCGCACACCACGTTCGAGCAGGCGTCTTGCCATGAGGGTCTGACGGCCATGAACTCCGTCGCCATAGGCTTCACGAATGTGTTTGGGCTCCCTTGAAATGTCGAAGGCGTCGCTGGCTTCCGCCTGCATGCGATAGGCCAGTTCATAGGATTGAATGCGCGCGTTCAGGCGATCATCAAGACGAGTGGCCTTGTGGCGGGCGTTCCATTGTGCCAGCAGGTTGAGTTGGCGCCTTTGATCGCGGTCGGCAAGTTGCGGGTGGTCAATGTTTTCAATCAGGCGACTGATTTCCTTCTGTTTTGAGTCGATGTAGGTGCCTTGATGGGAACCCGGCAGGAAGGCGGATTGCCAGTTTTCGTTGCCTTTGATGGGCAATCCGTCCGGACACATTGCGATGAATCCCGGCAGGTTGTCATTTTCGGATCCAAGACCATAGGTGGTCCATGCGCCCATGCTTGGGCGGGACTGCACGGAGTCCCCACAATTCATGAGCATGAGCGATGGTTCGTGATTTGGAACCTGGGCATACATCGAGCGGATTACCGCGATATCATCGGCATGTTGGGCGGTTTTGGAAAACAGTTCGCTGATTTCCAGGCCGGACTCCCCGTAACGATCAAAGGTGAAGGGCGAGGGGAAGGCTGCTCCGGTTTTCCGCTCGGTGGTAAAGTTTTGATCAAGAGGTTTTCCGGCGTATGCAGCCAGTGCGGGCTTGGGATCAAAGGTGTCTATGTGGGAGGGGCCGCCGTTCAGGAAAAAGTGAATCACCCGTTTGGCACGAGGTGCGAAATGGGAAGCGTGAGCGGCAAGGGGGTCTGCCTCAGGCTTCACGGCCCCCGAGAGCAGTTCGTTGCCGCGCAACAGGTCGGAAAGTCCAAGGGCGCCCAGTCCGAGTGCGGAGCGTTGGAGTAATGAGCGACGGCTGAGCGTTTTCAGGAAATCCGCTTGTGGATTCATCTGCTATTGGGGGATGGGGGATTCATTCAATCGATAAAGAGAAACTCGTTGGAGCAGAGCAGCGCTTGGGCCAGTTGCTCCCAGGCAGTGAGGTGGTTCACGATTTCATGTGGGAAATCAGCGTTCGAATTCCAGGTGGCTGAATCTTCACCGTCTTCCCTTTCGGCAAGCGACACGTCCCATGAATACTGGTCACTATTGAGGACCTTGTCGATATCGGTCACAAAATCGATGGTCTCTCCCTGTTCGACCGTGAAGGCCTTTACGTTCATGTCTTCGGATTTATGATGGATTGCAGTGGATAGCAATTTTCCGCCTCGCGAGTTGACGACAAAGGCCCTCACTCCGTCACCTTCAGCTGATTCGTGGATCAGTTTCGAGCGAATTTCGATGATCATCGAACGAGGGGCCGTCCAGCGTCGGATTGCCGCATGCTGTCGGTCATTGCCGGGATGACCTCCGCTGGCGGTCAGTTGAACCCAGCCAAGTTTCTTGTCAGGCCAGTTTGAGCCACCCTGCCAGGCTTTGCCATCGAAATGGGGCAGGGGCGTGAAGCCGGCTACCCGCCCGGCATTCTCATCAAAAGTGCCATAACCGTACTGCCAATCCCGGGCGGTGAGCGGGGCTCCCGCTTGTGAGGTCGACTCGATGGCGGCATCGATCAACGTCAGTGATTCCGAGATTTCCAGTGGGCCAGGATCCCGTTGAAGCGTTTGTTGAAACATGGCCCGAACCCGTGCTTCCGGGTTCGGTTGTGCTTTCGTGTCGGCAGCCAGAGAGCGTGCGCGTTCCAGAACCAGGGGATGATTCATGAAAAACAGTGCCTGTTGCGGGACGGTCGTTTCGATTCTCCGTGCTATATGGAGATCCGGATTGGCAAAGTCGAACATCCGCAGGGTGCTGGGTAAAAATTCCCGGTCCACCAGGGCATACAAGGTTCTTCGTTGGGGATAAGGGGGAGTGAAAAAGTCGACGGGCTTGCCCCCGATCCGGCGATCCAATTCATTCGTGCTGCACATCATGGTATCCCGGAATTCCTCAAAACTGAGGCGGTGTGCGTTCATTTTCCAGAGCAGCCGGTTCGAAGGGTCCGTTGTGAGGGCCTTGGTTTGGGTGGCCTCGTCATGAGGTTCGGTGGAGGACTGCCTGAAAGTCGCGGACAACAAGATCAAGCGATGTAATTGTTTCATGCTCCAACCCTCGGCGATAAAGCGCGTCGCCAACCAGTCGAGAAGTTTGGGGTGGGACGGAGGATCAGCGCGGGTGCCAAAATCGCTGGGGGTTTTCACCAGGCCGCTGCCAAAGTGATGCGCCCAGACCCGGTTCACCAATACCCGTGCGGTGAGTGGGTTGGTGGGATCGATGATGGCTTGGGCCAGTTCCAGCCGACCACTGCCATTTTGAAATGGTTCACGGTTGTCGCCGGAGAGGAGAGACAGGAAGCGGCGGGGTGCTTCCTCGCCTTTATTGAGTGAATTTCCGCGCAGCAGAACATGGGAAGTGACAGGATCGGTTCGATCCGTCAGGGCCAAGGCAAAGCGGGCGGGAGTCTTGGATTGTATGATCCAGCGATCCACTTCGCCCTGTAGTTTCCAGAGCGCGGTTGTGTCTCCATTGGAAAAAAATGATTCCGTGTGGACGATGGGCAGGTCAGGAACTTCACAGGGGGCTCCCGGCCCGTAGAGCACGAGACGCAGGGATTCCGCTGCGGGATCGGCAAGTTTCGATGGGGCTGGGATCTTGGTCTCCGTCGCATGCAGCAGTGCAGTTTTCCAGCTTGCGTCTATTTCGGTGAAGATGGCTCCATAACGTTCGATGACTTCGTTGAAGGAGGCCGGGGCAGTCTTGAATGCTTTGGCGACAATGGGATTTGTTGTGGCCTGATCATCGGCGTTCAGTTTTTCAGTGAGGGATGTTGATTCCTTGGGAAAGGAATCCGCCGATAGGCGGGCGAACGAATGCCATGGAATAAAAATAGGGTCCTGTCGAAGGTCCGCCTGTTCAAGATAGGTTTCCCAAACCCTGACCACCGAGGGGAGAAGATCTTCATTTGAGAAAATCTGGTCAAATCCCTCGGCGGGATATTTTTCGAGCTCTGTTTGTGCGTGCAGGTAGTCCTGGACTCGTTTTCGCGCGCGATCAGATGAGTTCTTATAATATTCAGCCCTCTTTCTTTGCTGGGTTTCCTGGCGTTTGTGTAATTCCTTCCAGAAAACCTCATCACCGATGGTTTCGTCATCCAGGGCGACCAGCTTTTCGGCGGAACTGGCAAAAATGCTGTAGAGCGAGTAATAATCCTGGGTGGGAATGGGATCATACATGTGGTCGTGACAGCGTGCGCAAGCGACGGTCAATGCCATCGTGCCGCGGGTAAGGACGTCAATACGGTCATCGATAATGTCATGAGTGACTCCTAGAAACCTTCGTCCCAGGGTGAGGAACCCCATGGCCGCCAAATCATGTTTGTCACTGTCCGCCGCCTGGTCTGCAGCGATTTGCAGCAACAGAAAACGATCATAGGGAAGGTCTTTGTTCAGCGATTCCACGACCCAGTCCCGATAGGCCCAGGCGTGAGTCCAGAACCGTTCCTCGCGGTCATAGATGTAGCCCTTTGTATCCGAGTAACGTGCCACGTCCAGCCAGTGACGGGCCCATTGTTCGCCGTAGTGTTCGGAGTCGAGCAAGCGATCAACAAGTCGTTCGTAGGCACGGGGATCCGTATCGTTGATGAAGCGGGTCACTTCATCCGGAGTGGGAGGGAGGCCGGTAAGTGCGAATGAAGCCCGACGGAGCAGGGTGCGGCGATCCGCTTGGGGTGAGGGCTGCAATCCCGCTTGTTCCAGTTTCGCCAGGATAAATGCATCCACAGGATTTGCGATCCAATCGGCACGAATTGGCGTGGGGAGATCGGGCTGGTGCATCGCTTGGAAGGCCCAGTGACTTTTTCCAGTTGAGGTGATCGCCAGAGAGTCGTCCGGCCACGGCAAGCCGCTGTTGATCCACTGGATCAAACTGTCTGTCTCCGCGGATTTTAATCTGCAGGGTGCTGGTGTGGGTAAGCCTCCGCTGACAGCCTGGATCAGGCGGCTGGATTCCGCCTTCACCCCCGGTGTTGCGATGGGTCCTTTTGAGCCTCCTTCGAGAATCGCTTCGCGAGAATCGAGGCGAAGCCCGGCATCCTTTTTGTCGGCTCCATGACAAGAGACGCATCTCGTGGCTAAAAGGGGGCGTACTTTAGTCTCGAAAAATTGCAGATCATCATCGGAGGGAGAAGCCGAAGTGCACTGGGGAAATAGGATCCCTGCAAGGGCCAGTCCCGCTGCGACGGCAGGATAGTTGAGTGCTGAACGGAGGAGCGAGCCGGCGCGGCGGTGATTTATCGATGAAGGTTTTTTTTCCTCACGCATGGAACAATAAGGCAGATTCTCAGCCTGCGGTCAATTTGGACTGTACTCCATTTACTCTTGTTTCCGTGCGCTTTGATCAGGGCATGTTCAAAACTTCCGGTCCGGGCCATCGGTTGGGTTCAGGGCGGTTGTCTGGAAATTACAAGATGTTGATTATCAAGGGTCCGGTCCTAAAAAATTTTGGGATACAAGAACGCTTCTTCAGCGATCCAACGTTTCCAGACAACCGCCCTGCGGTTGGGTTGCAGGTTTGGAATAGGTGCTTGATGCATGGAACTCCCCAGCCAAGATTGGGAGCCGCAGATGAATAAGAAAACCGGATTTTGCATCGGCGTTTTTTTTGCCGCCGTGTGCGGGCCGGGGCAGGCCGACGTGCGGGTGCCGGCCATCATCGGCGAGCACATGGTGTTGCAGGCGGGCGCGAGCACGCCGGTCTGGGGTTGGGCGGATCCCGGTGAAGCGGTTGCGGTGAGAGTGGGGGACTCGACGGTTGCGACGACGGCGGGAAAGGATGGCAGATGGAAGGTCGCCTTCACGGACCTGAAGGCAAGCGCCACGCCGGTCACGGTCACGGTCGTTGGCAGGAACACGCTCACCTTCGTGGACGTGCTGATCGGGGACGTGTGGATTTGTTCGGGACAGTCGAACATGGCGCTGCCGCTGAGAAGGGTCGTCGGGCGGGATGTCAACGACCCGAAGGGACTGGGCCAGGCGAATCACCCGCAGATCCGGCTCTTCAAGATGGCCAAGGAGACGTTTCTCGAACCGCAGGTTGACTGCGAGGGAAGCTGGGCCGTTTGCACCCCGGAAGCGGCGAGGGAGTTCTCTGCGGCAGGGTATTTCTTTGGTCGGGAAATTCATCAGGCCGAGAAGATTCCCGTCGGCCTTGTCAATGCATGCCGGGGGAGCAGCACCGGGCAGATGTGGACCAGCCTGGAGGGGCTCAAGTCGGACCCGGCCTTGTCGAACTACCTGGCTGAAGCACTTGCGGCCAAGGCGGTTTATCCCCGGCGCAAGGAACGCTACCTTCAGGAAAGGGCGAAGTGGAAGGAAGACACCGCCCGGTGGCCGGAAACCATCAAAGGTTGGGAGGCCGCTGCCGCCAAGGCCCGCGCGGAAGGCCGGGAGGTTGCGGCGAAACCCGCCGGCCCCGGGGCGGCACCCGCCAGACCGACCGGCATGGACCCGTGGGAAGACAACGTCCTGACTGTTCCGACGGTGCTCTACAACAGCATGATCGCTCCAATCATTCCGTTCGGCATCAAGGGTGTGATCTGGTATCAGGGCGAAGGCAACGCGCACCAGTGGGATCTCTATCGGGCCCTCTTTCCGGCCATGGTCCGCGATTGGCGGGGCCGCTGGGGGCGCGGTGATTTTCCCGTCTATTTTGTGCAGTTGTCCAGGAACCTGTCGAACACCACCGGGTTGCCGGCCTCCCCATTCCGCACGGATGATTGGCCGCTGAAATTTACCGAGCAATGAAAGAGAGTTTCCCATCCCCCCAGCAGATCATGAAGTCAGCCTCCCTCCCCAGCCTCGCCATCGTGCCGGCGGCTTTGCCGGTCGTGCTCGCGGTCCTTGCGGCGGCGGGACTTGCCTCGGCCGATGTCACGCTGCCCAAGGTGATCGGCAGCGGGATGGTGCTTCAGCAGGGGGAGCCGATCAACCTCTGGGGCCGGGCCGACCCGGGCGAGGTGGTGACGGTCAAGTTCGACGGGACGCAGGTCGGCACCACGGCCGACAAGGATGGCCGGTGGCTGGTCCGCTTGGATCCGCGAATGGCCGACAGCAAACCGCGGGAACTGAGGATTACCGGCCGGAACGAGATTGTTCTCTCTGATATCCTGGTGGGGGAAGTGTGGCTTTGCAGTGGCCAGTCGAACATGAATTTTCCCGTCGGGAAGTCCCTGCACGTGGACGAGGAGATTGCCAAGGCGGAGCATCCCGCGATACGGTTCTTCCGGATGGGCAAGAAGGCGGCCGCCCTGCCGCAGGACGAGGGCGGGTCGGATTGGGTTGCCTGCTCGGCGGACACGGCCCGGAGTTTCTCGGCCGTCGCCTATCATTTCGGCGAGAATCTTCACCGGGAGCTCAAGGTCCCCGTGGGGCTCATTCTGTCCGCGGTGGATGGGGTGGACATCGAGCCGTGGACCCCGGTGGAGGGGTTCGAGAAAGTGAAGTCGCTCGAGAAGTATGCGGCGCGGGTCCGGGCGCTGACAGCCGATGTGAAGGTGACCCCGGGAACCCCGGCCGCCCTCTACAACGGCATGATTCACCCCTTTGTTCCGTTCACGATGCGCGGTGTGATCTGGTACCAGGGCGAGTGGAACTGTTTCAAGGGGGACACCGCGATCTATACGGACAAGACCGACGCCTTGATCAGCGGATGGCGGAAGTTGTTCGGCCAGGAGGATCTCTCGTTCTATTTTGTCCAGATCGGCCCGATGGATTATTCGGAACGGCATTGGGGCCGAAAGAGTCGCACGCTGGAGACGCTTCCGCGCTTCTGGGATGCACAGCGGGCTTGTCTCGGCACCATCCCGAACTGCGGGATGGCGGTGATCACGGATATCAGCGGCGGCCCGGACCGTCTTCATCCGGCTAACAAGCGGGACGTGGGGCATCGCCTCGCGCTCTGGGCGCTGGCCCACGACTACGGAAGGGAGAATCTGGTCTATTCCGGTCCACTCTACAATTCCATGTCGGTCGAGGGCGACAAGGTCATTCTGAAGTTCGACCATGAGGGCGGCGGCCTGAAGAGTCTCGATGGCGGGGAGTTGGTTCAGTTCCTGATTTCCGGGGAGAGCGGGACATTTGTGGCGGCGCAAGCGGAGATCAAGGGGGATGCCGTCGAAGTGCGAAGCCCCACCGTTTCCAATCCTGTCGCGGTCCGTTATGCGTGGCATGAAACGGCCGTCGGGAACCTTGGAAACAAGGAAGGCTTGCCGGCCTCCCCGTTTCGAACCGATGACTGGGAAGTCGGGGATTCGAAGCAATGAAAGAGGTCGGCCGCAAGAGCGCCGTGCGCTTGGCCGCCAAGGCGTTTGAAGCGGACCCCTGCGAGCAGGTTGCCCGTTCCGATTGAACCGGCACGGACATGCTCATGCGGCAATAATGGGGAAGTCGGATTTTGGGTCAGCGAGTTCCGGGACATCCGTCACCGGGCGAGTTCCTTGAGGTGGGCCGCCACCGAGCTGGCGAGGGCGTCGAGGTCGTAGCCACCCTCAAGCGTGGACACCACCCGTCCCTCGGCATGCTTCCCGGCCGCATTGACGATCCATCGCGTCACCCAGGCGAAGTCCTCTTCATCGAGCTGCAGCCCCCCGAGCGGATCGTCCCGGTGGGCGTCAAAGCCGGCCGAAATGAAGATCAGTTGGGGCCGGTGCTTCTCGATGGCTGGTGCCCAGTCCCGCTCGATGGCGCGGCGGAAGTCGCCGCTCCCACTGCCCGCGGGGAGCGGGGTGTTCACGATGTGCTTCCGCTTCACGTCGTGGTAGCGGTTTGGATAGAAGGGGTGCTGGAAACTCGAACAGACGAGGACCTCGGGCCGATCCTGGAACATCTCGACCGTGCCGTTGCCATGATGAACGTCGAAATCGAGCACCGCGACGCGCTCGATCTCCGGCATCGCGATCGCCGCGGCCGCACCGACCGCAACATGGTTGAAGAAACAGAAGCCCATCGCGGCGTTGCTTTCGGCGTGATGCCCGGGGGGACGCATCGCACAGAAGACGCGTCGAGCCTCGCCCCTCGTGACGAGCGCCACGGCTTCTTCCAGAGCCCCGGACGCCAGTCTGGCCGCGCGCAGCGTCCCCGGGGCCATCGCCGTGTCACCATCAAGCGGGATCAGCCCCTCCTCGGGTGTCGCGGCAAAGAGGTGATCGAGATATGCTCCATCATGGACGTGCTCCAGCGCCTCCCTGCTGACGAGTGGTGGCTCCCGGACCTCCCAGTCGTCGAGCACCTTCGTCTCGCGGAGATGGCGTAGGATCGCCTGACGGCGTTCCGGACGCTCCGGATGACCGGGGTGCATTCGGTGGGCGTCGCAGTCGTTGTGCGTGAAAAGGATCGGTTTCATGAGCATTGGGAGAAGGCAGAAGGAACGATCAGCGATTCCCGGCCAACTTCCATTCGAACAAAAGAGGCCACTCCTTTCCAGACAGATTATGGAACAGATCCTGATGCCCCCCGGATAAGGGCGCGTTAGGAAATAACTCCTCCAATTTGCTGGTCCTTTTGGCCATCACCTGCGTTGTCTTCCAGGTCGAATAGCCTGATCGGGGCTACCGCAGGATGGCCTGCACGACCTTGCCATAGACATCGGTGAGGCGGTAGTCGCGTCCGGCGTGGCGGTAGGTGAGGCGTTCGTGGTCGAGGCCCATGAGGCGGAGGATGGTGGCATGGAGGTCGTGGATGGAGACTTTGTCGCGGGTGGCGTAGAATCCGTAGTCGTCGGTGGCGCCGTGGTGGTATCCGGGCTGGGTACCGCCGCCGGCCATCCACATTGTGAAGCCGTGCGGGTTGTGGTCGCGCCCGTTGTCGTCGCGGCCCATCTGGCCGTCGAACAATTCGCGGCTGGGGGTGCGGCCGAACTCGCTGCCGCAGAGGACGAGGGTGTCGTCGAGGAGACCCCGCGCCTCGAGGTCGTGCAGCAGCCCGGCGATGGGCTTGTCCACGGCGTGGGCGTTTCCGCGGTGTCCCTTTTCGAGGTTGGCGTGCTGGTCCCAGAGGTTTCCGTAGCGGGAGGTCGAGTGGGTGGCGGTGATGTAGCGCACGCCGGCCTCCGCGAAGCGCCGGGCCAGGAGGAGGGTGCGGCCGAATTCGTCGGTGTGTTCGTCGCCGATGCCGTATTGGGTGCGGGTTGACTCCGACTCGCGGTGGAGGTCCATGATTCCTGGGGCGACCGACTGCATGCGGAAGGCGAGTTCCCGGTTGCGGAGTTCCACCTGTAGCGGATCGCGGCGGTTGTTCAGGGCGCTGATGAAGTCGAGGTGGGCGCGTTGTCCGTCGAACCCGGGCTGGAGGTTTTCCCACCGGAGGTCCCGGGAGGCACGGTCCGGCCGGACGATGGGCACCCCGCCGTGGATCGACGGGAGGAAGCCGGTCGGGAAGGTCCTGCCGTCCTTGGGGGTGATGTCGATGTAGGCCGGCAGGTTTCCGTTGTCGGATCCGAGTCCGTAGGTGAGCCAGCTGCCCAGCGCGGGCCGGGTCTCGCGGGGCACGCCGGTGTTGAGGAACGACATGGCGGTGGTGTGATCCTCGTTTTCGTGATGGAGGGAGTGGATGAAGCAGAGCTTGTCGATCCAGCGGCGGTTGATCTCGGGGAAGAGGTCGCTCGCCCAGGTCCCGTTGGCACCCCACTGCCGCCATGCAAACGGCGAGCCGATGATGCGGCCACGGTTCGCGAAGGTGAACTTCGGCTGCCGGATGGAGGCCGGCAGCTCCCTGCCGTGCTCGTCCTGGAGGCGCGGTTTGTAGTCGTAGGAATCGACCTGTGAGAGCCCGCCGTCGAGGAGGATGAAGATCATGCGCTTGGCGCGGGCCGGGAAGTGCGGTTCGGCCGGGTCGCCCGCCTGGCCCGAGGCCGCCCACGCCTGACGGGTGAGGAGGTCCGCGAGGGCGAGGCCGCTCAGGCCCATGAGGCTGCGGCGCGAGAGGGTGGCGGGGGTGCGGGGGTGCGGGTTCATTCGAGGTAGCTGAAGGCGTCGGAGGAAAAAATCGCGAGGCAGAGGCGGCTCCAGGCCTCCGTTTCGCCGAGTCCCTGGTCGTGCCGACAGGAATGGAGATAGGCGAGGGAGCGGGTGAGGGTCTCCCGGTCGGGTGGGCGGGTCACGGTGAGGCGGAAGGCCATCGTGGCGCGGGCGGGGTCGTCGAGGCCCGGGAGAGCGAGGAGCCGTGCGGCGAGTTTCCCGGCATAGTATTTCGGCAGCTTGTTGTTGAGCCAGAAGAGCGACTGGGCGGCGCTGGTGGAGTGGTCTCGGCGGTGCACGGGCACCCCGGACGGGTCGCAGCCGAAGAGCGAAAGCATCTTGCGGATCTCGATCCCCATGCCGAGCGGCGAGCGGGAGGAGGTGAGGATGTAGAGGGCGCGGTCCTTCGACCGGGAGGTGTCGAGGGGCTGCCCGGCGGGTTGCCGCGGCACCTTGCCGATGGAGGTGAGCATTCCGTCATAGATGGCCTCCACCTCCAGCCGGTGGCGCGGGTAGCGCCAATGGAGGCGGTTGTCGGGATCGGTCGCGGCACTCCGCGGGTCGGTCTCGCCGCCGAGACGGTAGGTCGCGGAGGTCACGATGCGGCGGTGCAGGGCCTTGAGGGACCAGTTTTCCTCGATGAGGGTGGCGGCGAGCCAGTCGAGGAGATCCCGGTTCGAGGGAGGCATTCCCTGGATGCCGAAATCGCCCGGCGTGTCGACGAGGCCGCGGCCGAAATGACCGAGCCAGAGGCGGTTCGCGATGACGCGGGCGGTGAGCGGGTTGTGCGGGTCGGTGATCCACTGGGCGAGTTGCAGGCGGCCGCTGGCACTCTCCGGGATCCGCGGTCTTTCCATGAAGTCCGCCGCGATGGACGGGACGCCGCGCGGCACGGGGTCGCCGGGCATCTCGTAGACGTCCCCCGCGGCATGGACCGGCTCGTTGACGGGCTGCGGATAGTCCTCCACCGCGAGGACGGTTTCCAGCTGGGGCAGCTTGTCTTCCCATTCCGCGATGCGCGCGTCGAGGGCTTCCAGGGCGGGAGCGGTCACGAAGCGCTCCGCATCGGCCACGTTCGGCGGCCATCCGGCGGGGTTGACCGCCAGCTCCGTGAGGACGTTCCGGTCGAGGTGGCGCTGTGTGGCGAGATTGTCGAGGGCGGACTCCCGCGCCGGGCCCTCGAGGACGAAGCGGATCTGGTCGAGGCGCGGCAGCTTGGCATTTTCCTTCGCCCAGAGGCGCACGTCGTTGCTGCCCGTGCGGAACGGGAAGGTGCCGAGGGTGACCCAGCGCAGGTGTCGGGGCTCCCATCCGCCCGTGGCGGGGAGCAACTTGTCGGGGAGGACCGGCTTGCCGTCGAGTTTCAGCTCCACCCGGAGCGGAGCGGGTGCGGCGCAGCGGATTTGCACGAGGTAGCGGCCTGCTTCCGGCACGATGGGCCGGTATTGCACCCATTGTTCCCTCGCGCGCTGCGTCTCGACGAGTCCGACCCCCTCGATCGTGACCCGGCGCACGTTGTTTTGTCCGTGGTAATCCTCGGCCTCGAAACGGATCACGGTGGGCGGGGGCACCGTGGAGAGCGCCTCGCGGTATGCGGCCCGGTGCGGGGAGATTTCGGCGAGCCAGCTCTCGCGGGCCTCCTGCAGCGCCCGCCATCGGTCCCCGCGCAGGCCCCCGATGGTCCTGCGGACGACCTCGGTCGCGGCGAGTTGCTCCGGGGTGGCCAGCGGACGGGTCAGGCGCATCCGCCCGTCGCGCCAGTTCTCGTTCATCGTCTCGATCACGCGGGTGCTGCCGAAGATCCCCGCCAGCGCGTAGTAATCCCGCGTCGGGACGGGATCGAACTTGTGATCGTGGCAGCGTGCGCAGCCGAAATCGAGGCCGAGAAAGGCCTGCGAGACGGTCGAGATCTGCTCGTTGATGACGTCCATCCGCAGCGAGTTCGGATCGGCGCAGTCCGCGAACCACGGTCCGATCGAGAGGAAGGCCGGTGCGACGGCCTGGTCGAGGCCGGCCCGGCGGTCGTCCGGTTCCGGCAGCAGGTCACCCGCCAGTTGTTCCGTCACGAAGCGGTCATAGGGCTTGTCGGCATTGAGGGACCGGACGACATAATCGCGGTAAGGCTCCGCGAGGTCGGTGCGGTCGACGCCCGCGACCTTCGTTCGCCCCTGCACGTAGCGTGCGACATCCAGCCAGTGGCGTCCCCAGCGTTCGCCATAGTGGGGGGAGGCGAGGAGGCGATCAACGAGGTGTTCGTAGGCGTCGGTGGAATCGTCCGCCAGGAAGGTGTCGATTTCCGCGATGGTCGGCGGCAGGCCGGTCAGGTCGGTGGTGAGGCGGCGGAGGAGGGTGAGCCGGTCGGCCTCCGCGACCGGTTGCAGGTCCCGCGCTTCGAGCGGGGCGAGGATGAAGCGGTCGATCGGGTTGCGCACCCAGGAGATCCCCGCGACCTGGGGCGGAGCGGGTTTCTGCAGGGGTTGGAACGACCAGTGGGGGGGGGGGGCGGCGGCGCACGCCAGCCCCGCCCAAGCGAGGAGGACGGAGTGGAACAGCGGGCCGGGAATTCGTCTCATCAGGTGGGTTCGGGGCGGAAATGGGTTAATTTCCGACAGGTCCGCGTCTCTTTTTCCGTCTAGAAGCCCTGCGGAGGCCCGGTAATTGCGCTTCGGGCCATATTCAAGTAAACTCCGCGTCGAATTCCAATTTTTCATCGAGATCAACCATGTCCCACACGCTTTTACCCCGGCTCGCCCCCTGTTTCGTCACGCACAACATGGCCCTTGGCGGGGCCCAGACCGCGGTATTGCGTTATATTGGGGCCCTTCCGGAGTGGGTTCGGGACCGGACCACCCTCTATTGCCAGTCCGCTGACATGCCGCTGCTGGAGAAGGCGGTGGAGGCGGGCTTTCGCTGCGGGGCGATCACGCGGGAGGCACCCGGCGACCCGAGCAGTTGGTTTCTGAGCTACGGCAATCTCGGCGGCCTTCCCGAGCGGCCGACTTCGTTGCTGTTGCATTCATGGGACGATGCGGGCTGGCGCTACTTCAGCAAGGCCTACGCCGGCCGTCGCGGGATGACGGTGGCGGGGGTTTCGCAGAAGGTGATGGACCGCTATCGCCCGTGGATGCGTGAGAATGGGCACCTTGACGGCGGGATCCTGCCGCCGCCGGTCACGGAGTTCTGCATGGCGAAGGGCGAGCTCGACGCCCATGGGCGCATCGTGGTGGCCTGGATGGGACGGCCCCTCGAGGACAAGGGGATCATGAGCCTGCCTTATCTCCTGAAGGAAAACCCGCGCATCGTGGTGCGGGCGTGGACCGGGGCGGGGACCGCCGGGCTCGCACACACCCTGCGTGTGCAGGGTGTGGCGATGGAGCAGGTGCGCAAGCTGGCGAGGAAGCTCGGGGTGGCGGACCGACTCGACATTCGCCCGCTTGATTTCAGCGCGCTCAACTACCGTCATCGTCTCGAGGGGTGCCATGTCCTCCTCGGCAACAGCAGGAAGGAGGGGTTCCTCCTCACCGCCGCCGAAGCGCTCAGCTGTGGTATCCCGGTGGTCGTGACAAACACCTGCGGGGTGGCCGAATTCATCCGGAACGGCCGGAACGGATACCTCATCGATTGGAACGACAATCCGAAGCGGCTCGCGCAGGCCGCGCACCGCGCTATCCTCCGGGCCGTGAAGCTCGACCCGGTGAAGTGCCTCGCCTCGGTTGAGTCACTCTCCCTCGGAGGCCACTATGCGCGGGCCTACGGTCCGGTCCTCGGGCGGCTGACGCACAGCTCCCTCCGGCATGCGGATGCCCGCGTCACCTTCGGGGTCCGCGTCCATGACGGCGTGCCGGAGGAATACCTTGAAGACGCCATGAACAGCATCGCCTGCCAGACATACCGGAAGTTCAAGGTGGTTCTCTTGGTGGACGGCCCGTGGGAATTGGGCGAGCGGCTTGCACGACGTTACGACCTGCCGCTTGTCTGCACCGGCCTGAAGGCGGACATCGAGCACTGCAGCTGGCTGCACCGGCAGGCGGTGGCGGAGTGTGACACGGAATTCTACAAGCCGCTCGACTACGACGACCAACTCCTGCCGAACTATCTGGAGCGTGCAGTGCGGACCCTCGACGAGAAGCGCGCCGACGTCTACGGCTGCCTTCTCATGACCCTCGCGGACGGCGAGATCACGCCACGGCTGCACTGGCCGAACAAGCCGCTGCACACCATGTTCACGGGCAACTCGGACGACAACATGCTGCCGCATTCCTCGGCCCTGCTGCGGGTGAAGTCGGTGCTGAAGGCCGGCAACTATCAGGAGCGGGCGGTGGGCCTGGGAGCCGACGACTACCACCTGTGGAGCCGCATCCACCAGACCGGGGGCCTGTTTTTCCGGGACGACGAGGTGCGCAATGTTGTCTACCGGATACACGACCGGAACTCGCTCAACATCCGCCGCGCGCGGTTCGGACACTCCAACAAGCGCAAGCAGCAGTTTCTCGCCGGAGCCGCCGTGGCCGGGATCGCCCTCGGGGTGGCGGCCTGCGACAACGAGGCCCCGGATCCGGGGCCGCCCGCCAAGGCGTCAAAGATCGCGCCGACCGACGCGGGCACCCAGGCCGGTCCGGTCGACATCGATCCGCCCCATTCCTAAGGTCGGCCGCCCAACAGCCTGCACAAGGGTCCGGCGCGCCAAGTTCGCCACGCAAGGGTGAAATCAGTGGGGACTGTCCAGCCGTCATAGGTCGAGAGGTTGACTGAGCCGTTCATGGCGGCGCTCATGCCGCTGGTGCCAGAGGCCTCCCGGGTGACGACGGGGGTGTTGAGCCCCATGTAACCCCCTCCGCCCTCCGGCCCGGCCCATCGGCTGGCTCAGGGGCCTCAGCGAAAACCCAACCCCTAGCAGCCTGTCGGACTTGAGTCCAGTGCCGCCGATTTTTCATGATGAGGGCAGGGCATGCTGGTGATCGGTCGTGAGGTTCGTGGGCGGTGATCTCGGTTTCCCTCGGGCTCCAGAGCCGAAGAGGGCCGATTGGATCGGCGAACCCTCCCGCAGAGAGCCCCATGGGGCCCATTCAGACCCTTTTGACCTGCATTCCCATGTTGAAGAGGCGCTTTAGGTTGTAACTGGTGGTCACCAGGGTCCATTCGAGGTTCACCTTCTCAAGACCGCGAAGCAGGAAGCGCCGGAAGCCAAGGGCCTCCTTGATGATGCCGAACACCGGTTCCACCGTCTGTTTGCGCAGCCCGTAGAGTTCCTTGCCCGCCTTGGTTTCGAGCCGATAGGCCATGACCTCGGCCACCGACGCGCCAGGCGGCGGCGCAGGAGGATCGTTGCGCTTCTCGAGTTGCGCAACGCTGCGACCATGATGGTGGCGCTTCATGGCCGCATACACCGTCGGCCCGTTGCCACCGTCCTCGACTTTGGTGACGGCATCATCGCTGTAGTATCCACTGTCGGCGAGCACTCCGGACACATCGCCAACCACCGGACTGATCGAAGCCACCGTTGGCTCCAGCTGTTGCTTGTCGTTGGGCGCGTTGCAGACATGCTGCCCCACCACCAACATGGTATCGACTTCCACCGCGGCTTGCGCGTTGAAGCATTGCTCGAAGCTGCCTCCGTCTTTCATGATCCGGCTTTCCGGATCGGTGAAGTTGTATTGATCCTTGGGACGCGGACCCTCTTTGGGCGGCTGTGGCTCCGTGCCACTGCTCTTGCGCCCCGTGGCTTCTTGCTTGGCGCGACGTGCCGCGAGCTTTTGCTCATATTCGGCCCGCTCCTCTTCGAAACGTGCCTTGGCCCGCCCTTCCATCACCGCTTTGGCTGCCTTGAGCTTGGCAATGCGGTCCTCGCGCCGCTTGATTTCCTCCGGCACTCTCAACCCGTCCTGCAGCGGAGTGCTGTCCGCATCTTCCGCCTTGGCCAGCAACTCCGCGATCTGCTCTTCGGCCAAAATCATTTGTTCTTCCAGGTGTCCGTGGCTCATTGCACTGTGCTTGCTGGCGGAGGCGAGGATCTTGGTGCCATCCACCGAAACGGTGAGATCGCCCACCTTCAGCACTTGGGCGTGGGCCGCGAGTTCGAGCACCTGGTGGAAGGCCGAAGACAGCAACGCCTTGTTCTCGCGACGGAACTTGCAGATCGTGTCGTGATCCGGATGGGTGTCCGCGCACAAGAGTCGCACCGAAACGCTCTCGGAGGTGAGCATTTCGATACGCCGGCTCGAAAAAGTGCCCGTCGCATAGCAATAGATCAGCAACCCCAGCATCATTGAGGGCGGATATTGCGCGGAGCCGGTGCCCGCCTCGTTGACCCGTGCCTCGCGCAGGTCCAGAGCATCCACAGCGTCCATGATGAAGTGCACCATGTGCCCGGGGGGCATCCAATCCCGCAGGTCGGGAGGCAACAACAGCGGGGAATCGTGGTCGATGGAGACAAAGCGCGCGGCCATGATCTCTATACGGACCGATGCCCCTCGCACCTTCAATGATCGTTGCCTAAGTCCGACAGGCTGCTAGGAAATCGCTTTGTCGGTGAGGCCCCTGAGCCAGCCGTCGGGCCGGACCGGAGGGCGGGGAAATGGGGGTTGCGGGGGAAAAGGGGGGAGAATACGGTGTTTCCGCCTTCGCCGAGGCTTCGGCGGACAGGTCGGTGCGTCGGCGGGCCGTGTTTCGGCAAGAAAACCTCCGGAGTTGGCCGGGATCTGGCGGCATGAGGAGATTTCGGAGCGGAAATCATTGATCGCGAGCGTAGCTTTCCGGGCCGCCTTGCCAAGATTTCTTTAGGCAGCGGTTGTTTGGACGGAGCGGTTGAGGCCTTCAGGTGTCGTCCAGAACGAGGATGCGGCCGTCACCGAGGGGGATTTCCTCGGGTTGCCAGGCAGGACGCTGGTCGAAGCCGTCTGGGTCTGGATCGGATGGATTCCGGGGACGGTTGAACCAGTCGAGGTCGGGTTCGTCGTCGGGGATCCATTCCTTGATGGCTTGCCAGGGAGGCTCGATGGGCTCCATGGTGAGGCGCGGCGTCGGGGATGAGTGATGATGCCTTCTCTATCTCCGGGATCCTGACAGGTAAAAAGTGCGGTCGCAGCCCGCCCCGGTATGGGGCGGGCGGGGATCGGAACCTCAAATTCGACACAGTGTCGTTTTTGACCCGCCATGATGAGCTGGGCCGTTTGTCGCCAATTGGCGACATTCCGATGACACCAATTGGTGTCAATCGGGCCGTGGCGGCCGCCAGCTTGAACTTCAGCTGATCGACCGTGCATTCCTCCGCCGGGAGGTCGTCGCGGGGCCCGAGGTAGAAGGGCTGGTAGATGGCGCCGCTTTCCCGGTGGGCATACAAATATCCTATCTCCGAGCCAGTCCCCATTTGGGGAATGGCATGGTTGGGCGGGATGGTGACGTTGCCGGCGGGAGGGGGGGCTCGCTGGAGCCCCGCCCGCCTCCCCCCCTAAAAGGGGGAAGACGGTGGAAGCGTCCCAGCCGGGGGTTAGCCGGCACTCATCTCGTGCTGGTATGCGGTGCCGGTGCGGACATGCCGCTCCCGGCTGGCCCGGAGGTCCGACTCCCAGGAGGGCCTGATGCCCCCGCCCATCAGGTCGGCGATCATCTCCGGGCCGAAGTGCTCCTGCAGGGCCACCCCGAGGGATTTGCGCAACAGGCACGCGGCGCTGTCGCCGATGCCGCAGCTTTGGCCCGCCTCCCGCATCGTCCCGCCGCCCGCCAGCACGAGGACCGCAATCCGGTAGCGGGGAGGATGCACCGCCAGGAACTCTTCCCAGTCGATGTTGCGGGCCGCTTCCTCGGCGGGATCAGAGGATCCAGAGCCGGGGCCACTCCCGGTCCACGCGATCTCGTGCAATCCTTCCGCGCCGTCGCAGAAGTCAGCGTGGGGCTGGCGGGTGGTTCTCCCTCCATCGGGGTCCCCATCGAGGTGCTCGAAACGGACGGAGCGGTCCAGGGAGGCGGCAGGGCACAGGACGTCGGTGCGACCCGACCAGGTCGAGCGCCTCCCGCTGCGGGCGGCCCGGCTCGCGTAATACGCGATATTGCCGGCGCTGAACCGTTTCCCGGCCTTCTCCGCCGAGTCCATCATCTTGGCGGCATTCGCCGTCATATCCGCGAGGAGTTCCTCGCGATCCTCGTGGCCCACGGAGGGGACGGAGGGGACGGAGGGGAGGGCGGCCCGCAAACGGGGCACGACCTCATCTATCAACAGGTTTCCCATCTCGGGGCTCATGGTGTTGGTTTCCTTTCGTTTGTGGTTCAGGTGAAAGGCGACCGGGTCCCGCCCCTTGGCGGGACCGAATAGGATCGGTCGCCATGGGGTTGGTCGACACGGCACAAAAGGGCCGTGCCGGTGGGTCGAGGTTGGTGAACGCAGAAACGCCCGGCGGATGGCCGGGCGCTTTGCGGGGTGACGGGATGGCCAAAGGGCCTTCGTCATAGTCTTATGACACGGTGGAGGGGGGAATTGCAGAGGGGGGAGGGCGAAACCGATACATGTGTCGTAATTTAGGCAACCCCACCCACAGCCCGGTGGGTGCCAAAAGCCGGGCGGGGACCCAATTCCTGCTCGCCTCCCGGTGGGCGGGTGCTCAGGATGTTAGCCGCTGGTCAGCCTTGGAGGGGAGCCTCAGGGAAGCCGCAACTTAATAGCCCAATGGAACCGGATGCGTTAATAGCGCTCGTCCGGATCAATTGGGGGGCGGTGGCTGGCACTCGGCCGGGCGGCCCTATTCCGGAAGCAGCAATAACAACAACCACGAAATGAAGAAAATCCCATTGAATCGGAACACCATTCTCCCGCTGTTCGGTGGTGCATTGTGCATTCTCCTGAGTTCTTGCACCCAGAGTCGGGTGTCCCGGTTTCACCAGCTTCCACCCACGGGCGCCGGCCAAACCTTCTCCGTGTTTTCCGCACGCGACAATTCCAGCCTCGAGTTTCGGAACTACGCCGCCCAAGTCGCTGAGCACCTCACAGAATATGGATGGAGGCCGATTCAGGGGGGGGAGAAAGACGACTACAAGGTGGGCATCCATTATTGGATGGGGGGGGACCGAGTCCATCTCTCGGGTAACGCGAATTATGTGAGTTCCTCCACCGAGCACGACCGCTTTTTGGTGATGATGATCTGGGATAAGAACAAAAATCAGGTTTTCGAGGGTCGAGTCCGTAGCGCGGGACGGTCCAGCGACTACGCCGCGGTCATGCCTCAGATGATCGACGCGATGTTTGCGGGATTCCCTGGCAAGAGCGGTAAGAGCAGCCGGGACACGCGATTTTGATCCTGGGTGTGCCCCTGCCTTTGTCCCACCTATCCGGATAATTTCTTCAACGCATCCTCTGAAAGCCAGCCATGAAAAAGTTCAAGTTCCCGTGTCCGAATTGCACAGAAAAGCTCAGCGCTCCACTTGGCGACGGGCTTACCCGGCAGACGTGTCCAAAGTGCTACGCCCCGATCGTCATCCCGATGCCGGGAATGACCCGAGGTCCCTATATTGCCTACATGCTTGGCATCTTATTGGGATGCGCGTTTATCGTGGCGCTCTTCCGGGAGAGCGAACTTCAATTCCTTGTCCTTTTCGGCATAGGAATGAGCAAGTTGGCGGCGAATGTGGCGCTCAACTGGCAGCGCTGCATCAACATCGGATTGAATGGCGGTTGGGGATTTCTGGGATTGATCCCGCTGGTGAGCTTGATCGGATTCATCTTCTTCGCTTGTGAGCCAACGGGAAACGCCGCCTCCTACAGGGAGCGGCGCCGGGCACTGCGTAGGTAACCTCCGGTCTCTCGCGCCCCAGCGAATCGCCTGCGCTGCTGATCACCTCGGTGCGGAAGCCTGGAGCGTCCCCCGCCAGAATGTAACAGTTTAGCTGATTTTCTGGTCGTAACAGTTTAGCTGATTTTCTGGTCAGGAAGAATTGGAGAAAAGGACGCCGAGAGCTTT
>JAQCFL010000158.1 GCA_027619375.1 Verrucomicrobiota bacterium | reverse complement strand
TGATTTTTTGGTTATCGACGAGTTGATCGGTGGTGGAGGGGCGAGGGAGCATTGTCGGGGTGGCAGCGCGGGTGCGGGGGAGTGCAGTGTGAGGCGGGGTGTGGTTGGGTATGTCGCAGCCGGGAGGCTGCTCTGCGACAGGAATGTCGCGGCTCCGTTTTTTGAGCGACTTGCTGTCGCGGGAAGCCACGGCAAGGCAGGCAGGAATGTCGCGGCTCCGTTTGGGTGGTGTTGCGGGCGCTGTTGGGTCAGGCCTTGCGGAGGCGGAGGGCGTTGAGGATGACGGAGAGGCTGGAGAAGGACATGGCGGCCCCGGCGATCATGGGGCTGAGGAGGGTGCCGGTGAGGGGGTAGAGGATGCCGGCGGCGATGGGGACGCCGAGGGCGTTGTAGAAGAAGGCGAAGAAGAGGTTTTGGCGGATGTTGCGCATGACGGCGCGGCTGAGGCCGATGGCGGAGACGATGCCGTGGAGGTCGCCTTTGACGAGGGCGATGCCGGCGCTTTCGATGGCGACATCGGTGCCGGTGCCCATGGCGATGCCGACGTGGGCTTCGGCGAGGGCGGGGGCGTCGTTGATGCCGTCGCCGGCCATGGCGACGATGGCGCCGGACTTCTTGAGGTCTCGGACGAGTTGGATTTTCTGCTCGGGGGAGAGGCCGGCGTGGACTTCATCGATGTTGAGGGATTTGCCGACGGCTTGGGCGGTGCGCTCGTTGTCGCCGGTGGCCATGATGATGCGGATGCCGCGTTCGTGCAGGGCGGCGATGGCGGCGGGGGTGGAGTCCTTGATGGGGTCGGCGATGGCGAGGATGCCGAGGGTGTTTTCGTTGGAGGCGACGAAGACGACCGTTTGGGCCTCGGCCTCGAGTTTGGCGGCCTGGGTTTCGAGGGAGTCGGGGATGGTGGCGCCATTGTCGCGGAGGAAGTCGCGTTTGCCGACGCGGATGGTGGCACCATCGATGTCGGCGCTGACGCCGCCGCCGGTGGTGGATTGGAAGTTGGTGGCGTCGGCGAGGGACTGACCGGCTTCCTTGGCGGCATCGACGATGGCGCGGGCGAGGGGGTGTTCGGAGCTTTGTTCGAGGGAGGCGGCGAGGGCGAGGAGTTGGTCGGGGTCGCCGCCATCGACAGGGATGGTGGAGGTGAGGCGGGGTTTTCCAGCGGTGAGGGTGCCGGTTTTGTCGGTGATGAGGGTGTCGACCTTTTCGGCGATCTCGATGGCTTCGGCATTTTTGACGAGAATGCCGGACTGCGCGGCGCGGCCGACGCCGACCATGATGGACATGGGGGTGGCGAGGCCGAGGGCGCAGGGGCAGGCGATGATGAGGACGGCGACGGCATTGACGAGGGCGAAGGCCATGGCGGGATCGGGTCCCCAGATGGCCCAGATGGCGAAGGTAACGATGGCGCAGAGCATGACGGCGGGCACGAAGATGGCGGCGACCGAATCGGCGAGTTTTTGGATCGGGGCGCGGCTGCGTTGTGCCTCGGCGACCATGTGGACGATCTGGGAGAGGAGGGTGTCGCCGCCGACTTTATCGGTGCGCATGACGAAGGAACCGGTTTGGTTGACGGTGGCTCCGATGACGGGGTCGCCCTCGCCTTTGGAGACGGGGAGGGACTCGCCGGTGATCATGGATTCGTCGACGTTGCTGTTGCCTTCGGTGATGGTGCCGTCGATGGGGACCTTTTCGCCGGGGCGGACGCGGAGGAGATCGCCGATGTGGAGTCGGTCGATGGGGATCTCCTCCTCGCCTCCATCGGTGAGGCGGTGGGCGGTTTTGGCGGAGAGATTGAGGAGGGATTTGATGGCCTGGCCGGTGCGGCTGCGGGCCTTGGCTTCGAGGAGTTGGCCTAACAGCACGAGGACGGTGATGACGGCGGCGGCTTCGAAGTAGAGTTCGACGTTGCCGTGGTGGCGGAAGGCCTCGGGGAAGAGGCCGGGAGCGAGGACGGCGATGGTGCTGTAGATAAAGGCCGCGCCGACGCCGAGCATGATGAGGGTGAACATGTTGGGGCTGCGGTTGATGACCGAGCGCCAGCCTTTGGCGAAGAAGAGTCCGCCGCACCAGAGGACGACGGGGGTGGCGAGGGCGAGTTCGATCCACTTTGAGATGTGCGGGGGGAGGAGTTCGCGGAGGCGGAGGGCGGGGAACATTCCGCCCATGGCGATCAGGAAGAGCGGGACGGTGAGGGCGAGGCCGATCCAGAACTTGCGCGAGAGGCTGCGGATTTCGTGGGCGGCGTGGTCGTCTTCGGCGGTGGCTTCCTTTGGTTCGAGGGGCATGCCGCACTTCGGGCAGTCGCCGGGGTGGTCCTGCTCGACCTCGGGGTGCATGGGACAGGTGTAGATGGTGGCGGAGGAGAGGACGGGGACCTCTTCGAGGGCCATGCCGCACTTCGGGCAGTCGCCGGGTTTGTCGGAGATGACCTCGGGGTGCATGGGGCAGGTCCACTGGCCGGGTTTGGCCTTGGTGGCGGCGGGGTCGAGGGAATGGCCGTGGTCGTGGTGGCAGCAGGAGTGGTTGTCGGATTCCTGCTCGGGGTTTTCGTGGTGGTGTTTGGAGTCGGACATTAGTGGAAGATGGTGAAGTTGCCTTTATGGGAGATGATGGAGGGGCGGGTCCAGGGGGACTGAAGTTTTTGGGAGCCGGAGAGAGCGGTGGGGAGTCCGGCGGGGTTGAAGTGTTGCCAGCGCAGGGTGCCGGGGTTGCCCCAGCCGTGGACTTCGAGCCAGGCGAGGAGGACGGATCCGTCGGCGGCGAGGGCGAGGGAGGGATGCTTCTGGTTGTTATGGGCGGCCGGGTCGGGGGCGGTGAGGGATCGGGTGAGTTTGCCGGATGGACGGTCGAAGATGCCGGCGGTGACGCGGTTGTTGGATTCCCAGGAGACGGCGAAGTGGGTGGGATTGAAGGCGAAGGATCCGGAGGAGACCGGGCAGGTGTTGATTTTCCATGAATCGGAGTGGACGAGTTGGTTGGCGGGCTTGGCGGGGTTGAAGGAGAAGATCCGGATGCCGCGTTCGTCGGGGAGGGGGGCACTGCGGAAGAGGACGAAGTGGTCGCTGCCGTCGGGGGAGGAGGCGGCGCGGATGCCGCAGCAGGGGCAAACGCCGCTGGCTTCGGTTTGCAGAGTGCGTTCGGGGGCGAAGGAGGCGCCACTGTCCTCTGAACTGGCGATGACGACACTGCGGACGGTGGGAGTGTTCTCGTCGCCGTTGGCATGCCAGAGAACATGAACATGGCCGGTGGGATCGGCGGTGATGGTGCCGCCGCCGTCGAGTCCGTAGGCGGTGGTGACGAGGTTGCGCTGTGAGGAGAAGGATTGGCCTGCATCGAGCGACCGGGCGTAGAGCATGGGGATGCGGGCGTGGTTCTCCTCCGGCGCGGTGCGCATGGAACCCATCCAGGCGACGTGGAGGGAGTTGTCCTTGGCGAGGGCGAGGTGGGCCCCGCGGACCGCGCCGGTCGCGACGGCGGAGCCGGGAGTGGAATTTATGCGGACGGGGTCCGAAAATGCCTTGGTGGCGGGATTCCAGGTGGCGTGGAAGAGATCGCTGCTGCCTGGTTTGCTGCGGTGGAAGACGAGGTGGACGGTGCCGTCGGGGGTGGTGAGGGCGTCGGGGAGGTGACCGCCCTCGGGGCAGGGTTGGAGGAAGATGGCGGGGGCTGCTGCGGCGGAGAGGGCGGCGAGGAGGGAGAGGAGCAAATGGAAGGCGCGGGCGTGCATGGCGAATTGGTCAGGGAGCGGGAAGCGGGACACGTGGTCCGGCGTGCCGGGTGGAGGCACGCCAGGTAAAGTGTTCGTAGATTCCTGCCCAGTAGAGACCAAATCCCGCAGCAAAAAGCAACTCTTCAAGGGGCATCCGGAGGAAGCTGATCCCGGTCAGGGAGGAGAGGTTCCAATAACGCTGAATATAGCCCGGTTGGGTGAATTCGAGGCCCTGGAGGAAGAGGACGTAAATGCCGAGGAAAAGGACCCCCCCAACCCAAGTGCGATTTTTGATATCGGGACGGCACCTGGTAGCGAGGGCACCGGCGATCATGGCGGCAATCCCCGGGTAGATTGGATTCCACGGCATGAAAACGAGCGCGAGGAAGATCATGAATGGCATGAGCAAGGTCAGATAGTGGAGCCGATGACGGGGATGGGCCCGTTCGGTGGGATCAAGGGAGATGAGTCTTTGGTTTCGCAAGACGTCGTAGGCGACCGAGGCGAGGCCGCCGATCGCGAAACAGAAGATTAGGCTCTCAAGGTCGAAGCCGGTGCGTTGGGCGAGATCGAAGAGGCTTGGCGGATTCCAGTATTCGGGCACAAAGAGCGGTTCGGTAAGACCGAAGGGCATGGTGTAAAGGCTGGTCCGCCACATGGTTTGGCCGATGCGCGGGAAGAACACGAAAAGGGCCGCCCAAGGGATCAGGAAGGCCGAGGCCCACGCCAGCCAGGCGTAGTGGTCGGAGATCACGCCCTTCCGGGGTGGCAGGGAGAACGTGCTGCGAGGTTGTAGACCACCGCGACGAGAGCGCCAAACAACCAACTCAGGACGAAGGTGTTGACCAAGCCGAAGAGGGAGAGGCTCCAACTGACCTCGGACAACATGATCGGACCGATGTCGAGGCCGTGCAGGATGCTGTTGAAAAAGACGACGAGAGCATCCGGACTGGAGGCATGCATCAGGAGGATGCAGCCCAGATAGAACAGGGACGCCGCAGCTCCGCTGGCCAGACCGAGGCACTTGGGATTCAGGGTCATTGCGCGGTCTTGTTGGGGGGATGTTGGTCGTTGATTGGGTGGTGGTCCTCATGGGCGTGGCCGTGACCACCCATCATGATGAGGTGGCAGCCGAACATGAGAATGACGAACAGGGTGAAGGTGATGCCGGAGCTGACACCGAAGCCGGGCAGGAGGATGATGACGAGGATTGGCAAGGTGCAGCCGAGGATGTGAAGCAGGGTGTGTTTCATGACGATCGCGAGGAGAGGCTTGGGATGAAGGCCGGGATTGCTCCCGGGACTGGTGGGATGACCGCGTTTGGGACGGGGTGACTCCGGAGCGCCGCTGTGTGGGGCGGCGCTCCGGTGGTCTGGGAAAGGTCCCTACGATTTCTTCTTCATCGGAACGATCATCATGCAATTTTTGCCATGCTCGTCGACGAAGATTGTGTGCTGTTTGCCGGGAGGGCCGACTTTCTTGGCCACGCGATCAGCCTCACAACTGTCGCAATGAATTTTTCCGCCCTCGTGGCAGAGTGCCGCGACTTCTTTCGGGTCGCCCACCGTCTTGATGGTCATGGTGCCGCATTCGTTGCAAATGACCGCAAACTGGTCGCCCTTCTCGAGGCCTTTCATGGACTCCTCCGTGGCGGCCTTATAGACCCTTCCGCGGCCGCCTGGAATGCCTTTGCCGGGAGGTGCAGCCTGTGTGATTCCGGCCGAGAGCAGGCCGACGATGACGGGCAGGATGAACAGGATGGACTTGGTTCTTTTTTTCATGGTTGATATTCTTGTTGGTTTTGCTGGGTCGATACCCGATCCGGTGACCGAGTTGATCGCCCCATACCAATATCAACGGGTGACGGCTGCGAACCCCTCAGGAAAGTTCGAGATCATTCAGGAAGGGCCGCAGCACCTCGCGGAGGCGTTGCCGGGCCCGGTAGATCCGGACTTCCACGGATTTGGCGGAAAGCTTGAGGATCTCGCCTGCCGCTGCGTGGGGGAGGTCGTCAAGCACGCAGAGGGCGAACGGGGCCCGCAGTTTTTCCGGCAGGGTGGCGATGGCCTCCGTGATGGCGGTCGCCAGCTCCAGCTGGCTCGTCGAATCGCCCGGGTCGGGTCGGTCGTCAGGGAGGGTGTCCTCCAGACCACACCTTGAGTTTTCAGTTCTTTGAGTACTGAGAAACGGGATCCATTTGATATGTTTGGCCCGACGGGCCCGGTCGCGGCATAGGTTCAGGGCGATGGTATAGATCCAGGTCTTGACCCTTGCGGTGGGCATGTAGGAGGCCGCCTTGCGAAAGACGCGGAGGAAGGTTTCCTGGGTGAGGTCGGCGGCGTCTTGCGCATTGTATGTGTAGCGAAAAATGAAGCGGTGCAGGGCCTCTCCGTGGCGGCGCATCAGTTCGTCCAGCCCGGAGCCGTCGCCGTTCCGGACGGCGGTCAGGCACGACACGTCGGGATCGGTCCATCCGGCTCGATCACGGATCATGGAATCGCGTTCCTTGACCAAAGTTCCCCGAAGCTCGAAAATCGCCCGTAGTGCTGGCTCGACCGAGGGGGCTGAAGACTTGGAGTTCATCTCAATGATCACAATAGCCCGGATGCGGTCAGGAATGCTTCGCAAAAACTTCGAAGAGCTCCGCACGGCTTGCGCCTCAGGGGGTGTCTTGCGGGGGGGCGGCAAGGGATTCGGCGGCGAGATCCCGCAGGCGCCGCTGCTGCGGCTCGGGGAGGATGGAGAGCATGTCAAAGTAATGTTGAATGCTCAGTTTCTGGAGTTGTCCGTGGACGGTGTGGATATTTTGGATCGTCGCGACCAGTTGGTCGTCGAAGGCGGATTTTTAGAGGAGCTGACCGGACAGTTCGGCCTGAAGGTCCTCCATCTCTCCGAGGAGGAGCGCTCTCTCCCGCAAGTAAGAGGTTTCGAGCGCCGCGAGGTCGGGCAGGTCGTCTTCGTCCAGGTTCAATTCGTGGTGGAGCCAACGGTGGTCCCGATGGGCTTCGTTCTCGTGACGATGGAAAATATAGCTGGCTGTTCCCATGCAGGAGGTGCCGCAGATCACCAGGATCGACATGAAGAGGGCGATGATCACGACGATGGTTTTTGGGGAGTATTTCACCGGATGAGGAGTGAACGAGATTAGTAGAGGATGCGCAATTCCGGGGCGGCGGTAACGGCTGGGAAGAGCTCGGGTTTGGTTGGGGGTGGCAAGGAACCCAAGACGACTCCCGCCACGGTGCTGACGAGGACTGCGACCGCGCAATAGGCGGCCAGTAGGCGCTGCGGCGGGATGTCCTCCAAAAAGGTCCCCTCCAGCCAGGCCGCAAAAGCATTTTTTTGTCCTTGGGCTGCGATCCGATTCCAAACCTCGTCACGCATGTCGGGTGGAAGCCCCGGAGGGGGGCGTTCGTGGTCCCGCACCCAATTGTCGAACTTGTTCAGGGGATCTTCAGGCATGGAGGCATGAACGGTTCCGGGCGGAGGATCCCTCAGTCTTCCCGTGGGCCGGTCAGGCCCCAGGCCAGAATCCCCGGCAAAGCCACATTATCCGAGGGAATCCGGTCAGCCAACCGTTGTAGGTATTCGGGATTCGGGATCAATCCGAAACGTCTCATAGCAGGCCGAAAAAAACCCAACAATGAAAGAGCACATCGACCATTCCGGGGCCTGGGGGCTCGCCCTGATTTTTATCGTGATAGCATCCTGGCTTCTCTACCGCTACCTGGCGCCAAAGACGTGGAAAGAATGGGCCAGCGCCGGGGTCGTCTAGGCCTTCATCATCGCCCTCTACGCGGAGATGTATGGCTTCCCGCTCACCATCTACCTGCTCGTCCGCTTCTTCGGCCTCGATCAGATCAATCTCAACGCCAGTCTGTGGTCCACGCTTTTGGGCATGGGAGAAACCGGCATGATGATCGCGATGATCTTCGGCTACATCCTGCTCTTCATCGGCATCGGGATTTTCATGAAGGGATGGCGCGAGCTGCATCGCGCCCGGAAAGAAAACCGACTCATCACCGATCGCCTCTACGGCTTGGTGCGGCACCCCCAATACACCGGGCTTTTCATCGCGCTATTCGGCGAGGGAATTGTTCATTGGCCCACCGTTTTTTCGGTCGCTCTCTTTCCCGTCATCGTCCTCGCCTATTACCTGCTGGCGCGGAGCGAAGAGCGCAAAGTGGAGGAGGAATTCGGCGACGAATACCGCGAATACCGCAAACGCGTGCCGATGTTCATTCCCAGATGGGGTCAATGGCGCGCGATGACCGCGACGCGAACTGAAACCTCCGACGACAATTCGCCCGACATCGGACAGCCGAAGTCGGAAAGGAAGTAACAGCAAACAAGAAATGCCTCTTCCGCCGAATCAGTGGGTGGATGAGGAGTGAAAGCTTCAATTTGGCAGCCTT
>JAQCFL010000157.1 GCA_027619375.1 Verrucomicrobiota bacterium | reverse complement strand
GGCCTGCCCCGCGATCTTGCCCGCCGCTTTGCCAAAGGCCACCGCCTCCGTCGTCCCGAGATTATTCCGAAACCTGCAGCACCCGATTACACGTGATTATCCCGACGCGTTACATCTATCGATCGCAGCTTTCTCCCGGAGAGGAAGAAGGAGGCCTATCGGGAGCTTCTCAAGGAGCGGCTCGGGAGGCTGGGAATTGGGGGCAAGAGTTGCTGAGGCTGGTTCTCGGGGGCAGGCCGGCACCTCCCCTCCCTGGCTTTGCGGCTTATTTGGGAGAGAGTGATGGTGGATTGACAGGGATTCGCCATGATGGCATATTGCCATCACTGAGATGATCAAGACGCAGGTGCAGATCCCGGATGAGCTGTTTGATCGGGCCAAGCGGATGGCGGCGGCGAAGGAATGGTCCTTTGCGGAGCTGGTGCGGCGGGGTTTGGAGCAGATGACGGCGAGGCAGCCATGGTCGGGAGCTGGGGATGGGGAGGCTACTTGGCGATTGCCGGATCCGGTGGAGCTGGGGTTGCGGGGGGATCCGTTTGCTGAGGAGGACTGGCGGGAGGAGGCGAATCTGGGGGTGGGGGCGGCGCGCTTGATCGCGGCAAGGCTGCGGGAGGACGCGGCCCGTTACGAGGAAGGAGAATGACCAGCTGCGACACTAACATCCTCTTTGTGGCGCTCGAGGCGAGCAGGCCGGGACATGATGCGGCGCGGGGGTTTCTGGAAGAGCGGAAGGACGATGCGAATTTCGCGTTGTGCGAGTTGGTGCTCGTAGAGTTGTATGTGCTGCTCCGGAATCCGGCGGTGGCGCGGCGGCCCTTGGGGGGCGCGGAGGCGGCGGGGATCATTGAGACGCTGCGGAGCAATCCGCGGTGGGACATCCTGGACTATCCCGGCCCGGGGTCGGGGGTGATGGAGGCGGTGTGGAGGGAGGCGGCTGGGCCGGACTTCGCGCGGCGGCGGATCTTTGATGTGCGGCTGGCGCTGACGCTGCGGCATCACGGGGTGACGGAGTTCGCGACGGCGAACGGGAAGGATTTTGAAGGGTTTGGGCTCGAGCGGGTGTGGAATCCGCTGGGGGGAAAGAAGAACTGAGAATTAGCATCCTCGTGTCTTGATCGGGGGGAGAACTCGAATTATCGGTGGGGCCGTGATATTTGATCTGAACAACGCGGGCCCTTTGGGCGAGGAGGAGTTATGGATGCCGGAGATGTCCGAGGATCTGCGGGAGGAGCTTTTTGGGCTGGCATACAAGGTGCGGCAGAGCGAGCCGTGGGAGGAGTATTGCGATCAGGATTGGTATGGTGTGCGGGATCCCGAGACCGGGGAGTTGCAGATCGTGTCGATCCTCGGGATGGACGGAAAAGTGTTCGCGCTGCAGCTCTATCTGCCGGAAGAAGGGATCCGTTTTTGGAATGGAGTGATCGCAACCGGGGAATTGAACCAGAACGCGGCCTTGTTTGATCTGCGGATGATCGAGTGTGAGTTTTGCGGGAAGGACGGATTGCCTGAGGAGGATTTGGAATGGAACGAGCAGTTTCCGCCGGAAGGTGTGAGGAAAGGGACCAATGGCTATGTGTCGTTCCGGTCCCATCGACCGGAGCACTATCCGTGGTTCATCGAGGAAGAGGAGGGTCGGATGCTGGCGAACGCGCTGCGCTTGCTGCCGGTGTTCGGAGAGTTCACCGAACATGTGGAAGAGGAGGCCTACTACAACACCCGCCGGGGCGAGAATCCGAGGATTCCGATTTTTGGACTGAAGGAGGGCGGAGATCCTCGTGACGCGGGTGATTGGAAGGGCAGTGTTTCCGAATTTCCGATTGCCCCGCCCAAGGTGGTGCCGGAGGTCCCGCGGGATGATGTGTTTCATGCACGGATGGGGAAGTTGAAGACGAAAAAGGGGACCACGTGGGAAATTGGATCGTTTTTTCTTCCCGGGCCGGCCCCGGTGGGAGGCCGTTTGGTTTACCCCACTCTGACCGTGACGGCTCCACATGAATCTTTGGCCTTGCCAGCACCGTTGATCGGCTCGCCGACCGATTGTCGGATGGCGATGCAGCGAAAATCATTTGCGGCCATGGCGGAGGAGAAGGGTTATCTGCCGGAGACCCTGCTGGTGGCGAGCCCGCTGACCGAGGCGGCGTTTGAGGAACTCGCAGCATCGAGCGGCTTGGAGATTCTCCCTCTGGAGAGGTTGCCCAACCTGAACACTGCGGTTGAGGCGTTGGTCAATTCGATCACGGGCAGAACGGAGGACGGAGTCGAAACACCGGTGGCGGATGGAATGATGGAAGCCGGAGAGTCCGAATACCGTGAGCCGACCTGTCCGGCCCGCTTCGTGATGCGGATCGACCTGGTTGGGGCGAAGCCACCGATCTGGCGGAGAATCAGCATGCCGGTGGATGCGAGTTTTTTCGACCTGCATGTCGCGATTCAGGACGCGATGGGGTGGCAGGATTGCCACCTGCACAATTTCGAGATCCGGAACGGACGGGACCGGGTGGCGCTGATCGAGTGGAATCCGGAGGGCGAGGATCTGCCAATGTTCGGCCTTGGCGTCGAGCAATTGCCGGAACTGCAGACGACCCTTTTCGAGGTGGTGGAGCGCGGGTTTCGCAAGATCCACTACTGCTACGATTTCGGGGACAACTGGGAGCATCAGATTCAGATCGAGGATGTGGTGGATCCGAAGGTGTTGAATCCGCTGCCCGAACTGCTCAAGGGTCGGGGCGCCTGCCCGCCGGAGGATTGCGGGGGCATCTGGGGATACCAAGAGCTGCTTGGAGAGGATTCGGATTATACGGAGGACTGGGATCCGGAGCAGTTGAAGGCGATCCGGGAAGCGAAGTTCGATCCTCAGGCCGTGGAGTTCACCCGGGCGCGGGAGACTTATGAGCGGTGGCTGGTGATGCGGGATCTGTGATGTCGATGGGGGGCGGAACGAGTCATGGGACACTATTGCCGGATTTGCGGTCGGGAACGGGCCAACGAGAAGTTCTCAGGCAAGGGGCATCGTGATCATGTCTGTCGCGATTGGGATCGGTTACCGAAGGAGGAATTCGAGTTAATCGAAGTGGGTGAGGAGCTTTGGGGGTTCGTCGAGCAATCCAATATTTCCACGAAGAACCGCATAAGGTTGGAGAGTTTGACGAAGCATCCGGACGTGGAGATTCGGGAGATGGCGGGACTTCTCCTGCGGGTCTCGGCCATTAAGCCGGGGAAGAGAAAGCGCTGGCAGAAGGTCAAGGCGGCGGACCCGGAGCTTTACGCGGCTTGTGAGAGGATTGGGTGGACGGAGTATCCTTATTGATCAATACTTGGCCTTGGCTGATTGGGCTGATTGCCGCGTGTTTCGGAGATGAGTGAAATTGTTTGTCGGGGAAGTAGTCGGGGACGACGGATGGAATCGGGGCTGCCGCCCGAACCTATCTTTGGGGTTCGGCTTCTTCGAGTTTCTTCGCCGGGTGTTTTGATCCCCCCTCCAATCCCTCGCCGCTTAGAACGAGGCCATCTTTGGAGAGGGTGTAGAGGTGAGCGGCGACACGGACAATACGGCGTTTGGGATCAATGATCTCCACTCGAGCGCCGTCCTTGTTGTCGTCGATCGCGCCATCTGCTTTGATGTGGAACTTGTTTCCGGTTGTCGTGAAGGTCCAGGTGCCCTCCAGCAGATCATACAGGTCTGCGTGAATCGTCCGGTCATTCACTCGCGCGATTTGCGCCGTGATTGTTTCCTGGCGCTCCACGGTTTTGGTCAATTCAGTTTTGAGTGCCACTGCCCCCGAAATCTTCCCATCCTTGGTCAGATCGGATTGCAGTTGGCGAATCGATTCCTCGCAGGTCTTGAGAAGCTCCAGTTGCTTCGTCCAGACCTGAGGTTGAAGTTTTCGGCGTTCTCTATCGTAGATCTCCTGCAAGCGATTGAGATCATCATACGGCGAAGGGGTTGCAGTCGTTGCGGAGGCAAAACTCTTTATCTCGTTGTTGATCGCCAGAACCTTTTCGAGATTTCCCTCTGTCTGTGCTTGTGTGGCGAGCGTTTGAAGTTGATCGGTATACTTCTCGTTCAGGCTGCTGATTGGGCGAAGTGCGGCAGCTTCAGCGACTTCGAATCTGGACTGAAGATCCTCGAATTCCGTGGCCATCAGGGAATTGGCGCAGAGCACTCCCAGCAGAATGAGCAATATTGTTGTGGTCAGTGTTTTCATCGGTGGTGAATCGTTGGTGCCGGACAGTTTAGATCGATTAGTTCAGGAGGTATCCATTTCTTCGAATTTAGGCAAGGGGGCAGAGGGAAGTGAGGCTGGAAGCTGTTGGTTTTGAGTGATTTGTTCGACTGCTTGCAGCAGCGTTCCCTTGCGGGATTGCTGACTGGGTTGGACAGGTATTTGTGGAGAGTTGGGGGGGGAGGAGCTGCGGAGGTCTCTGTCGCCCGCTGCCGGGGCTCGGGAAGTTGGGGAGGGGGCCGCTAGTTTGCACTAGCGGCTAGGGCTCTGGGCACCCCGTCCGGGGTTGGGGGAGTCGGCCGGGCGGTTGGAAAATCGCCGCCACGGGTGGGAAGTCGGTGAGCGAGGATGCGGCAGGGGCCTTGGAGAGGAGGAGGGTGGAACAGCCGACGCCTCGCAGAGGCGCCGCTACGAGGGGAGGGGAGGCTGATGACCGGGACGGTCAGGCCACTGGTTGGGGGATCGGCTTGGCGGTTCCGTCTTCGCTGGAAGGTACGCCGGGGCAGGTGGAAACCGTCGCCACGTTGGGGGAGGCTTGCGACCGGGACGGTCACGCCACGATTGGGCCGGCTGCCGGGGTTAGTCGAAGAGATCCAACTGCGGGGCGTTGGATTGGGGGAAGGTCTTGTCCTCGCGGGCGGTTTTGCGTTTGCGGGTGGGTTGGGACTCGGGGCGGGCGGCGTTTTGTTCGAGGTGGCCGAGGATTTCCTTGGCGCGGTCGATGATGGGTTTGGGGAGGCCCGCCAACTTGGCGACCTGGATGCCGTAGGATTTGTCGGCGGGGCCGGGGAGGATTTTGCGGAGGAAGATGATGTCGTCGTTCCATTCGCGGACGGCGACGTTGTGGTTTTCGACGGCGCCCTTGGTGTTGGCGAGGTCGCAGAGCTCGTGGTAGTGGGTGGCGAAGAGGGTGCGGGACTGGATGGTGTCGTGGAGGTATTCGGCGACGGACCAGGCGATGGAGAGGCCGTCGAAGGTGGCGGTGCCGCGGCCGATTTCGTCGAGGATGACGAGGGAGCGGTCGGTGGCGTTGTTGATGATGAGGGCGGTCTCGTTCATCTCGACCATGAAGGTGGACTGGCCCTTGGAGAGGTCGTCGGAGGCGCCGACCCGGCAGAAGATGCGGTCGACGAGGCCGATGTGGGCCGACTCGGCGGGGACGAAGGCGCCGATCTGGGCCATGAGGGTGATGAGGGCGACCTGGCGGATGTAGGTCGACTTGCCGGCCATGTTGGGGCCGGTGAGGATGATGAGGCGGGACGTTTCGGGATCGAGCAGGGTGTCGTTGGGGACGAACTTCTCGTCGACCATGGTTTGTTCGAGGACGGGGTGGCGGCCGTTGACGATGTTGAGGTGGCGGGATTCGTCGAGGGCGGGGCGGGAGTGCTGGTAGCGTTGCGCGGTTTCGGCGAGGCCGAGGAGGACGTCGAGGGTGGCGAGGGCGTCGGCGGTTTGTTGGAGGGCGTCGAGTTCTGCGCCGACCGCCTCGCGGAGTTTGACGAACTCCTCGTATTCGAGCTTTTTGGATCGTTCCTCGGCGCCGAGGACCTTGTTTTCGACTTCCTTGAGGCCGGGCGTGATATAGCGCTCGGCGTTGGACATGGTTTGCTTGCGCTGGTAGTCGTCGGGGACCTTGGTGAGGTGGGATTTTGTGATTTCGATGAAGTAGCCGAAGACGTTGTTGAACTTGATCTTGAGGGAATCGATGCCGGTGCGCTGGCGTTCGGAGGCCTGGAGGTCGGCGATCCAGCGTTTGCCGTCGCGAGAGGCGGAGCGGAGTTCGTCGAGTTCGGGGGAGTAGCCGTCGCGGATGATGCCGCCGTCCTTGGGGGAGGCGGGTGGTTCGTCGGCGAGGGCGGAGGCGAAGAGGGTGACGAGGGCGGGGAATTCCTGGATGCGGGTTAAGAGGGTGGAATGGAGAGTGGTTATTGGTGATTGGGGGGAGGGAAGGTCTGTTGTTTGCGAGTTGGGATTTACGATTGCTGATTGTTGATTGTTGATTGTTGAAGGTTGGGGGAGGGAGGAGAGGTCTTCGCGGAGGGGGGGGATTTGGGTGAGGGAGGTGGAGAGGGCGAGGAGGTCGCGGGGGTTGCCGGAGCCTTGGGAGAGACGGCCGGTGCAGCGCTCGATGTCGCGTATGTTTTTGAGGGCCTCGCGGCATTTGGAGAGGAGGAAGGGCTCGGCAAGGAAGGAGGCGATGAGGTCCTGGCGGGAAAGGAGTTCGGGGAGGTTGGAGGTGGGGTGGAGGATCCAGTCGCGGAGTTTGCGGGCCCCCATGGGGGTGGCGGTGCGGTCGAGGGCGCCGAGGAGGGTGTGTTGGCGGCCGGAGCGGGAGTCGACGAGGTCGAGGTTTTGCTGCGAGGCGGCATCGACGGCGACCTGCTCGCCGAAGTTGCGGACGGAGAGGGTGCGGAGGTGGTCGCAGGAGCGGCGGAGCTGGAAGGAGAGGTAGTGGAGGATGCCGCCGGCAGCGGAAATGGCGGGGTGCATGCCGGCGCAGCCGAAGCCGTCGAGGGACTGGACCTTGAAGTGCTCGCGGAGGGTGTGGTTGGCCTGGTCGAGGAGGAAGGCGTAGCCGTCGTAGGGAAGGGCGCCGCGAAGGTTGCCGAGTTGCTGGAGTTGCTCGTCGGAGATGAGGAGTTCGGAGGGGGCGAGCCGGGCGAGTTCGTCCTCGAGTTGCTGGCGGTCGGGGAACTCGGCGACGGTGAACTCGCCGGTGGAGTGGTCGGCGCAGGCGAGGCCCCAGGTCTTCTTGTGCTGGAAGACGGCGGCGAGGTAGTTGTGGCGGCTGTCGTCGAGGAGGTTGAGGTCGTCGATGGTGCCGGCGGAGAGGATCTGGGAGATCTCGCGATCGACCAGTTGGCCGGGGACGGGTATGGAGGTTTGCTCGCCGAGGGCGACGCGTTTGCCGGCCTTGATGAGTTTGGCGATGTAGCCCTGCGCGGCGTGGTGGGGGACGCCGCACATGGGGACGGTGTGGCGTTTGGTGAGGGCGACGTTGAGGATGCCGGCGGCGATCTTGGCGTCCTCGAAGAACATTTCGTAGAAGTCGCCGAGGCGGTAGAGGAGGAGGACGTCGTCGGGGAGGGAGCGGCGCAGCTTTTGATACTGCGCCATCATGGGAGTGAGTTTTCCGTCCTTGCCCGTGGCCATCTGGGGGGAGCTTGAACGAGGGAGGGGGAATTGGGAATGCGGAATGCGGCCTGTGGAGGCCGGCGCTAGGTTTGGGCCACCATTTTGATGGCTTCGGGGTAGAGGCGGTGTTCCTCGATTTGGATGCGGGCGTGGAGGGTGGCGGGGGTGTCGGTGGGAAGGAGGGGGACGCGGGCTTGGGCGATGATGGGGCCGGTGTCCATGCCGTCGTCGACGAGGTGGACGGTGCAGCCGCTCTCGGTGGCACCGTCGGCGACGGCCTGTTCCCAGGCGTGGAGGCCGGGGTAGGCGGGGAGGAGGGAGGGGGGGATGTTGAGGATGCGCCGGGGGAAGGCGTCGAGGAGGGGGCGTTTGACGAGGCGCATGAAACCGGCGAGGCAGATGATTTCGGCCCCGGCGGCCTGGAGGGCGGCGGCGGTTTCCTGCTGGGCCGCGGTGGGGAATTTTTGGGCGAAGCCGCGGCAGTCGATGAGGGCGGTGGGGAGGTCGGCGTCCCTGGCGCGCTGAAGGATGAAGGCGTCAGGGTTGTCGGAGAGGACGAGGACGATTTCCGCGTCGAGGCGGCCCTCGCGGATGGCGTCGAGAATGGCTTGCATGTTGGAACCGGAGCCGGAACCGAGAACGCCGAGGCGGAGCATGGGGGGGAGTGAACAGGGAGAAGGCGGGATGGGGAAGGCGGAATGCGAAATGGGGAAGGCGGAATGGGGGGAGGCGGCTGGGTGGTTGGGAGACTTCCAGCATGATTTGGGGGGAAGGGGTGCGACCGGGACGGTCACGC
>JAQCFL010000156.1 GCA_027619375.1 Verrucomicrobiota bacterium | reverse complement strand
CGCATCACCCTGGCCCTCATCCCCCGTGGCCGCTACGGACGCCACCGCATCCGCGGCATGCAGCCGCGCTACATCACCATCCACTCCACCCAAAACTACAGCACCGGAGCCGGTGCCTACGCCCACGCCAACCTCCTCCGCCGCGGTGCCCTCCACAGCTCCCACAACTCCCTCGGCTACCTCACCTGGCACTACACGGTCGACGATCACTCCATCTACCAGTCCCTCCCCGACAACGAACAGGGCCAGCACGCCGACTACGAGGGCCCCGGCAACCGCTACTCCCTCGGCATCGAAATGTGCCAGAACCGCGACAACAACCGCAACCGCACCGTCGACCAAACCGCCCGCCTCACCGCCTACCTCATGGCCCGACACAACATCCCCCTCCGCAACGTCGTCCCCCACCAACATTGGAAACGCATCCGCTACGACGACCGCCAAAACATGGGCCCCAAGGACTGCCCCAACTTCCTCCTCGATCACGGCCAACCCGGTGCCCAATGGCGCGCCTTCCTCGCCAAAGTCCGCTCCTACCGCGCCCAATACTGACCCCACCGCCGAACCGCGGTCCCACCCGTGCGCTCAGGCTTCAGGCTAGCGCTCATGGATTATCCATTATTTGGCCGTGCTGCCCGGAGCAAAGATAAAGCTCTGCCAACCCGGGCTCCAGGGACCCTTCACGATCCCCATTTCCGGCACGGCCCTTCCATCGGGGCACCCGACAAGATCCAGGGGCCGCACCTTGAAATCCACCGATATCTTGTCGTTCCGTGGGGCCTTGGCAGGCTCGAATCCGCCTACCGAACTTGCTGAAAAGCAACGACACTATCACGGACGCTACGACCGGCGCAGGCGACCCCTCTTACCTCAATCCATCGCAGACCTCTTAGCCGGGCACCCATGCGCGGCCGCGGGACGCGGGCCGTTAAGGCCGCCGGGCTGGGTGACTACACCCTGTCCAAGGCCGAATGTCAGGGCAGGCCGCCAAGGCCCCGTGCGTGGCCTTCCCGGCGTGTCCTCCCGCAGGTGGTAGCGGCACGTCGTCGCGTGCCGATGAGCAGGTCCTGAGTTCCTTCCGCCGACGGCCGGACAGGATGAGGAGCGCAAAACAGCCAAGGAACGCTGCCGACGGCTCGGGGACGGGCACAACGTAGCCGGGACTTCCACCCGCGGCACCGCTCGCCCGCCAGTTAGCAGCCGCGTAGGGGGCCGCGGCATCTGGATCAATGATCTCGAGCGTCGGCCCATTTCCTCCCGGCCCGCTCGCCCAGAAGGCCAGGGACTGACATCGTCGTAATCGATGTTGAAAACTTCGTTCAATCCCGCATCCACCAGGATGATGTCTTCCCCGCCATTGGTAAGTGAGCCGCTGGTCCATGGAAAGATCTGCACCGAGGGAGAGATCGAATAAAGCTGTTGGCCGTTTATGCCCATGCTCGGCTTGTCATTCAAGGTGGTGGCCAGAAGGCTCGCCATGTTTACCGCAAGCAGAATCGACTCACCCGGAAGAATGCTCGACCCTCCTGGAAAGGTGTAGACGAAGCCCTGGGTGAACGAATATCCGTCGAGCGTCACTCCTGCCGGTCCAGTGTTGGTGATCTCGATGAACTCGTCAGTATCGGTCCCCGCCTCAGGGGGGTTGTAATCTAATAAATGGCTCCGGTTTGCGGCTAATCAACGCGTTTTTCCGCACCCCCTCGAAATTCTGTGGATTGAAATCCCGACCTCCCCGTGACTAACTGGCGCCGTGAAAGTGCTTCCCATCCTCATTGCCAGCCAACTGGCCCTCGCCCCCCTGACCCCCGCCGCCGATGAAGACACCCGTCTCGCGGAGGTGAATGCCTTCTGGTCGGAGGTCTCCCGATCCGTGCGCACAGGTGACTTCAACGCCTACGCCGCAACCTGCCACCCGGAAGCCGTCCTGGTGACCGGCGTCAAAAAGACCAGCTATCCGCTCGCCAAGGCCCTGACGCGGTGGAAGCAGGAGTTCGTCGACACCAAGGCCGGCACCCGCCGCTCCGACGTCACCTTCCGCTTCTCGCAACGGCTTGGCGACGAAACCACCGCACACGAGACCGGCATCTTCCTCTACGAATTCCGCATCGCCGATGGAGAACTCACCAAGGAATACATCCACTTCCAGGCCCTCCTGGTGAAGCGGGAGGGCGGCTGGAAAACGCTGATGGAATACCAGAAGGCCCCCGCCACCGAAGCGGAGTGGGAGGCCTTGAAATAGACGGCTAACCGCCGATGGGCGCGATCGTTCGCATCTCCCGCCGCATCGCTTCCCGGGCGGTGCGCAGGCCCTTGTAGGTCGCCACGTCCTCCGGCATGGTGCGGATCTTTTCCGCAACGGAGTGCCAGATGCCGGGATCCACGGCGAGGTCCGCAAGCGGGCAGGTCTCGATCCGGATCCCCATCAGGACCCCTCCGGGAATCGCGGTGAAGAGCTGCTGCTCGACACGCAGATGGAGTTCGTCGATCGTCACCGACCCGTCCAGCGGCGGACGATGAAGCGCGGGGTGGTAGTTCCGTTCCGCAGAGCGGGTGAAGCCCCAGTTCTCCCGGCAGTAGGCCTTGCCGGGCTGCAGCTGCCGGAGGAAGGAATCGATCTTCTCCCCGATCCGCGCGTTGAGCTGCGGCACCATCTCGTGGACCTCATGAAGGGAGTTTCCCACCGCATGCTCTGGACTCCAAGACGAGGGAAAACAAACGCAGGCCGCCGCGAACGACATGGTTTCCTGATCCAGCACAAGGACATCCGGTTCCCAGTGCCGCGCCAGGTGCAGGAGGTCGCGCTCACCCTGCCCGGGTGGCGGAACGTGCCCCCATTCCACCGCCCGCTCCCAAAGCCGCTCCACCAGTGCCCCTCCCTCCGGCGCGACCGCCGCGCAAAGCTCGGGGCGCTCCTCAAGCCATCGTCGTTTCTCGGCGAGCAAGGCCCCTCCGTCCTCCCGCGGCGCAAAAAACGCCTCGGCATCACCAAGCCGCATCCGGAAGACCCACCCGAAATCGCCGTCGGCAAAGAGTCCTTTCCAGAATGGTTCCCTCCCTTGTGCGTCGCTCATGGCAAACTCTATCACTCCCCCGCCCGAATCCGAACAAACTTGGAAGCCAAGGAGCGCTCAAATCGGCCGGATCTTTCTTGGCACCCGCCTCAGGGTTCCGGCGGCGGGAGGACGTCGCTAATGCGCTTGACCCGGATCTTCGCGCCCTCTTCCACAAAAAGCACCACGGCACGCTTCCCCGGGTTTACTGGCCAGAAGGTATAGCCCTTCGGGGCGTCCCGCATGCTCATCTGGAAGATCTGCTCATCCGTCTCGCCCCGGTTCTCCGGCGAGTAGGCCGCCAGCAGATCAACCCCCAGCGGCGAATCCCACTTCGTGTTGCACAGCAGGGCGCGAATGTTGGCGTCCACCAGCGGCCGCAACGCCCCGCTCCCCTCCCGCGTGGTCCGCAGATGGAAGATGAGGGAGGCCATGGTGTTCTCTGGACCGCGGGTCGGCGCTCGGGCCGCGCGTGCTTTTCGGAAAGACGGCCGTGAAGACGCTCTCGTTCTCGAAGGCAATGGTCAGGTCGCGCTTCAGTCCGCCCTTCCGCACGTCCGACAGAACCCCGCGCGAGCGGGTCCTGTAGCCCGGTCGCTTCGACCGCGCGATGCTCCGGTCCCCTCCGATTAGCGGCAGGTCATTGAGCGATCCCAGCTTGCTGCAGTCCTCCATCGGAGTCCCTGCCACGCCGCCCATCCCGTCGAGGACGCTCAGGTCAGAGGTCCCCATCCCCCCTCTCCCGGAAAGGCCCCCCGCCGCAGAACAATGGAAAAAACCCATTAAATCCAGCATTCTTGCAGCGGGGGGAAACTGCGTCCCCGGTGGGCTCCCAAGAAACGGAGGACCTCTTCGTCCAACCGCCAATCGAAGCCCTTTTCGAAAATCGAAGGCGACCCTCCGTCCCATCACCGACCAAGACAATCATGTTTGCGCTCCTATTTACGGATTTGTTCCGTGCATTTGCGACAGCCTTACCTTGCCCCCGGCGCGGACCTGTGCTAACCCTCAAACCTGCAAGCGCTTGCACCCGCACCTCCCCACCTCCTGCTCATGAAGAAGCGCCTCCACCCCAAAGCTCCCCGCGTCGCCATCTCCCTCGAAGTGGAATGGGGCTTCAAGCGCCACCTGGAAATCTACGCCGGTTGCCAGCGCTTCGCGGATGAAGCCGGCTGGAACGGCTTCATCCATCCCGCCCCGGAGCGGGACATCAAGGGCTCGCCGGCCACCCCCCCCTTCGACGGCATCATCGCCCGCGTCACTCCGGAAATGGCCGCCCTGGCCCAACAGGCAGCCATCCCCATCGTCAACGTCTGGATGAACTCGCCCGTCGAGGATGTCCCGAGCGTCTTCGCGGACCTCGCCGCCTCCGGGGTCATGGCCGCCGAACACCTCGTGGCCCGGGGCTTCCGCCAATTCGGTTACCTCGGCTTCCTCGGCGACATCGATTCTCGTGTCCAGCTGGATGGCTTCCGCAATGTCGTGCAGCGCGAAGGCCACTCCTGCTCCGTGCACCGCTTCTCGCGGACCAGCATGGAGGGAAAGGCCCGCGGCTGGCAAAAATGGGTCACCGGCATCGGGAGTTGGGTCGATTCGTGGAAGCCACCCATCGGCGTCCTCGTCAGCCACGACCTCTACTGTCGCTACCTCATCGACGTGCTCCGCGCCAAGGGCCTGCACGTTTCCCAGGACGTGGCCATCGTCGGCACCTCCAACGAGGAACTCATCTGCGAGGCGCCCCCACCCAGCCTGACCAGCATCGATATCAACTTCGCCCAGATCGGCTACCACGCCGCAGCCATGCTGGACCGCATGATGCGCGGCCAGAAGATCCCTGCCACGCCGGAATACGTGGCCCCTGCGGAGCTCGTTCCACGCCAATCAACGGATGCCTATGCGGCGAACAACCCGATGGTGGCCCGCGCCCTGCGCTTCATCGCCGAGCACGGCCATGAACGCATCGAGGTGAAGGAGGTGGTCGCCGCGGTGGGCACCAATCGCCGCAACCTCGAACGCAAGTTTCGCGAATCCGTGGGGCGCAGCATCGCTGCGGAGATCACCCGCATGCGCCTCGAGCGGGCCAAACGCCGCATGGTCGAAACCGACGCCCCCATGAAGGACGTCGCCCTCGACGCCGGCTTCCGCAACGCCGATCACTTCTACAAGGTCTTCACCCGGGTGGAGGGAATCCCCCCGACCCGCTACCGCGACGAACGCCAGCAGGCCTTCCCAAAGAAAACCTGATCACCCCCGACAAATTCAGGCTTCGCCTTTAGCGACCAGGAGCAGGCCATGAAGGCGCCGCTCGTTCATGGGAAAGCGACACACAATAGGCCCATCAGAATTCTCATCTTCCCTCCCCTGCGCTGAAAATCCTCCCCCTTGTCAGGAAAGATCTCCCCACCACCGCCCCCTGTAAGATCACCTCCCCCAAGTCGTAGCCTCTCCATGCGTTATCCCATCACCCTCCTCCTGTCCCTGCTGCTGCCGATCAGCATGCTTCAAGCAGCGGACAACGCGTCAACCCAGCCCCCCCCGAACATCGTCGTGTTCCTCGTCGACGACATGGGCCTCATGGACAGCTCCCTCCCTTTCCTCAGCGATGGCCACGGCAAACCCGTCGCCCATCCACTCAACAAATTTTACCGCACCCCTTCCATGGAACGCCTCGCCGCCCAGGGCCTGCGCTTCAGCCAATTCTACGCCAACAGCGTCTGCTCCCCCACCCGCGTCACCCTCATGACCGGCCAGTCCTCCGCACGCCACCGGACAACACAGTGGATCAATTCCGAAAGCAGGAACACCGGACCATTCGGCCCCGTTGATTGGAACTGGAAGGGCCCCGACAAGAACTCCATCACCTTGCCCCGCTTGCTGCAAAAGGCCGGCTATCGCACCATCCACTGCGGCAAGGCCCACTTCGGCCCCGATGACCACGACGGCGAGAACCCCCTCCATATCGGTTTCGACGTGAACATCGCCGGATGTTCCTACGGTCAGCCCGGCAGCTACTACGGAACGGAAAACTTCGGCCACGGCAACCCCAAACGCTCCAGGCGCGCCGTGCCCGGACTGGAAAAGTATCACGGCAGGGACATCTTCCTCACCGAGGCCCTCACCCTCGAGATGAACGATGAAATCAGCAAGGCCGTGAAGGAGAACAAACCGTTCTTCGCCTACATGAGCCACTACGCCGTCCACGCCCCCTTCGAGTCCGATCCGCGCTTCGCAAAAAATGATGCCGACTCGGGCAAGAACAAGGCCGCCCTGGCCTATGCCTCCATGATCGAGGGCATGGACAAGTCGCTCGGCGACATGATGAACCACCTGGAAAAACTGGGCGTTGCCGGGAACACCCTCATTCTCTTCCTCGGCGACAACGGCTCCGATGCACCCCTCGGCCCGGTCCACGGGTATTCGTCATCCGCTCCGCTCCGCGGAAAGAAGGGAACCCACTACGAGGGCGGGATGCGCGTGCCCTTCATCGCCTCCTGGGCGAAGCCTTCCGCAGACTCCGCCGCGCAAAAAAAATTTCCGGTCTCCAAGGGGTTCCTTGATGGCGAGTTCGCAACGATCTGCGACATCTTCCCCACCCTCCTTTCCCTCGCCGGCACGAAGGCTCCCGACACCCACAAGGTCGATGGGGAAAGCCTGTGGCCGACCTTCGGAGGAACGAGGGGGACCCACCCCCAACAGTTCCTCATGCATTTCCCCCACAGCCACCGCAGCAGCTACTTCACCGTCTATCGGGAAGACGACTGGAAGCTCGTCTACCACTACCTGAACGACCCGGGAAAGCGGTATGAGCTCTTCAATCTCGCAAAGGACCCCTACGAAAAGGAGGAATGCTCAACCGACATGCCCGAGGTCCTGCAGAGAATGATCAAGGCGATGCAACTGGCCCTCACCGATGCCGACGCCCTCTACCCGATTTCAAAAAACGGCGGAAAGCCCCTTCAGGTGAAGTAGGTCCCGATTCCGAATCTGCGGAAATGGCTTCTTGAGTGAATCCAAACTCATCGCACAAAATTTGCGCGTCCATTCGCGGCCAAAAGATCCAAATCAGAGGGTCTGATCCCTGGTTTGATCCCCCTGACCTCCTCCCCGCGAAATTCCCCTTGAGCCCGTCGCTCCCTCCGATAATGAACAGGGATGGCCAAACGCCTTCTTCTTCTCGCCCTCCTCCTTCTCCTTCTCCTTCCAAATCTCCTCGTGGGTGCACCCCTACAGGACGGCGACCGCATCGTCCTCCTCGGCGACGCCTTCTTCGAAACGGAACGCCACACCGGTGACCTCGATGCGAACTGCAAGAGCGCTTCCAAAACATCGACCTCTCCCTCCGCAATCTCTCCTGGAGCGGCGACACCCCCGGCGGACTCTCCCGTGCCAGCTTCGATCCCGCCAAGGCCGGCCTCGATCGCCTCCGCGATCACCTCACCCTCGCCAAACCCACCGTCGTCGTTCTCGGCTACGGCATGGCCGCCAGCCTGCAGGAACTCACCGACCGCGCCAACGACTGGACCCTCAATCCCGATCACGCCCGCTATGGCGCGATGACCGTGGAGCGCTTCCAACAGGAACTGGAAGGCCTCCTCAAGCTGGTCGGCGAGGTCTCCGGCCCCGACACCCGCCTCATCATCCTCTCCCCCATCCCCCATGAGGACCTCCGCGCCTCCGCGCCTCCGCGCCTCCCGCCCCGAAACCCCCGATCCCGCCGCGCACAACGAGCTGCTCCGCGCCTACACCAAGACCCTCCGGGACCTCGCCACAGCGCACCAGGCCGACTTCATCGACAGCGCCGCCCTCCTCTCCGCTCTCCGTCCCGCCCTCGGCGACGCGCCCTTCACCACCAACGGCATCCACCTCACCCGGCAATCCTACCAACAGTTCGCCTCCCAACTCTGCAAATCCCTCGCCTGGGCCGCTCCGACCACCACCCCCGACCCCGCCCTCCGCCAGGCCATCCTCGCCAAGTCCGATGCCTTCTTCCACCGCTACCGCCCCGCCAACGCCACCTACCTCTTCGGCTTCCGGAAGCGCGAACAGGGAAAGAACGCCAAGGAAATGGCCGCCTGGGACGAAGTCCTCCTCTCCAGGGACGCCCGCATCACCGCCATCAAACAAGGCCGCGCCCCCGCCGACG
>JAQCFL010000155.1 GCA_027619375.1 Verrucomicrobiota bacterium | reverse complement strand
CGACGGGACTTCCCGACGGAGGCAGGTCCACCCACCCCCCGCCCTCCACCATCTTGCGCTGGGCCGGAGTCCCCGACTCCGCGCCGAGCAGCAGCAGCGCCGTGTGCACATGCACGGCTTTCGCCGCAATCGCCACGATCGCCTCGTGCTCCTTGGTCTCCTTCGTGCACGCCACCAACTCCAGCAGCCCCCGGTCCAGACAAACGGTGCTCTCCACATCCACAAAGCGCTCCGCCACATTGATCGCGAGCCCCGGCAACTGCACCTCCCCGGGGCCGGCACCGGGCCCATCCTTCTCCCGCACGATGCTCTCCGCCTTCAGGATCAAGGTCGGCCCGCGTTCGACGTAGTCCTTGGAAATGATCGTTCCGGTGATGGTGACCTCCGCACCATCCATATCCCCGGCCTCCTTGATGGCCCGCAGGGCGACCTCCACCTTCTTGGGACCCTTGCTGGTGGGGTAGGTGATCTGCCAGCCCGTCGTCTCCCCTCCGATCGCCACCAACCCGCCAGTCAACACGCCGTGCAGGGTCACCCTCTCTCCCGCCTTGATGACCGGGTCCGCCGCTTTCGCATTCCCGCCACCGGCCCGCGCAATCACAAAGTCGCACAGCTGTTGCGATTCGAACCATCCGCTCCACCCGTTGTGCCCCTGCCCTTTGATCACCTCCACCTCCACCGGCCCACCCAGCGCCTTATAACGCTCCGCCAAGAGCGCCGAGTTGGCCTCCAGCGGCACGACCTTGTCGTTGTCGCCGTGAAGGTGCAGGATGGGCACCTTCGCCTCCGCCAGCGGCTTGAGCCGGTCGATCGGATTGTGATCGGACAGCGCCGCTTCCAACTCCGCCGCAGTCATCCCGTAGGCCCCGGCGGCCTTGCCCACCCCCGGATAGCTCGCGATGTTGCAAACCGGATAGATCCCCGCCACCCCGCCCACCGACTGCGGATTCTCAATCGCCCAGCTGTAGAGCATCAGCCCCCCGCGACTGCGGGCCAACAGCACCGGCTTCGCTCCAAACTCCCGCTCCTCAACCAAATACGCGTAAAAGGCATCGTAGATCCCCCGCCCCGTCGGACTGCCGTACGACTCCCCCACATCGATCCCCGCGATGGCGATTCCCGCCTTGAGAAAGCGCTCGAACATCCACACCTCCGACTTCGCCGGGAGCCCCTTCAGAGTCGGCGCATACCACACCCAAGGAATGTCCTTCGCGGCTCCCTCCGGCAAAATCACAAACGCATCATGACCATCAAGCTGGAAGGACTCCCCCGGCAGCGGCAGCGACTTCGTGCCCGGCGTAATGACCGCTTCCGCGCCCCCCGGAGCGAAGGCGCACCCCAGCATCACGGCCGCAGCCACAAGGGCCCGCCACGGATGGGTTGTTGATCGCGAAAAACTCACTCGAACAATTCCTTGAGGGTCGCACCGAACACGGGCCCGGCGCTTTCGTAATACTGATCTCCCGCCCCGGTTATTCCGAGCAGTTCTTGATAAAGTCCAGAAGTATTTTTTTTCATGGAGCGACAGCGTCGCAGGCCTCTGGCGCGTGGCCGTCATGATCATCCGCCCCTCCTTCATCCAGCCGGCCTTCATGCCATGGCCCCTCCCGCGCCATTCGCAGCGAAATATTCTCCTCATTCCCTCCGTATCCGTCCTCCCATGTTCACCCGCAGCCTTCTCTTCCTTCTGGTCTCTGGATTCTGGTCGCTGGCCTCTGCGGCCGAAAGCCGCCCCAACATCATCCTCATCATGACCGACGACCAGGGCTTCGCCCCCGTCGGCAAACACGGCCATCCCTGGCTCCGCACTCCCAACATGGATGCCCTCCACGAGAAGAGCACCCGCTTCACCCGCTTCCTCGTCAGCCCCACCTGCGCCCCCACCCGCTCCGCCATCATGACCGGGCGCCACCCCCTGAAAAACGGCGTCACCCACACCATCCTCGAACGCGAGCGCATGACCCTCGACGCCACCATCCTCCCCCAGGTCCTGAAGACCGTCGGCTACACCACCGGCATCTTCGGCAAATGGCACCTCGGCGACGAGGACGCCTACCAACCCCGCAACCGCGGCTTCGACGAGGAGTTCATCCACGGCGGCGGCGGCATCGGCCAAGCCTACAAGTGCTCCTGCGCCGACGCCCCCGGCAATAAATACTTCAACCCCGTCCTCCGCCACAACGGCAAGTTCGTGAAGACGGAGGGCTTCTGCACCGACCTCTTCTTCGAGGCCGCCACCGATTGGATCCTCCAGAAAACAAACGGCGACTCAAATGCCCGCCCCTTCTTCGCCTACATCACCACCAACGCCCCCCACAGCCCCTTCGTCGCGCCTCCCGCCAACACCGAACACTTCAAAAAACTCGGCTTCGGCGCACAGGAGGCCGGCTTCTACGGCATGATCGAAAACATCGACGAAAACATCGGCCGCCTCATCGCCACACTCGAGGAACGCAAGCTCCTCGAGAACACCCTCGTCATCTTCATGTCCGACAATGGCATGACCGGCGGTGGCTCCGGCAACCAGAACAAGCCCCTCGGCAAACAACCCGACGGCACCCCCATGAATTTCTACAACGCCGACCTGAAGGGCCTCAAAAACTCCACCGACGAAGGCGGTGTCCGCGTCCCCTTCTTCATGCGCTGGGACGGCCACTCCAACCCTGGCCGCGACATCGACACCATCGCCGCCCACCTCGACATCCTCCCCACCCTCGCCGACCTCACCGGTGCCAAACTCCCTGAAAACCAGGTCGAGGGCCGCTCCCTCCTCCCCCTCCTCAAGGACCCCAAGTCTCCCTGGAAAGACCGCTTCCTCTTCACCCACATCGGCCGCTGGCCCACCGGTGAGGACCCCGAGCGCTCCAAGTTCAAGAACTACGCCGTCCGCAACCAACGCTACCGCTTCGTCGCCCCCGACAAACTCTACGACATGGAAAAGGACCCCTCCCAAACCACCAATGTCGCCGCCGCACACCCCGACATCATCTCCTCCATGACTACCGCCTACGAACAGTTCTGGTCCGAAGCACGCCCCCTCATGGTCAACGAGGACGCCCCCATGTCCAAGGTCCAACCCTTCCACGCCGACTACTACAAACAGGAAAAGGAAGAGGGCATCCCCCTCTGGAAACCCATCGGAATCAAACAGTAGGGAGAGCGGGTTTGCAAACCCGCCCCACCAACCGAACACCGCGGGTCACAAACCAACAGTGTTCGGCATGGATCGTGCTTTAGCCATCTGCCGAGTTGGCTTGGATATGGGGCTGAATTTCCACTGGCCAATTTCCAAATAAGTTCCAATCACCAGATTCCAAGTCGGAAAACGAATCGAAGGAGAGGCATCGACTCGGACTCTCGTGGTTGTCACTCGCGATTCCGGATGTGGCAACGAGCTTCGGCAGTTGAGATTTGGTCTTGGATTTGAAATTTATTTGGAAATTGTCGGTTGGAAATTTTTAGCAGCTAGCCCGGCGAGAAATGGCCCCGCTTTGATTGAGGTCCATTGCCAGTTCAGCATGCCGACCACGCTTGGTCACAAACCCGCTCTCCCCAAATCACTCCCCCACTGTATGCACCGTGTTGTGGATCTCCCGCTTCACCTCTTCCCCACCCGCCCCGCGCACCGCACAACTGATCGACATCCCCCAGCTCGGCACCAACTCCGGCACGCTCAACGTCACACTCCGCCCATCCGCACTCAATACCGCCTTCTCCACCTTCCACCCGCGCTGGTCAAAATGCTTTGACCCGTAATCCTTCGTCCTCTTCAAATTCCACGCCTCCACCGTCCACGACTCCGCCTTCTCCGCGCTCTCCTTCTCCAGCGCATCCGTAAAGGTCACCACCACCGTCCCCTTCGCCGTCCGCAACCCCACCGGCGCAAAGACCGCCTTCCCCGTCGCCCTCACCCGGTAAAAGCCCCCCGGCTGACTCTGGTTCCCCGCCCACGCAAACATCCCGCAGGCATAGAGCTGCCCATCCCCCGGATGAAAACGCCCCCGCATCACCCCTGTCGGAAACTGCGGAATCGGCAACTCGCACATCCCTCCCTGCACCTGCCCGCCCACCTTCTCATACGGCACCACAAAGACCTTTCCGTAGCCATACGACAGGTTCAGCAGCGACCCGCGCAGCGACTCCCACGCCGCATCCTCCGGCACCCACAACAGCTCCGCCGGGGAACGATCAAACTTGTTCGTGATCCAGCACAACGGCGGCACCATCGCCTCATCCGATTCGTCCGTAACATTGTGATACCCATACATGTTCCCGTAGAAATCATCCACGCCACTCCCCTGCACCCAGTTGATCCTGTTCTTCGGATTCCAGTGCCCCTCCTGATCGGTTACGATGAACGTCCCGTCCGGATTCAGACAGACCCCGTTCGCCGCCCGGAATCCCGTCGCCAGGATCGTCGTCTTCAACCCATCCTTGCTCACCTTCAACAGCGTCCCGTGATGCGGCACCACCGCCGTCTTCGCGTGCCGCGCCGACTTCGCATAATAGAAGTTCCCCTCCGCATCCGTCTGCAAGCCCATCGCAAACTCATGGAAGTGCTCCGTGACCTGGTGATCGCTGTTGAAGCTCTCAATCATGTCCGTCTCCCCATCCCCATTCGTGTCCAACAACTTCGCGATCATGTCCCGACACCCCACATAGACCTCCCCATTCACGATTTTCAGCCCCAGCGGTTGAAACAACCCCGCACAGATCCGCTGCCACCGCAGCGTCCCCTCCGCCTGATCAATCCCGTCCACAATCCACACATCCCCGTTCCACGTGCACACCGCCGCGCTCTTGCCGCCCTCGAAAAAATCAAAGCCGGAGGTCCGCATCCACGACTGCCACGGGTTCTCATTCGGTGCCGGCGGCGTCAGCACATCCACCGCGAACGGGCCGTCATCCGCCCCCTTCCCGATCTCCGTGGTCAGTGTCCCCGGATACCGCCGCGTCTTCGCCCCCTCAAACTCCGTTTTAAAGTCATCCCCCATCTTGATCGCCTTGATCCCGTCCGATCCATACGTGACCGCGTACACAACCACCTGCCCGGAGCCCTCGAAGACATGGTGTTCCTCACCCTCCAGACGAAGCTTCAACGCCGTCTTCGACGGCCCCACTTCCATCACCCGAACAAGCGCCCCCCTCTTGCTGAGACTCGGATACTCCCGGATCTTCCGATCCCCCACCGTGTAGGAAATCACCGCCTTGTCCCCCAACAGATCCACCCCGCCAAACCGCACCCACTCCCGCGGCAGCGGCCCATACGGCTTCCCATCCCTCCCCAGGATCCGCAGATCCTTGAAATCCCCCGTCGCCGAATTCGCCCAGGCCGGCGCGTCCGGGGACACGTAGGCCTTCTCCCCCACGATGCTCGTGTGCGTCCCGTGCGATCCATCAAAAGCGATCCCCTTCCAATCCACAAACGCGTCCCCCGACCAAACCGCCGCCAAGCGCATCGTGTCGTGCTCATACAGTGCCCACTTCTTCCCCTTCGAAATTCCACCAGGCCCCGCATCCAACCGCACCGCGATCCCCTTCTGCGCAATGTTCCCCGGCTCCACCTGCAGCGTCCAGAACAGCACGTTTCCGAAATCCTGCAGCAGATACTGCGGCTGCTTCGGCATCTTCGCCTCCTCCTTCACCAGACTCATCCCCTGCGGCAGCCGCTCCAGATACTCCTTCTCCACCGCCGCATACTGCGTCGCATTCCGCCCCTTCAGAAACTCCTCCCGCAGGTAGTGAATCACATCGTACTTCTGCGCCGTGCTGTATTGCGGCTGCGCCACCATCATCCCGTAGCCCTTTTCCAGCGTCTGAAACATCCGATACGGATCACTCCCGTTCTTGAACTCCCCCTCGGCAAACCGCAGCGCCGTCGGCAGCGAGCCCGGCGCCTTCACCGTCCCGTGGCAGGTCACGCACAGCTGACCGTAGATCACCTTGCCCCGCTCATACGCCGCCGCATCCCATCCCCGCACCAGCGCCGCGTGATCAGTCCGCTCCAAGGGCTGCACCACCGCGCTCTTCAGCGCGAACCCCGCCCCTGCCACCAGCTTCACCTTCGTCGCATAGCCCGGAACCGCGCCAAAGGAGGTCTCCACCAACTTCCCCTTCCCCGCCTCACCTCCCGGTGCCCAGTTGTAATCCGGCGTGTTGACCGCATCCTCCTTGCCGCTCGACAACTGCTTCACCTCCCCCTCGTCCAGAGCCCGCTTCCAAAACCGCACGTTCCCGATCTCCCCCGCATAGTCCCCCCCGAAATCAGGAGCCGCCGCCCCCACCTTGAACACAAACTCCTTCTTGTCCGGCCGCGCCATATCCGCCTTCTCTCCCTCCGTCTTCCCATCCAGCACGATCCGCGCCTTCCCGTCCTTCACCACCAGCACCGCCACATGCTCCTTGCCGTCGTTCGCCTTCGTCTGCCCGCTCACCGACCCGAGCCACCCGATGTCATAGACCAGCCGCCCGTCGCGGATGTAGAACGCCTTCGCATCCGCCTCCCACTTCCCCTGCTCCGGGGCTTTCGCCACCAGCGTCCCACCCTGCTCGGTTTGAAACCGCACCATCGCCGTGAAATCGCCGTCAAAGCGAAACGTCTTCCGCGATTCCTCCACTCCCACCACCACCCGCGCCGCACCACCACCGCCCGCCGCCGCCACCGCCAGATCCCGACCCTTCTCCACCAAGCGCCCCTCCTCCCACACCCGCACCCGCGCCGGCCCCGTCCCCACGTGCTCGTAGGCCACCTCCACCAGCCGGTTCTCCCCCGCCGGCAACTCGATCTCATGCTCCCCCGCCAGAACCAACTTCGCCCCCGCCGACTCAGCCGCGTCATATCCCAGCACGATCCGAAAATTCGAATACGCCTCCTCCGTCTCCACTGCACACGGCCCCTTCGCCGCCCCAAAAACCGGCCTCAAGGTCTCCTCCAACGCCACCGAGGTCGGCCCCACCGCCTCCTGCCCAAACAACGATCCCGCCACCAAAACCATCCCCAACCAAATTGTCCCACGCATATTGACTCCTTAAACGCCCCTCCCCCCCCCGTCCATACACATTTCCCAGTCGGACCTACAACCCCACCCCACCATCGATCTTCCACAAACCCGTCTCCGTCCGCATCAACAACGCCCCCTCCACCACCGCCGGCGAGGCAAAAATTCGATCCTCCAGATCAACCTCAAACACCAGCTTCCCTTCCTTCGGCGAGGCCTCCACCACATAGCACACCCCGTCCTCCGTCTCACAATACAATGCCCCTCCCGCCAGCACCGGCGACGCCGAAAAATTGCCCACCAACTTCTCCTTCCACCGGATCTCCCCGCTCTTTCCATCAAAGCACGTCAGTGCCCCCGAATCACTCAGCACATACACCACCCCCTCCGCCACCACAAACGAGGGCGTCTCCGGAATGTTCTTCTCCTCCGACCAAAGCACATGCGAATCGGTCACGTCCCCCCGCGCCCCCGCCAGCTTGATCGCCAACAAGGTCCCCTTCATGAACCCCGTCGAGACATACACCACCCCGTCCATCTCCACCGGCCGCGGCACCAACGACCAACCCACCTTGAACCTCACCTTCCAAAGCTCTTTCCCCGTCGCCGGATCATAGCCGCCGATCATCCCGCTGGCCGGACTGATCACCACCTCCCGCTCTCCATCCTTCACCAGCAGCGGCGTGCAGAATGAAAAGGTCTGCTTCACCTCCTCCGTCCGCGGCGTCTTCCAAACCACCTCCCCCGTCTTCACATCCAAGGCCATCAGCGCGGGATCCGAAGCGCCGTCCACACTGATGATCATCCGCTCCCCCGCCAGAATCGGCGACGAGGCCCCGCCATGCACCGGCGAGTATTCCACCTTCTGTTTCCACAACACCTCGCCCGAATTCAACTTCAGCGCCGCCGTCCCCATGTGCCCGAAATGCACATAGACCACCCCGTCCCGGATGACCGGCGTGCTGCTAGCCAGGCCGTTCTTCGCATGCTTCGCCTTCAACTCCTCATCCGTCGGCGCAAACAACTTCTTGCTCCACACCTCCTCCCCGCTCTTCAAATCATAAGCCGACACCACCAACTCCGTCTTCTTCCCCTCCGACAATCCCCCGGTCAGCACCACCAATCCCTCGCTCACCACCGGCGACGACCAACCCCGCGCCTTCACCTCGATCTTCCACGCCACCCCCTTCTTCTCCCCCCACTCCCGAGGCGCCTTCCCCCCG
>JAQCFL010000154.1 GCA_027619375.1 Verrucomicrobiota bacterium | reverse complement strand
CCCCCACCCCCTCATCTCCCCAACGCACTCCGCTTCACCTTCAACTCATACACCTTCTCATCCTCCATCGTCACACACTCAAACACCACCTCCGGATCCTCCTTCGTCGTATCAAACCGCAGCAACCCGAAAAAATTCCCCTCATTGTAGGAGAACATCGCCTCCTTCTTCGTCGGATGCGTATGATCATTCGTGATCTTCGACGTCTCAAACTCGTACAGATCATACCCTTCCGGCCGCTCGATCTTATACACGTCGGTCCGATGCCGGTCCGCCGACAACAAAATCACCCCCCCGATCTTCTCCCGGTCGATCAGGGAAAAAATCTCCTCCCGCTCCTCCTTCACTCCCCACCACGAATCCTTCCCGCCCTTGTCCGCGTGCTCCGTCCACAGCGTCCCCGAAGCGAGCACCTTGAACGTCGCCTTCGACGCCTTCAGCTTCCCAAAGAGCCACTCCTTCTGCACCGGCCCCAACATCGTCCCGTCCTTGAACGACCGGTAGTAGCGATTATCGAGCATGAAAAAATCCACATCTCCGATCGAAAAATCAAACCAGCACCCCGGCTGCTCATCACCACCCGCGTAGGCCGGATTGACCCAATTCTCCCGAAACACCTTCCATGACTCGAACTTCCACTCCGGCTTGAACTTCTCCGGCCCACCCGAGCAATCGTCCTTCCCCAAATCATGGTCATCATAGATCGCGTAGGCCGCCGTCGACGCCGTCAATCGTGTGAACTCCGGCCGCAACTGCCGCCGATAATAATGCACCCGCTGCTTCGTCCGCGAGTCAGGCTGATCAATGTAAACATTGTCCCCCAGAAACAGAAACGCATCCGGCGAATGCCCCGCAATCACATCCCAGATCTTCTCCTTCGGCGGATTATACCGCGCCCCACCGCCAAACCCCACCGTCATCACCGTCTTCTCTCCGCGTGCGGGATACGTCCGAAACTCCGGCTTCGCCTCGTCCCCAAACACCGATCTCCCATCCACCAGCACATCGTAAGTGTGCTTCGTCCCGGGCGCCAACCCCTCCAAATCAAGCAACCCCACAAAATCCCCCTCCGCAGCCGTCCGCACCTTCGCACTCTTCCTCTCCCCACAAACCACCTGCACCTCCGCCGGCCCCGGCGTCCGCACCCAGATCCGCGCACCCCGATCCGTCACACACCCCAACATCGGCCCCCCAAAGAGCTTCAAGTCATGCTTCTTGATCAACTCCTTGAACCCCTCCTCCTCCACCACCGCCCCCAACCCTGCATCCGCCTCTTTCGATGGATAAAGCGTCTTCAACAAATACGCATCCACCTCCCCCACCACCGGCACCTCCAACGGGGTCGGAATCGGCGGCTTCCCCTGCGCGTCGGGCGCAAACAACAAACAGATAATGGCGACAGGGATCAAGGAAGCTCTCATGGAGTCATTTCAAGAGATGTTGAACAGGGTCGCTGCGCGGCGATTCCGCGCGGCGGGTCGAAACGGTCGAGGCGACCTTCCCGACTGATTTCGGTAAAAACCATCTCCGTCACCTCAACCCGGTGGTATCAAAACGGGACCCGTCCTGTCCAACTCAAAGGCCTCGGGGAGATGGCGCGCTCATTCCCGCCCCCTCCCTAAATCCGCTGCGCCACCGCCAACAGAAACTTCACCTGCTGCCGCCGCTTCTCAAACTTCCCCACCACCCCCAGCGCCTTGCTCGGCGCCACCTTCCCCGCCACCGTCTGCGCCATCGCATCCAACGCCTGCTCCCGCGTCTTCTCCACTTGAATCGCCGCCGCCGACCGCTCCGCCAACCCGATGTCCGGCACCGCCGCAAACTTCCGCGTCAATTGCTGATACGCCCGGTCCCGCAACCCGACGTTCTCAATGCTCGCCGCCGTGGACATCGCCACCGTGCTTTCCCGCGCCTCCGCATACGCACTCGCCAACATCCCCAGCGCCTTCTCCTGATGCTTCTGCTGCGGGATCTGCTCCACCTCCCGCACCGCATCCTGCAACAACACCAGCGCCGGACTCACCGCCCCACGCCGCGCCCTCCACTGCGCCAAGGTCGCCAAGGTCGCCGCCCGTTCCGCCGGCGCATCAATGTTGTAAACGGTCATCAGCGCATCCAGCGGACGACCCAGCGCCGCTGATCGCTCCGCCACCTGCCGATAGGTCTGATCACGCTCCTTCGAATCCATGATCAACCCCGCCACATTCCTTCCCGCCACCGTCCCCTCCCGCACCGTCACCCCCAGGGCCACCGCCCGCAGGGCCCGCGAACGGGATTCCGCGATGTCTATATTCCGCGCCCTCAACAAGGCTCCCTGCAGTTCCCCACTACGCACCTGCAACCCCACCAACGCCTCCATCGCCAGCGCCTGCTCATTCTCATCGGTAATCCGAAATGCCGAAGCCTCCGCCGCATCAAAATCAGCCCGCGCCACCTGCGCCTCCACAATCCGCCGCAGCGATTCGTCTCGCAGGAAGGGATCATGCATCGCTGCCAGCAAAATCTCGATCAACCCCGCCCCTCCCGACTGCGCCTGCGCCTCCGCCACTTTCAATCCCGCCAGAACGCGGGCGCGATCATCTGAAATCCTTCCCAACACGTTTGCCGCCCCCGTCCCATCACCCATCGCCACCCTCGCCAGCGCCACCCTCATCCACGCATCGTCCTGCAACGGTCCGGCCGCGATTCCGTTCACGGTGTTGATCGCATCATTCAACCTCCCCAACCGCGCCTGCCCATCCGCCACCCCCCGCAGCGCCACCGCCCGGGCCCCCGCCTCCACCACCGTGCCCGCCATCCGCAACGCCTCCTCAAACTTTCCCTTCCGCGCAAAGGCCGTCGCCACCTCCGCCCGGGCCAAATCGCGCTCCCCCGAAAGCGGAATCTCCGCAATCAATTGCTCGGCCCGCTCAAACTCCCCTACCACCAACAATCCCTTCATCACCTCGCGCAGCGCCTTCGAACTGTTCACGGTATTGTCCGGATCACTCGCCATCCGCCGCGCCTTCTCGAACCACTCCATTGCCGGCGCCCGATCACCGCCCCGATAGAAAGTCTGTGCCACCAACACCAGGTTCTTCGCCGGATCCTCCCCATGCAGCGCCAGATACCCCGCCCGCTCCAGCAAGCGCCGCCGCAAGCGGGCCAAATTGCTCTCCGTTCCCTCCTTCTCGCTCACCAACACCCCCGCCTCGGCCCCCCTCTTCGCCTCGCCATCGGCCTCCTTGCTCTTCGACTCCGCCAGCACCTCACCCGCACTTCCTCCATGCCCCGCTTCCCGCACGCCCTCGACTCCATCTCCCCCGTCCACAAACTCCTCCCACGCCTCCACCGACCGATCCGTCTTCGTCGGCAACGCCGCCCTCTTTTCGCCACCCATCTCCGCAAACTCCATCACGCTCATTGCGGAAAAAAGCAGGAGCAGCAAAAGCAAACTACCAACGCCGACCACCGTGGCGGTCAACGCGATACGCTTGGGTGAACAGGAGCGCATGGCCGAAACTACGGAAATCGAAATCAATTCTTTCAGCGCCCCACCATTGCCCGCCGCACATCGCGAGGCTATAGCAACGCCATGCCGACCCCCGTCCGGACCCGATTCGCACCCTCCCCCACTGGCTATCTGCACGTTGGTGGTGCCCGCACCGCGCTCTTCAGCTGGCTCTTCGCCCGAAAGAATGGAGGACAATTTATTCTGCGCGTCGAAGACACCGACGAGGCCCGCAACACCGAGGAGGCCCGCAACGCCATCTTCTCCGGCCTCCGCTGGCTCGGCCTCGATTGGGACGAAGGCCACGAAGCCGACGGCGACTGCGGCCCCTATTTTCAATCCGAGCGGCAGGACATCTACACCCGGTGGTTCCAGAAACTCCAGGACACCGGCCGCGTCTACGAGGACGACGGCGCCTGGCGCTTCCGCTTCGAACGCAAACCCATCACCATGCACGACCTCGTCTGCGGCGAGGTCACCATCGACTACACCGACGCCTCCAACACCCCCGACATGGTCGTCCGCCGCTCCGACGGCTCCTTCGTCTTCCACTTCGTCAACGTCGTCGATGACCTCGAGATGAAGATGACCCACGTCATCCGCGGCGAGGACCACCTCATGAACACGCCCAAGCACCTCCAACTCATCGAGGCCCTCGGCGAAACTCCTCCCGCCTATGCCCACATCCCCCTCATCATGAATGCGGACGGCTCCAAGATGTCCAAACGCGACAAGGGTGCCGCCGTCCACGAATACCCGGAGCGCGGCTTCCTCCCCGCCGCCGTCGTCAACTTCATCGCCCTCCTCGGCTGGTCCCCCAAAGACGACAGCGAACTCTTCCCCCTCTCCGAACTCATCGACCGCTTCAGCCTCGAGGGCATCAATCGCTCCCCCTCCCGCTTCGATTGGGACAAATCAATGTGGCTGAACCAACAGCACCTCCTCAAACTCACCCCCCAAGCCTTCGCCGAGGCCGCCCTCCCCTACGTCCGCTCCGCCGGCCTCGACCCCACCGACCAATTCCCCGCCATCGCCGCCAGCGTCCAGGAAAAGGTCCAACTCCTCGCCGAGGTCCCCGAAGCCATCCGCTTCTACCTCCGCGAAGGCGTCGAATTCGATCCCGCCGCCCTCGAAAAACTCGCCGGCAACGAAAGCGCCCCCACCCTCCTCGCCTCCCTCGCCACCAGCTTCCGGGCCCTCCCCGACTGGTCCTCCCCCAAGGACGCCATCGCCGCCACCGCCACCGCGGCAGGCGCCAAACCAGGCCAGCTCATGTTTCCCCTCCGCGTCGCCCTCAGCGGCAAAACCGGCGGCCCCGACCTCGATGCCATCCTCACCATCCTCGGCCGCGACGAATCCATTCGACGCATCGAGCAAACCGTCTCCACCCTCCAAAACGCATGAAGGACTTCTACACCCTCGGGGATCTCTCCACCCGCGCCCACCTCGACTCCGGCGCGGAGCAACCCGCCCGCCTCGCCGTCCTCGGCCATCCCGTCACCCACTCCCTCTCCCCCCAACTCCACCAACCCGCCCTCGACGCCCACAACGCGGGCCTCCGCTACATCCGCCTCGAGGTGGAACCCGGCAAGATCAACGAGGCCCTCCAGCGTCTCCGCGAACTCGAGTTCATCGGCGCCAACGTCACCGTCCCCCACAAGTTCGAGGCCCTCGACGCCTGCACCGACATCGACGCCAATGCCCGAACCCTCGGCGCGGTCAACACCATCCTCTTCGACGGCCCCGACACCCTCGGCTTCAACACCGACGGCCCCGGCTTCGTCCGCGCCATCCACGAGGAGTTCCTCGTCGATGTGAAGGACCTCCGCATCATGATCGTCGGCGCCGGCGGCGGCGCCGGACAAGCCATTGCCTCCCAATGCGCACTCGAAGGCTGCGAACACCTCGTCCTCGTCAACCGCTCCCTCGACAAGCTCACCCCCCTCGCCCAACGCCTCGCCCCCCACTTCGCCTCCGATCGCCTCGAAGGCCCCGGTGATCGCCTCCGCATCCTCCCCCTCGACTCGCCCGAACTCCACGCCGAGAGCGATCACATCGACCTCATCGTCAATGCCACCTCCGTCGGCCTCAAACGCACCGACCCCTCCCCCCTCCCCGGCGCCTGCCTCCAACCCCACCACCTCGTTTACGACACCATCTACAGCCCCCCGCAGACCCGCCTCCTCCAGGAAGCCTCCAACCACGGAGCACGCACCGCCAACGGCCTCTCCCTCCTCCTCCATCAGGGCGTCCTCGCCTTCCAACTCTGGTTCCCCGGCTCCCACCCCCTCAACACCATGCGCTCCGCCCTCCGCCAGGCGGTGGGCTGATCTTCCTTCAGCGCGCCACCACCCAGTCGGTCGTCACCAACTCCTGGATCTCAAACTCGTTCTCCCGGAATCCCAGCGACGGCTTGCTCAACCGTACCGTCGCCCGCACCTCGTCCGGACGACTCTCCACCATCCGCCCATAGGATAGAATGCCGCGCAATTGCTCATCAAGATTCGATCCCGCCGGCGCGTAGGCCCACACAAACTCCTCCCTCCCCGGTTCCAGAATGATGTACCACGACTGCGTCGAAGCCCGACCCTTCTCCGTGTCGTAGTACGGCTGCTTGCCCACCCATCCGCGAATCAGGGAGGTCTTCCCCTTCCCCTCCGCCACCAGCGACTTCACCGGAATATCCGACAAGCCCCACGTGGCCTCCCAGTCCAGCTTCAATCCCTCGTCCGTCTTCACAAAATACGCCCGGAAACTCGTGTAGTCCGCCCGACGCCCCATCAACACCATGTACCCGGCACCACCCGCATCACCATACTCCCAGGAAATCTCCCGGGGATCACTCAGAAAATAATCCGACGCCCCCTTGACGTCTTCAACCGAAATTTTCGGCAGAACCCGCTCCGAATCCCGCACGATCTCCGCCAACTGCGCGGGATGCTCGGCCGTATTGCACTGCTCCAACAACTTCAACGCCAAATCATACGCCTTCACCGAATTCTCGTGAAACCACGCCTGCGGACTGGTCCGGTCAAAGGCGGAAATCGCTTCCACCGGCTCGTCCAGATTCAACAGACTGCCACTCGTCCCCGTCGTCACCCCCGCAGGTCTCTTCGTCACCGCCAACACCACGAACAACACCACCAGCGGCAGCGCCACCGCAGCCACCGCCAGTATCACCCAGCGACTCCCCCGGCGACGATGGTTGACGCTCCCCCACTTTTCCTCCATCGGCACCTCCTTCTCCTTGGCCACTTCCTTCAACCGCTCCACCTGCCCCTTCAAACTCAACCCGTCCTCCTCGGTGTGCATCTCCCGCAAAATCTCGCGCTTCTTCAAATAAAGCGTCTGCCTGCTGGACTCGCTCTTCCGCTTCCGACGCTTTCGCACCACCCGCATCCCCTCGGGAACGGTCGTCTCGCCCTCGCCTCCAGGGTCCCTCGTCTCTTCCTCCTCTTCGGCCGGGATCTCGTTGTCGTCGGGATTACTCATCAGTGACACCCCCAATCAACCCCAATCGACTGCCTCACGCAACGGGCAAATCACTCTTCCGCCGCCCCTTCCGCCTCGGGAGGATCCTCGCCACCTTCCGATACAGCAGGTTCCTCTCCATCCGCCCCCACCACAATATCCTCCTCCAAGCCATCTCCCCACCAGTCTCCCGCCACCAATTCCTTCATCACCATATAGTCTTCCCCGTCCTCCCCAACCACCCACCCCAACACCACCCGCACCCGCTGCAACTCATCCGGATCCCGCTCCCACAACATCGAATCACCCACCCCGGGCTCCTCGATCTCCCTCTCCCACAAGCGCATCAAACCCTCCCCTATCTCCGAGTTGAGCCGGACCAGAACCCGCGGCGATTCCCCCCGCTGCCTCACCGCCGCATCGTCCTCCGGCGGATAAAACTGCACACCCACCAATCCATCACTCTCCAGGACCACCTGACGCTTCCGCAGATAAAGCCGAAACTCCCCCTCCCGTCCCGCCGTCCCGCCAAGGAACTGATGCCACGGCATGCTCGAATACCGCACAAACTCCTCCCAATCGATCGCCCACCTCCCCTTCTCACGCACGAAGACCAGCTCGTAATACTTGCCCTCCTGGTCACGCCACAAGGTCTCTATCCCCGGCACCTCTCCCATGAGCTTCAGTCCTCTGTGCTCCAAGGTCAGCACCGACTCCGGCCGCCGCGGCAGATTGGTCTGGTAAAACACCGCCATGCGCGAGGCCACCCTCGTCTGCTCCCGCACATACTGCGCCCGCTCCGCCGTGTCGGCCGCAGCGAAATACCCTTCCATGACCTGACGACACTCCTCGATATGCAATTCGATAAACCCCTGCACCGCGGACGCTTTCTCCAGTTCCAACCGCTTCTGCCGTTCCTTCTCATCCTCCAACACCGGGGCTCGATCCAGCTTGACGTACTCACGGACCGAAAGGGAAATCGCGCCGACCACAAAAAGCCAGAGACCCATGAAAATCAGCTGCCGCTTGGTATCCCGCTTCTTGCGCTTGCGCCGCTTCAACACCTTTAGCGTCCCATCCTCCAACATCTCCTCCTTCAAATGCCGGGGATCCTCGGGCGCCGCGGCGAGGGTCGCCTCCGCCACAGCCAACGGCTCCGCCGGGGCCACCACCTGCTCCCGGGACTGCAGACGCCTCCTCGACACCACATCCCGCTGCACAAACTTGCCCCCGCTCTCCACCCCCCCCCCCCCCCCCCCCC
>JAQCFL010000153.1 GCA_027619375.1 Verrucomicrobiota bacterium | reverse complement strand
CGGGGGAGGCCGGGGAGACGGGGGAGGCCGGGGAGACGGGAGAGGCGGAGGATGAGAACTGCGAATAGACGCGGGTTTTCGCGAATGGGGGATGGGGAGGAACGCCGAACATCGAACGCCGAATGTTGAATATTGAATGGGGAGAGAGAGGAATGCGGAGTGGGAGAGGGGAAATCGGAATGTTGGGGAGGTGAGTGTTGGGGAGCGGAGGCATTCTGGTGAGCGGGAGAGGCAGTGTGGGGCGGTGGTGGAACCGCCGACGCCCTGCAAGGGCGCCGCTACGCGGGGAGGGGGATCGCGGCGGGACGCCACGGTGACGGCCTGCGGCGGGACGCCGACAGCCACGGGTGAGGAGGGGATTGAATTTGGAGCTGGAGGAGGAAGAGGGGCAGTGGTGGAACCGCCGACGCCCCGCAGGGGCGCCGCTACGTGGGGGGGGAGTTTTACTCCTCGTCAATTTCCTCAGTATTTTCTTTGAGGCGTTTGAGGAGAGGGTAGGCGCAGGCGGCGAGCCAGAGGAGGATGAGAATGGTGGCCCACCAGGGCCAGCCACCGGAGTCTTCTGAGTCGGGGTCGAGGAAGGTGGAGCGGGTGAGGGAGTTGGTGGGAGTGGTGGCGAGGGGGATGAGGTCGGCCACGGTGAGGAGAGGCTTGCCGGTTTCGTTGCGGAGGGCGGTGACCATTTCCGTGGTGACGGGCGGGGCGGCATTGCCGAAGGAGTTGCGGATGTAGGTGAGGACGGCGGCGATTTGTTCGTCGGCTTGGAAGGCTTGGGGGGGCATGGGGGCGGGGAAGGTGTATTCGATGCCGTTGATCCTGATGGGGCCGGTGAGGCCGCGGAGCTGGATGCGGATGAGGTTTTCGGGCGGGCCGTGGACCCAATCGGATCCGGCGAGGGGTGGGCCGAGGTTGGGGACGCCTTTTCCATCGGGGCCGTGACAGGCCTGGCAAAGAGCGAAGGCGGCCTTGCCGGCTTTCATGACGGCTGGGTCGAGGTCGTAGGGGAGTTCGGCGGCGGGGGTCTCGTCCATGGGTTCCTCGGGGAGGAGGGAGGCGGGGTCGAGGAGGATGGGTTCCTTGGTCGGCGCGGTGGGGGGCGGGAGGTCGGCTTGTAGCGTGGTGAGCCAGGAGACGAGGTCGCGCATTTCTCGTTTGGTGAGCAAATCACCGGTGGGAAGCATGGCGGAGGTGGGGGTGGTTTGCGCTTTGAGGTCGGCCTTTTGGACGCGGAGGAGATCGGTGCCGGAGAGGATGTCGAGGGTGGTGTCGGTTTCGGCCATGAGGACTCCGCCGACTCCCGTCTCGTTCTGGAAGGTGACGGAGATGAGGCCGAAGCCCGGGGCGATATCGGCATTGGGGTCGAGGAGGGATCTGAGGAGGAACTCGGCGTCGCGGCGTTTGCCGACATCGGCGAGGTTGGGGCCGGCCTCGGTGGCTTCGGAGGGATTGGTGGAAAGGCGATGGCAGCGGATGCACTGGGCGGTGGGGTGGCTTTGGAACAGCTCGGCACCGCGTTCGGGATCTCCACCGCGGAGGGCGAGGCAGAATTCGCCGAGGGGATCGTCGGCGGGAAGGGAGGCGCGGAAGGAGGCGAGGGCGGTTTTCACCTTCGCTTCGGGGCGGGCGTCGGCTGCTTCGACCAGTTCGAGGGCGTAGGCCGGGTATTGGGTGCTGCCTTGGAGGCTGGCGAGGCCGCGGATCAGTTCGGTGGCGGACTCGGGGTCCTGCGCCTCGGCGAGGAGCGACCAGGCGCGTTGTTTGCGGACATCGCTTCCGGAGCCGATGACGGAGCGGATCGATTGGAGGGCCTGATCGGGTTGGTTCTTGGCGATCAGTTCGAGGGCGCGGTTGGCGACGGCGTCGTCCTGGGTGTCGAGGAGTTTGGAGAGGAGGGGGTTGAAGTCGGCATGGCCGCGGTCGGCGAGGAGGTCGAGGGCGCGGATGCGGATGGGCGCGGATTGGGTCTGGTCGGTGACCATGGAGGTGAGTTGGGAGTCGTCGAGTTTGTCGGCGGCGAGGCCGTATTGTCCGGCGAGGCCGATGGCGGCGGTGAGGATGGGGCCGTCCATTTGCAGGAGGGGCGGGAGGTTGGCCTGGAAGGCTTCGCTGACCTCGCTCATGTCGCGCGGAGGGAGGGGCATGTGCCGGCCGAGAGATTGATCGACGGGGGGAGGGGATTGCCAGAGGGAGAGGAGGCGGAGGGCTTCGGTGCGTTCCTCCTCGCTGGCGGAGGGGTTCGCGGCGAACTGGAGGAGGTCGGCGGCGCTCTCCGGGGTGCCGTGTCGGAAGGCGCTGTGGACGATCCGGTGCAGCATCATGCGGCTGAGCGGGCGGCCGTCATTACCAGGAGTGTAGTCGTGGAGGAGGGCGGCGATGGCGGGGCGGGCGGCTTCGATGGGAGTGTCGTGGACGGCACGGATGACTTCGTCGCGGATGCGGCTGTCGTCATCGAAGAGGTAGGCGACGATCTCGGGATGGGCGAGGCGGCGGAGGGCGAGGACGGCCCCCATGCGGACGGAGGGGCTGAGGCTTTCGCGAAGGGAGAGCAGTTGTCCGGGAGTGCTGCAACCGACGAGGGCCATGACTCCGGCGTGGCGGAGGTAGGCATCCTGATTCTTGTTTTCGGCGAGGAGGGCGACGACGTCGTTGAAGCGGTCGTTGGCCTTGAGGCGGCCGAGGGAGATGGCCGCGAAGGCCCGAACCCGGGCGGAGGGATCGCGCAGGGCGATGGCGAGGGGGCCGTGATCGATGAGGGGGGCTTCGCCGAGAGCGCGGGCGGCCTGGGCCCGCACTTCGGAATCGTCGTCGCCGAGGAGGGAGACAAGTGTCTCGGTGGCCTCTGCCGATTGTTCCCTGCGGGTCATGATCCAGAGTCCCCAGACCCCGTGGAGGCGTTTGAGTCGTCGATCGCGTTGGGAGGTGGCGAGGCGGAAGAGGTGGAGGGCCTCCGGTTTGCCGGAGAGGGCCAGGGTGGCGCGGAGGCGGACACGTTGATCGGGGTGGCCGAGGAGGAGGAGGAGTTCGGCGGGTTCGCGTTGATGGAATCCCTCGCGGATGAGGGTGGCGACCTCGGGGTTGGCGGAGTCCTGATCGTTTTCCTTGGAGGAAATCGTGTAGAGGCGTCCGTCGTTGTGAGAGGTCCAACCGCCGATGAAGTCGGTGACATAGACCTTGCCGTCGTAGCCGAACTCCACGTCGGTGACGGCGGCGCCCCAGTTCCATTTGCGGGGATTGACGACGCTCATTCCCGCGCCGTCGGGTTCGATGCCAAAGGCCCAGATACCGGAGGCGGCGGCACCGCCCTTGTAGTCACAGACGAGGAAGGAGTCGGTGCAATCGTTATTGAGGCCGGTGCCGGGGTGGTAGGTGAGGCCGGAGGGGCCGTTGGAGAAATTGGCGACGGGGGGGAGGAGGAAGGCGGGTTGTTGGTCGTTGCGGGGTTCCCATTGTTTTTCCTCCATCCATTGGCTGATGGGCCGTTTTTCGCAGCCGATTTCGTGGTGGAAGGTGAAGAGGTTCTGATGGTCGGTGCGCCAACCGGAGTCGGCGCCTTCCATGATATAGACGAGGCGGGCGCCGTCGCCCTGATCGGAATTGTTGTCGACCGACACGGCGTTGCCCCATTGGTCGAAGGCAATTTCCTTGGGGTTGCGGAGGCCGGTGTGGACCAGTTCGAAATTGGAGCCATCGGGATCGAAGCGGAAGACGGCGCCCTGGTTGGGGAGGAAGATTTTCTCCCCTTCCTTGTTGGTGATGCGCATGGAGCGGTCGCCGATGGTGCCGTAGATGCGCCCGTCGGGGCCGAGGGCGAAGCCGTTGAGGTCGTGGCCGGAGAGGGAGACACGGGTGCCGAAGCCATTGAAGAGGGAGGTTTTTTCCTCGGCCACGCCGTCACCGTCCTGGTCGCGGAGGAGCCAGATGTGGGGGACGCAGGCGTGGTAGGTGGTGCCTTCGAAGGCGAAGATGCCGGCGGAAATGCCATCGAGGGGATCGTTGTAGCCGTCGGAGTACACCTTGGAGGAGTCGGCGACGCCGTCGCCGTCGGTGTCGGCGAGGAAGCGGACGAGTTCTGATTTGGCGGTGAAGAAGTCGGGCGGGACCCTGTCCTTGTAGCGTCCGAACATGGCGAGGCGGTCGGCGGTGCTTTGGGAGGCGATGTCGTCGAGGAGCCAGTAGCGGTGGTTGCGATTGTCGGCGACGCCGGCTTTGAGGCGATGGGTTTCGGTGACGAGGACGTTGCCCTGTTCGTCGAAGCAGAGGGAGGTGGGGGAGGCGAGGTGGTGGTCGGCGTGGGTGGCGAAGACCTTGGCATAGGTGCCGGGGGGGATGGTCATGCCCGGAATGGCGTCGGTGGCGATCAGTTCGGGCGCGGGGAGTTTTTGTGGGGCGATGGGAGCCGGGAAGCTGATGACGGGGTTGTCGGCGAAGACGAAGTGATCGGCCATGACGAAGCCCCAACTGCCGTCGCGGGAATCAAGGATGCGGAGGTTGGCCTTTTGTCCCTGGAGGGCGTGGAGGTCCCAGGCGACGGGGCGGAAGAGGTGGTCATTTTCGCCGACGGCTTCCTGTTTCACCTCGCCCTCGACGATGAGTTGGACGGAGGTCTGTCCGGGGTGTTTGCCGCCGCCGACCATGAAGTGGATCCAGGGGAGTTCGATGGTGAACTGGGGGGAGGTGAGCATGCCCTTCGCGCCATCGCCGCCATGGAAGGAGCAGGCGAAGGAAGCCCCGGCCCAGCCTTGGGCGGAACCGGCGAGGCGACCGGGACCTCCGGCGCTGGGTCCGGTGCCGAAGGCTTTTCCGGTTTCGGTCCAGGTGTCGAAGCCGTCGCCCTCGAAGGCCTCAAAGACTTGCTCCTTGGCCGTAGCGGCCAGGGTCAGCAGTGGAAAAATCAGGGAAGCGAACCTCATGTGTGGGAAAAACCTAGCCGCTCTGACTTGGCTTGCAATGGCGGAGGTGGGGAAGGGAAGTTCGATCGTCGGGGACGGGCTTGAATGACAGCGGCAGGAATGCCGCTGCTCCGGTTGGGAGTCAGGAGGCGGAGCCGAGGAGGTCGTGCCAGGCGGCTTCATCGATGATGGTGACGCCTAGTTTGGCGGCCTTGTCGCGCTTGGAGCCCCCGCCTTCGCCGGCGAGGAGGAAGTCGGTGCTTTTGGAGACCGAGCCGGTGACCTTGCCGCCGCGTTTCTCGATGAGGTTTTTGAACTCGTCGCGTCCTGCGGAGAGGGTGCCGGTGATGACGAAGGTTTTGCCGAGGAGGGGAAGATCGGCGGAGGCGGCGGTGGGGTCTGGGGCGTAGTTGTCGGAGCGGGGATTGATGCCGAGGGTGTGCAGGCGTTCAAGGACGTGTTGACCGGCCTCGGATTCGAAGAAATCGAGGACGCTGGCGGATGCGACGGGGCCGACATCGGGGGAGATTTGTTTTGCGGCGAGGGAATCCTGGAGCGCGGTGATTTGCTCCTTGAGTTCGTTGTAGCGTGCCTGGCGTTCCTCCTTTTCGGCTTCGTCCTTCGGTGGAATTTCCTTGTTGCGGGGGGAGATGTTGCGCTGTTCGGCTTCGAAGTCGGTGATGTTGCGGATGGTTTTCAGGATGTCGCTGTCGGCGAGGTCGGTGAGTCGTTCGTGGAGGCGGGCGAGTTCCTTGGAGGATGCCTCGCCGACGTGGGGGATGCCCATGGCGAAGATCCACTTGGCGAGAGGTTGTTCGGTGCGGGCTTTTTCGAGGGAAGCGAGGAGGAGGGAGGCCTTTTTTTCGCCGAAGCGGCGGGGTTTGGATTCCTCGCCGGATTGCAGTTTGGCGGGGTCGAGGAGGAGGTTGGCGAGTTGTTCCTCGCTGAGGGAGAAGAGATCGAGGGGGGAGCGGGCGAGATCTGATTCGACGAGTTTGATGGCGACCGATTCTCCGAGGCCCTCGAGGTCGAGGGCCTTGCGCTGGGCGAAGTGTTTCATGCGGGTGACGGCCTGGGCGGGGCATTCGAAGTTGCCGCACCACCAGGTGAGGACGAGGTAGTCCTCGCCGTCCTTTTTCACGGCATTTTCGCGGCGTTCGATGGGGGCGGCGCAGGCGGGGCATTTGCCGCCGAGGTGCTGGTGCAGGGAGAAGGGTTGGCTGTGGGCGGGGCGTTGCGCGGTGACCACGGAGAGGATCTCCGGAATGATTTCCCCGGCCTTGTGGACGAGGACGGTGTCGCCGAGGCGGATGTCGCGTTCCTGGATGAAGGATTCGTTGTGGAGGGTGGCGCGGGCGACGGTGGTGCCGGAGAGGGGGACGGGTTCGAGTTCGGCGACGGGGGTGAGGATGCCGGTGCGGCCGACCTGCACGGAGATGTCGCGGAGGAGGGTGGGCTTTTGTTCGGGGGGATATTTGAAGGCGGCGGCCCAGCGGGGGGCGCGGGAGGTGGCCCCGAGGGCCTGGCGATCGTCGAAGGAGGAGACCTTGATGACCGCACCGTCGGTTTGGTAGGGAAGGCCGTGGCGGAGGGTGTCGAGTTCGCGGATGGTTTCGAGGACGCCGTCGAGGCTGTCCTTGTGCCAGATGGGTTGGTTGCGGGGGATGCCGCAGCGGTCGAGGAGGGCGTGGAAGTCGTCCTCGTTGGAGAAGGAGATTCCTTCGTGGGCCCCGAGGCCGTGGGCGAGGACGGCGAGGGGGCGTGCGGCGACCGCCTTGGGGTTCAACTGTTTGAGGGTGCCGGCGGTGGCGTTGCGGGGATTGGCGAAGGTGGGCAGGCCTTCCTCGTCGCGTTGTTCGTTGAGTTTGGCGAACTCGGCATTGGGCATATAGACCTCGCCGCGAATTTCGAGCAGGGTGGGGGCGTCCTCGCCGAGGGTGAGGGGGAGGGAGCGGATGGTGCGGATGTTGTTGGTGATGTCGTCGCCGCGGGTGCCGTCGCCGCGGGTGGCGGCGTAGTCGAGATTGCCGTGACGGTAGATGAGGGTGACGGCGACGCCGTCGATTTTTGGTTCGATGGTGACGGGGATCTGGTCGGCGCCGAGGTTCTTTTGGAGGCGTTTGAAGAAGTCGCCGACCTCTGCCTCCTCGAAGACGTCGTCGATGGAGAGCATGGGGATGAGGTGTTGGCGCTGTTGGAAGCCTTCGAGGGGGGTGCCGCCGACGCGTTGGGTGGGGGAGTTGGGGTCGGCGAGGTCGGGGTGGGCCTGTTCGAGGTCCTCGAGTTCGCGGAAGAGGCGGTCGTATTCGGCGTCGGAGATTTCGGGTTGGGCCTCGTTGTAGTAGAGGCGGTTGTGACGCTCGAGTTCCTCGCGGAGGGTGGCGATGCGGGTGGCGGGGTTGGCGGGAGGTTGGGAGAAGAGGTCGTCCACGGGGGGAATTTAGGTGGAGGGCGAAAGACGGGGAAGGGTTTTCGACGGGCGCGTTTGGGAGGGCGCGGTGGGGCGTTTTACTCCTCGAGGAGGGGGACGTTGAGGTGGTCGTAGGTGGTTTTGTCGAGGAGGAAGAAGTCGGGATCGCCGGAGAGGCGGCCGTAGAAGAGTTGGTTGCCGGCGGCGTAGGAGGCGGGGACGAGGTTGAGGAGTCGGCGGTGGGAGCCGATTTTTTCGCCGAAGTCGTCCTGGACTTCGTAAACGACCTCGAAGGCGAGGGAGGGGTCGAACAGGCGGTTGGCTGCTTCCTCGTTGTTGGGGCCGAGCCAGCGGAGGACGCGGAGGCTCTCGAGTTTCCCGAGGAGGATGTTGGCGCGTTGTTTGTTGAGGAGGACGGTGATGTCCCTGCCCTCCCGCTCGGCGGCCCATTCCTCGGTGAGGAAATTGTACTTCAGCCCGAGCGGGGGTTTGTTGGGGCGTTCGATGGTGAAGCTTTCGAGGTTGGTGACGGACATGGTCCAGAGGAGGGAGTCGCGCCAGGCGGAGGGTTCGGTTTCGATGTAGTCGAAGGTGCCGGGGTCGATCTCCATGACGCTGGATTCGTCCCTGCGGTGGGCGTAGTATTTGCCGTCGGGGGCCATGCCGAAGTCGATTTCGAATTTCTGGTCCTCCGCGTATTCGAGGAGGAGGGTTTTGGCGGGAGGGTTGAGGCCGAAGGGGGTGAGGTCGGGGGGGGCGTCGGAGGAGAAGTCGAGGACCTTGTGGTAGGCGAGGGCGGTGAAGAGGCGGTTGACGGTGGCTTCGTTGGCTTGTTCGGGGGTGTCGGCGCGGGTGATGATCCAGCGCGGGCCGCCGTGGACGGGGTCCTTGCCGAGGGTGAGGCGGAGGGGCGTTTTGGAGTCCGGGGTGG
>JAQCFL010000152.1 GCA_027619375.1 Verrucomicrobiota bacterium | reverse complement strand
ACCGCCAGCCCCGCCGACCCAAAGATCATCCCCATCACCATGATCTGATAATGCGCCGCATGATGCGGTTCCGCCCCCGCCAGAATCTGCCCCGTCATCATCCCCGGAATCGACACCAACCCCACCGCCAAAAACGAATTCACCTGCGGAATCAAGGCCGCCGTCCATGCCGCATTACGCGCCGCGACCACCTCCTTTCCACTCGCCCGCTCCGCCTCAAAACGCTCCGCACTCAGCGTCACCGCCGTCATCGCATTCGCAAAGATCATCCCCGCCAACGGAATCGCATAGCGCGGCGCATACCACGGATCCAGTCCCAGCACCCCGAACAACACCAGCGCGAAGACCGCACCCCCGCCGATCAGGATCGCCAGCAGGGCATTCACGAAGGCCTTCCCCCTCATCGTCTTCACCGTGCGCACCGCGATCCACGACGACACCAGGATCATAAACCCCACCACCCCCAGCGTCACCCACGGCCCATCCACCTTGAACAGCCACATCAACACATAGCCCACCAACAGCAGCTGCACCACCATCCTCCCCGTCGCCACCAGCAACTCCCCGCTCTTCCCCACCCACCGGAACGACACCCACCCCACCAACACCAGCGGGATCAGCAACATCGCCAACCTCCAGAGAGACACTTCGCTCATGCCTCATTCTCTCCATCCCGCCCCGCCCCGCAAGCCGCGATCGGGAGGCGGCGACTTACCTTCCCATCATCTCCGTGAGCAGCGGATTCATTGTGGCGTGCCACACTTCGTAGCCTTTCCGGCTCAGGTGCACCTCGTCGCGGTAGAGCGCGTCGATGGCCTTGCCATCATTGCCGACAAACTTCGCACCCATGTCTAGAAATCGGACGCTCTCGCGGTCATCGAATTTCGCGGTGAGCGCATTGACGGCTTTGACCTTGTCGTTTTGGTTGCCCCTGGTGGGAAGGAGGCCCAGCAGCAGCACCTTCGTCTCGGGACATTCTTTTTTGATCCGTTTCACCATGTTCTTGATGCCGTAGGCGATTTCCTCGGCCGTATTGTCTCCCGTGTTGTTGATCCCGATCATCAGCACGACCACCTTCGGCGTGGCCCCCCGCAACTCGCCGTCATCGCCCTCCAGCCGCATGAGCAGATGCTGGATCTTGTCGCCCCCGCAGCCGAAGTTTACCGCATTGAGCTTGCCATAGTACCCCGTGAACATGTCGCCCGGCCAACCCTGCGTGATGGAATCACCGAGGAAACACAGATCGATGTTTCCAGCCTTTCTGCGCTCGTAATTCCGCGCATGGGTGGACCAGAACCACCTGACCCCCCCGACTGCGGGGATGGTCGGATTCGTCGCCGGGTTGGGGAACACCATCGGCTTGTCCGGTGCCGCATCGGCTTCGGCCGGAGCTTCCCTCTCCTCGGGCGGAATCGGGGTCCCCCCGTCCATCAACACGAGCTCCGAGGCGGCGTGATTGCTGCGAAAGCCGCCGACGTCCTTGAATACGTATACCAGGAAGGCCGTCGTTCCCTCAGGAAGTCGTTTTTGGGCGACGAGCTCCTTCTCGCCGATGGTGCACTGAATAAATTGCCATTCGCGGCTCTTCCAAATTCCCTTCGAGGTGGTGAGGTAGATCCAGGCCTCGGTGATGTCCTCTTTGCCGAGAAACCTCGTCGTCACCAATCCGGTGTCGTCATCCATCTGCGGGCGTGCCAATCTCGGCAACGCCGGGCCATCCTTCACGATCTGGTCCGCGAACTGCCCGATCTCAACCGCGTCCTGCCACCCGTTGCCGTGGCCATGGATCATCCAGGGACGCAGGCACAAGGCGCTCGGCCCCGCCGCGGCCCGGGCCGACTTCGCAAAAATGTCGATCTGAAATACGGGGTCTGCCACCGAGCTCACCCACAGCATCGGCATTTTCGCATGCGGCAGATGCGCCGACGGATCCCACTTCGTGCGATAGTCGTGAAACTGGGCTTCGGTCATGTTCTTCGGCGGAAACCACTGGGCGAGTCCCGGGTTGTCACTCTCGTGGATGTAGCCGCCGCCATAGACGGGGATGACGAACGCGAAGCGCGGATCGATGCCCGCGACGGTGCTGGCGATCGTGCCGCCCCAGGAGATGCCGGTCAGGCCAATCTTCTGCCTGTTGATCTCCTTCACAGCGCGCAGCAGCGAGTTGGCACGCACCACGTCCGCCACCGCGTGGTAGAACCATTGCTCCTGGTCGGGCAAATCCCGGTCGCCGAACCAGTCGATGCGCGAGGGACCGGCGTTCTCGTGTCCTTCCCCGACCGGGAAGTTGCCCTCGACCTGATGCGCATCTCCGCCGGGAAGGTGGCCCTCGAGATCCATGGCGATCGCCGCGTAGCCCCTCTGGTTCCAATGTCTCACCCACTCCGGGTAGGCCGTGCCGCCGCCGCCGTGAGCGCACACCACTGCAGGCCAACCTCCGGCCGGAGCAGTCCCTTCCGGGGCGGCGTAGTAGGCAAAGACCCAAGTCGGCTTGCCTTTGTTGTCCGCCCCTTCATAGAAGAACGAGCGCAGGCCCTTGGCGGGACGCTCCGTGGTGGCGTGAACTTTCGGCACCTCGAAAAGCGCCTTGGTGTCCCAGACTACGGTTCGTCGCTCAGCCTCTGCAGACGCGCAGACCGCTTGCGCGGCGAGCGCCATCATGATCGGGAACAGCACGCTCCCCCTGGACAGTGTTCTGGATCGTGTATTCATCTCCTAAATTTCATCTCCTAAATCTCTTCCGTGGGCGACTTTAAGGAGGTACACGGAAAATGCAACGCCCGCCCAGCTTCCGGCTGATTAAAAACGCTCCTCCATCCCTGCGCCCGCTGCGGCATCAGCCCCGCCCCACTCCAAGCTTCGCCATCCGCGACCGCAGCGTGTTCGGATGCAGCCCCAGAATCGCCGCCGCCCCCTTCGCGCCACTGATCCTCCCCTTCGTCTCTTCCAGCACGTGAAGAATGTAGCGCCGCTCCACCTCGCCAAGGGTCGGGCTCCGCTCCCCCTCCTCGAGTCCAGGGATCAACCCACCCGACAACTCCGTCCTGCCCTCCCCCACCACCCGATCAGCCACGGCTCCCTCAGCCACCTTCTCCTCCAACTCATTCCGCAGGGCGGCATTCTCCCGCTCCAAACCCGCCAGCGCCTCCTTCAAGGCACCCAATTCCGCCGTCCTCTCTCCATTGACCCCTCCCTCGAAGTACCCGCTCAGATCCACCCCCAGACACACCACCCGCTCGACCGCCCCCTCCCCGCTCGGCTCCGGCAGCAGGACCCAGTGCACCTGCGGTGTTTGCCCCCCCGCAGCCAAAAGCCGGGCCTGCCCCGACCCGCCCGATGCTCCCGCAAACACCTCCCGCACCAGATCCGAAAACGCGGTCCGATCCTCCGCATTCACCAAGTAGAGCAAACTCGTTCCCACCACCCCCTCCTCCTCGGTCTCCCGCGCCCGACAGAGCACCCCGTTCGCCGATTGAATCTTCCCGGAGCGGTCAATGGTCGCCACCAGGAACGACCCGCTCCCCACCAAACGCTCCCAAATCCCCTCCCCCCGATCACCAGCTTTCCCCCCACCGGCCCGAAAGGACAACCGGTTCTTCAGATCTGCAAATAGCTCCATAATTGATCCAATTGACGATATTTCGTGTTTCCGCGATCGGCCCCACGATATTTCGTAGATCCCAACTGTCAATCCTTCCTTCGTTTCCTCCATGCGGCCCGGCCGTGAGGAGAGCATGGGCGTCCCGCCCGTTTGTTCGAGGCCAGGCCACCCTTCGTCGCCACACCCTCCAGCAACCATGTCCACCGAACCTCACCTTCGCACGTTTTAAGCGGGGTCTCGGAATGTTGTTCTTAAGCCGCACCTCACCCCGGCCTGAAGGGGCGAAACAACAAAGCCCAGGTCGGAAACCCGGGCGCACCGCAGGTCCGGTCGGGTTGGAGGCCTGGGTTCTTGGGACCATAACAGTGCCATTCGGCCCGGCCCCTCTTCCTCTACTGCCCCACCTCCCTCATCCATGCCCCGATCCACCCGCGCACGGAATCCCTCGTGAGGAAATAGGCCGAATCCACCAGCACCGATCCCGCCCCTCTCCGCAATCGGGCTTTGCCCAATTGGGGGACGATATGCAAGGATCCGCCCCGGGAACGGGTAGTTCCTCGCCCCCCGCTCGATCAAAATCGGACCCCTTTGCCCACCGGGCTCCAATATCATGAGATCCCTTTCCAACGCGCTCGCCCTCTCCGCAGTCTTTATGATCACCTCGGCTCGCGCCGCAGAGCCGGTTGACTTTGCCCGTGAGGTCCTCCCCATCCTCTCCAACAAGTGCTTCGCTTGTCATGGTCCGGACACCAAAAAGAAAAAGGCCCTCCGCCTCGACAGCTACGCCGCCGCCATCCAGGACCGCGAGGGCATCCACGCCATCGATCCAAAGAATCCGGAAGACAGCGAGATCCTCTTCCGCATCCACGACAAGAAGGACCCCATGCCTCCCGAGGATGCGGAACGCCAGCTCACCGATGCGGAACGGGACGTCCTCAGTCGATGGGTGAAGCAGGGCGGCGACTACGCCTCCCATTGGTCCTTCGTCCCCCCGGTGAAGAAGGAGGCCCCGGCGGAAGCAGTCATCGACTTCTACATTTCAAAACGCTTCAAGACAACGGACCCCGCCCTCACCTTCGCACCCGAGGCCGACCGCCCCACCCTCGCCAGACGCGCCGCCCTCGTCCTCACCGGCCTTCCTCCCGAACCCGATCAACTCGGCAGCTTCCTCGCCGACAACGCCCCCGGCGCCTATGAGCGATTCGTCGAAACACTCCTCGCCTCGCCACACTACGGGGAACACCAGGCCCGCTACTGGCTCGATGCCATCCGCTATGGCGACACCCATGGCCTGCACCTCGACAACCGCCGCGCCATCTTCCCCTACCGCGACTGGGTCGTCCGCGCCTTCAACGACAATCTCCCCCTCGACGACTTCATCACCTGGCAGCTCGCCGGCGACCTCCTCCCCTTCCCCACCCTCACCCAGAAAATCGCCACCGGCTTTGTGCGGATGAACCCCACCACCGCGGAAGGTGGAGCCATTCCCGACGAGTTCCAGGCCAAGAACAATTTCGACCGCACCGAGACACTGGGCACGGTCCTCCTCGGCATGAGCCTCACCTGCGCCCGATGCCACACCCACAAATACGATCCCATCCTCCATCAGGAATACTACCGCCTCCTCGCCTTCTTCAACAGCACCGCGGAGCCACCCATGGATGGCAACAAGTATGACTTCGGCCCCACCGTCAAGGCCCCCGCCAACCCCGCGGAATGGACGCAGTGGCAGGCTCTCAACGAAGAACGCCGCATTGTCCTGGCCGACACCCTGGCGCGCTCCAAGGACTCCGGGGACTCGCCCACCAAACAACGCTGGCTCGCCTCCAGCCCCGCCGAAAATCTCGCCTGGCTCGCCGACCCCGCCGGCCCCTTCGCGAAGTTGGACCTTCACCCGCAGGCCGTCGATCTCCTCAAGCGCTACGCGGAAACCGAACAAAAATTTACCACCTCCACCCTCATCGCGCAGGAACTCCCCAAGCCCCGTTCGACCAGGGTGCTGATGCGTGGCGAATACCACAGCCCCATCGGTGAGGAACTGCAACCGAACGTCCCCGCCGTGATGGGACCCCTCCCCCCGAACGCCCCGCTCAACCGCCTCGGCCTCGCCCAGTGGCTCACCTCGCCGGACCATCCACTCGTCGCCCGCGTTCTCATCAACCGCGTCTGGCAGCGGGTCTACGGATTCGGCCTCGTCCGCACCCCGGAGGATTTTGGACTCCAAGGCGAACAGCCCACCCACCCCGAACTGCTCGACTGGCTCGCCGTCGAACTGCACGAGAAGGACTGGGACCTCAAACACATGCTCCGCCTCATGGTCACCAGCCGCACCTTCAAACAGAATGCGGCCCGTCGCCCCGACCTCGAGGACCCTGAAAACCGTCTCTACGCCCGCGGCCCGGGCTTCCGCCTCGATGCGGAGGTCATCCGCGACATCGCCCTCTGGTCCAGCGGCCTCCTCGATCCCACCATGGGCGGAGAGGGAGTGAAACCCTACCAACCCAAGGGACTCTGGAGCGCCCTGATGCACCCCGCCAGCAACACGAAAAACTACGTGCAGGACAAGGGCGACCTCCTCTACCGCCGCAGCATCTACGTCTACTGGAAACGCACCAGCCCACACCCCATGATGACGCTCTTCGACGCCCCCAATCGCGAATCAAGCTGCGTGAAACGCTCCCGCACCAGCACCGCCCTGCAGTCCCTCGGCCTTCTCAACGAAACCCAGCGCATCGAGACGGCCCGCAAACTTGCCGAGCGGATCATCCGCTCCTCCTCCGACGACGGGCAACGCCTCGACAACCTCTACACCCTCCTCGCCGCCCGCCCCGCCGAAGCGCGCGAACGAACCGCTTGCTTGAAACTGCTGCAGAGCATGCGGGAGCGCTACGCCACCGCCAAGGAGGACGCGCAGGCCCTGCTCACCACCGGCGATGCTCCCGCCGACCCCGCCCTCTCCCCAACCGAGGTGGCCGCCTGGACCCAGGTCGCGGTCATCGTCCTCGCCTCCGACGTCGCCCTCTCCCTCTATTGATTCCCACCCCTCCCTCGCCATGAACCCCTTTCACGATCACCAACTGAACCTCACCCGCCGCCAACTCTTCGGCCGCACCGCCCTCGGACTGGGCACCGCGACCATGGCCCAGCTGCTCGGCTCCGATCTCCTCGCGCAGACCGCCACCTCCACCGAGGGCCTCCATCATCCCGCCAAGGCCAAGCGCGTCATCTACCTCTTCATGAGCGGCGGTCCCAGCCAGCACGACATGTGGGATTACAAGCCGAAGCTGAAGGAGCTGTTCGGCAAGGATCTCCCGGAGGAAGTGCGCGACGGCCAGCGGATCACCGGGATGACCTCCCGCCAGAAAACGCTCCCCCTCTGCCCCTCGAAGTATGAGTTCAAAAAATACGACAACAACGACCAGGGCGTCTGGGTCAGCGAACTGCTCCCGCACACCGCCAAGGTCGCCAAGGAACTCTGCGTCGTGCACACCACCTTCACCGAAGCCATCAACCACGACCCCGCCATCACCTACATCCAAACCGGCAGCCAGATCCCCGGTCGCCCCAGCCTCGGTTCCTGGCTGAGCTATGGCCTCGGCCGCATGAATGACGACCTGCCCGGTTACGTCGTCATGCACGCCCGCACCAACTTCGGCGAACAAAGCCTCTTCAGCCGCCTTTGGGGACCCGGCTTCCTCCCCTCCGAACATCAGGGCGTCCTCCTGCGCAGCCAGGGCGATGCGGTCCTCTATCTCAACAACCCCAAGGGCGTCACCCGCACCGACCGACGGGCCCAACTCGACACCCTCGCCGCCCTCGCCGATGCGCAGCACGACCGCTTCGGCGACCCCGAAATCCTCGCCCGCATCAAACAACACGAGATGGCCTATCGCATGCAGACCTCCGTGCCCGAACTCATGGACCTCTCCGCGGAAACTGAGGCCACCTTCGCCCTCTACGGCGAAGAGGCCCGTCAGCCAGGCACCTTCGCGGCCTGCTGCCTCAACGCCAGACGCCTCGCCGAACGCGGCGTGCGAAACATCCAGATCTTCCACCGCGGCTGGGATGCCCACAACAACCTCCCCAAGGAACACGAGTCCCAGTGCAAGGACATCGACCAAGCCTGCGCCGCCCTCATCACCGACCTCAAGGAACGCGGCATGCTCGAGGACACCCTCGTCGTCTGGGGTGGCGAGTTCGGTCGCACCGCCTACTGCCAGGGCGGTCTTACCGAACAAAACTACGGCCGCGATCACCACCCCCGCTGCTTCACCACCTGGATGGCCGGCGGCGGCGTGAAACCCGGCATCACCTACGGCCGCACCGATGACTACGGCTACAACATCGTCCACCCCGATGGCTCCCCGATGTTCCCGCAGCCCCAGAACGACAAGTGGACCCCCGGCACCATGCACATCCACGACCTCAACGCCACCATCCTCCACCTCCTCGGCATCGACCACCGCAAGCTCACCTACCGCTACCAAGGCCGCGACTTCCGCCTCACCGACATCCACGGCCACGTCGTCAAGGACCTCCTCGCCTGAGGACGGTTCCCGAACATGACCGGATTTGCCGCGGAAGCCAGACTTTGGTGGTTTGGTGGTTTGGTCGTTTGGATTTGGGGTCTGGAGCTTATTTGGAAATTGGATCGTGGAAATTCGATGTGCCGACCTCGATCAATCACGGAAATTTTCCAACCCCCAAGCTCCAGATAAATTTCAAATCCAGATCCCAAGAACCAAACCCAGAAGA
>JAQCFL010000004.1 GCA_027619375.1 Verrucomicrobiota bacterium | reverse complement strand
TGGAGCCCATCGTTAAGGTAGGGGACGGTCGCTCCGCGCCGTCCGGGGGGACGACGCCGGCCCCGGAGAGCGCCGAAGAACAGGATGAGCGTCACGAACGCCGACGGCTTCCCATGGTCGCGTGCTGCTACCGATCACCATGGCATTCCTGCTTTCGGCGGCCCAACCGCCGGACGGCGCGGAGCGACCGTCCCCTACCAATTAAAGGGAATAGCGATCAGTCAACGTTTCACCTCTCAATCGCAAGCGTCCTGGCGGGCGGGCTTTTCTGTTCGTCTTCGTTGTCCTCAAGGTTCCGTCTTTGCCTGGTCCCGGTTCTTCGGCGTCAACTCGAACCAGCGCATCGCGACGCTCCGCTGCGCCTCCAAGGTTTGGGTACACACCCAGACCGTTTGCTCGCCTTCAACCAGATACATGTCCAGCGGCACGGTCGTCTGCCATCGTCCGGACATTCCACCCTTTTCGTTCTGCTCCGAGCCAGGGGCCCATGGAATCTCAAGGAACCCGTTGCCGTCAAGGACCTCGCCCACGCTGAAGTCCCGCACCGTTGGCCCGCCGGTCGGGGCCTTGGAATCAAAGGTGGACAGTCTCACATACTGCGCCGTCACCGGAGGGAATGACTTGACGTAGTCCTTGATAAAATCTCCTTCCAGGAGCGTCTTCCACTCGTCGCCGACCTTGTACTCCACCGTGTGCTTGCACACGTAATTCAAGGCCCGTTCGTCGATAATGAGTTTGCTGATTTCCCGGGGCCTGCCCAGATCCAGCTCCAGCCACCCTTCCTCCTTGCCGAAGTCCATCGCCCATCGCGTCGTCAGGTCGTGATCAATGGCCTGTTGGGGTCCGTGCACATCCACCTGGTTTCGAAAGACATTGGAGGTCTTGGCTTCCTTGACGGGATACATCGCACCGAATGAGCGGACATACATTTGCTGGCCCCAGTTCACCGCCGCCACCCGGGCCCGGAACTGATACATTCCGGTCTTGGGCACCTTGACCTTGTAACCGCACATGGCATGCGCCGTCAGCGCGGGATAATACACCTGCTTGCCGCCCGTGTAACAATTCTCGACCGTCACGTTGCTCTGCTTGAAAAAATCCTCGGCCTCCACGTGGATGACCCCGGGCGCCACCTCGATCGGAGCTTCCGGCTTGAAATCGGATTTGACGGACACCGGCACCGCAGGCTGCTTCTTCCAAACCTCACGGATGATCGATCCCTTCCTGGCATTCGGCGTGTACGGCGAGAGATATTTCCCGGGAATGATGCCCACGTCCATGCCGGGGCCGTTCCACGCCACCGCCATGTGATCACTACCACCCCCCTCAACATGGACGGCCTCGATGTAGTACCGCTTCCCCGCCTCGAGCCGGACAGGCGCAGACTGATGGCCGAAGTCTGTGGGCTCAACAGGCTCGGTCAGGGAAGTGATGAGCGCCTTGTTGCCGGGATCGTCGTCCTTACTCAGGAAAAGATCCACGCCGTCGTCGCCCGTGATGCCGAATACGTAGTCGCCTGACTTCGGCGGATACAGAAATCCGCGCATGCGTGCGACGTAGTTGTCGCCTTGATCTGCCGGCGAACGGAAGACACTGAGCGTTGATTGCCCATCCGCCCTCCTCTCGCCGAACGGGGTGTCCTTGATATTGCCGTAGATCGGCGACCTGAAGTCGGCCAGCGCGAAGACCGCCGCCGCACGCGGGTTCGCGTATTTCCTGTCGGCTGGCGGTATATATCCACCAACCGGATTCTCCAGCGCGCCGGCCAGCCAGCGCAGATGCTCGTTCAACGCGAACGTGAAGGTCTTGCGTTCCCTCGTTCGCTCCACAAAGTCAGGCCCTTCCATTTTGTAACGGTCAAAGATCTTGGACACATTCCATCCGCGACCGTACCCCACCTGCCACTCGCCATCCCGATTGCGCCAGCTCACCGCCGCATGGGCCGGTTGCCCGACCCCGATGGACGGAATGCCAAAGGCCTGGTTGATGAACACGCCAAACGAGGAGCGTGGTCCGCATTTTCCGCCGCCCGCCGCCACACAACTCATGTCATGATAGGGAACCTGCGAGGAGCGGTTCCAGACCTGGCTCACCATGGAAACGACACCCTCATCCTGCCTGAATGAGGGCTTCCAGGTATTGAGAGCCTCCCGGCCCCAGGCCAGATCCACATTGGACGCGGAGGACGACACCACATGCGTCATCTCCCAGACGGTGAGGGTGTCGAAGCTCGGCAGTAGTTCGCCGTCCGCATGCGCCTTGCGATAGTGCATGTACCGATCATAGACACTGCTCTGCACCTTCGCCTCACCCGCGCCGTGATTGCCCGTGCCGGGAGGACGCAGAACGCAGGCGATCGCCAGGCGCAGGTAGAGTCCTTCCCGTGACTCCGGATCGGCAAGGTAGATCTTCTTCCAGTTCTCCAGGGCATTGGTGTCGATGTTCCAGCTATCGTCGAGCCGGGCGAAACCCGCCGTGGGGGTCCGGGCCAGCATCACCACATCCATCAGCGCCGGGCGACTCATGAGCCAAGCCAGAAATGCGCGGTTCTCGGGAGCGGCCTTTGCCCAATCGCCCAGAGTCGGCTCCCCCCACACTCTCGTGATGAATCGTCGCTCGATGAGAGCGCCCAGGAACTCAGGATCCTGAAGCAGGGCTCCGACGCCCTCCTTCGTGATCTGCTCCCGGGACGCGGGCACTTCCTCCCCCAGCCATTGGCCGAGCTTCGCCAGATGGGCTCCAAAATCCCCGGCCTCGATCGCCGCATTGGTGTCCTGGGCATTGGGCCGCCAGGCTTGGGCGCTCATGGAAAACAGCAACATGATCCCCCCGGCGACAAGCCCCGGGGTCATCGAATTCGACTGCACTTTCATCGTATTGTACTTCATTATTTGACAGTTGATCCGAATGCCACGAACTTAAGAGCACTCGTCGTTAGTTGGGAACGCTCCGAAGCGGCTTGGGACCAACCCCGGACGCCAAGAGGCCCGCTAAAGTTCGTGCCATTCCAGTTGATCCCGTTTCTAGCCCTGGAAGGAAAGAAAGGCGGGGTTGTGAAACTTCCAGTTACTTGCCGACGACCTTCACGGCCTCCGCGCCGGTCGGGTCGTTGAAAGCCGCTCCGCCCGGGGCGCAGTAGACCTCAAACTCGCTGATGGCTGGATTCCCGCTGCCTGCCTCGATGATGCGCAGACGCACCCCCCGCGTCGTCCGGCTGACAATGGGTGCAATGAAACCCTTCCCAATTTCCCGCCCGCGGAAACAGGCGACCCAATCACCCGTCTTGGCGTCGGCATACTGGATCTCGTAACAGGTAATGGATGAGGAAGGGTCCTCCCGGATTCTGAACTCGTTGATCGCCTGCGGGGCGGGAAACACCAGTTGGAGCCACTGCCCGTCCGAGGCCCCGGCCTTCCAGGCTGTGGACGAATTCCCGTCATGAGCCGAGGAGGCAGCGCTCCCTGCCTGCTCCGAGGACGCCGATGCCTTGGCCCCCAATGCCAGATTCGGGCTGCTGCAAGCGGCGCTCAGGTTGATCACCTCGCAGTCGATGAATTTCGTTCTCTTGTCCTTCTCGGGATCCATCACCCTCATGAGGGCCTCGCCCGGCGAGAGATAAAACCGGCAGTTCTTCCAGGTCGATTCGTTCCAGTCGGTGGTGTTGACGATGGCGCAGCGCGGCAAGCCGATCGGGCGCTTGGACTTCCCGTTGATGACGCAGTTCTCCATCACGATCCCCGAGTGGGGGTGCCCATCGGAGGCATAACAGCAAAGCAGGAAACCGGGCCCGTCGGTGTCGTGGAACAGGCAGTTGCGCATCGTCATGTTGTCGCAGTTGCCCTCGAAGTCGAAGGCCTCGCCATCGCCGCTGCCGCCCCCGATGGAGACAAAGCCCCACTCGCAATCCTCGAAGACCCAGTCCTTGCATCGGAAAAACATCGATCCGGCGACACCATTGAAGGACAGGAAGTTGTCCAACCGGCCGATGTCGTGGGTCACACAGTTGCGCATGGCACCCGTGTCCACCCCGCGGATGCCCTGTTGCCATTGGTAGCCTTCCTCAAACAGGCAGCCCTCCATGATCATGTTCTTGAAGTTGTAAACATAGGAGGCGTTCTTGTTGAAGTTGTCCGGACTGTTGGTCCAGACTGCGGAGGCCAATCTCCGGAAGACGCAGTCCTTGATCATGATGTCGGACAGCACGATTTCATTGTCGCGTTCGAACGAGAAAAAGCAGATGCCGAGGCCGATCTTGCGCTTGGGGTAATCCTCGTAGTGCTGATAATGCAGTGAGTCGTGAAAATAGCAGTCCTCGATCCAGATGAACTTCTTGGTCGGACAGCCGTCGGAATACTCGCCGTAAATGCCGGTCATGCAGTGCTTGAACTCGATCCCCACGATCTTGAATCCTCCCTGGTCGGAGAGCCGGATGCCGGTGAGATCCTCCTTGAAATTCTCCCGGTCGATGATCGGTTTGGCACCTTTACCATAGGCGCTGATCGTGATAGGCCGCTCCGCAGACCCATTGCCCTTCGGGGCGAGTTCCTCGTTCCAAGTGTCGCCGCGCTTCAGCAGGAGCGTGTCGCCCGGTTGGTAGTTGATCGAGGCCCGCTTGAGGGTCTTCCATGGCCCCGCGGTCCCCGATGCGTTGACGGCCTGCCCATTCCAACTGTCGTTCCCCTCCGACTGGCTCACGTAGTAGGTCCGTCCGGATGCTCTCTTCGCTCCCGCCCCCCCCCCGGCATCCGTTTCCCGGGGAGCGATGTCGGCGAGGCTTGGAACAGCCGCGAGCAAACAAAGGAGGAAGATTTTCATTACTAGTTTCAAGATGGGGGTTTGCAGTTTCATGGTGGTGGTCGATACTACGGGGCCGGATTGCAGAATCAATCATTCAATCCTCCCCTTTTTTCTGGACTAAATTTTTTCCTAGTTCACGCCGAAAAAGGACTCTCCCGCATGGCCCCTCCCTGCTGATCTGCCCTGAATTTGATGAGCGGGAGAGATCTCACTTTGACAATTCCGCCACCCCGGCATATTTCCACACCATGAGTCCAGTCCACCCGCTTCAGGCTAGGGAGTGCGGCGTCTTCCGCACCCCTTTGGTGCGGCCACTTTAAGGGCAGCGTGCGACACTCCCGGCCGGCGCGGCTGAAGTGACACTCCCGAAAATCCCCACAACCAAACCCGGCCACGCGCCAAATCCCTCTCCCGTGAAAACGATTGAGAATACAACCATGAAATGCCTCCTCACCGGCGCGCTCGTGTGCGCGCTTTCCACACTGCTCCACGCCTGGGAACCGAATTCCAAGGATCTGGACACCGCCAGCAAGTCCGGTGATTTCTCCGGATACTTGACGAACACCACCGCCTGGCTCAATCAGAAGACGCCGCCCAAAGCGGACGAGAGCGCCCTCGGAGCCCTGCTCAAGGATCCGGCCTTTCTGACGGTGTTGAACCAGAGGCAACTCATCGCCAAGACCGGCGCAGAGCAACTGGGGGCCTTTGCCAAGGCCGATCCCTCCAACCAGGCCTTCCTGACCTGGCTGTTCAACAACACCCCCGCCATGGATCTGTATCTCGAGGGATGCGTTCCGATCGGACTCGCGGCCCGCGAGCAGGACGATTACCAACTTTCCGTGACCGCGCTGGACATCTGGAACAGGATCCTCCTGGCCGATCCGGACGCCAAGGAGGGCATCTATTTGAAGCTGGCCATAGCAACGGCGATCCGCCCGCCGGGCTCGGTCAACATCGGTGCCGGTGGTGCCGCCACGCCCGTTGATCCGGTGGATCGGTTCAAACACTACAAGGAGGCGCACCAGAACAAGGAACTCTTCCCAAGCTTCGACCACCTGACCGTGTGGGAATATGCCCGGGTGGTGCACTCCGGGGCCACCAACGAGGATCTGGCCTGGGCGCGGGAAGTCATCAACACCTGGCGGCCCGACCTCAAGATCAACGAACTGGTGGTCAACTCGACCAGCGAGGTCTGGCGTCGCAACGCGCCGCCTCAATTCTATCCGGCGGGCTACGTCAACTTCAAGAATATCCTGGCAGGCGGCGGCAAATGCGGTCCCCGCGCGTCGTGGGCCCAGATGGTCTGCCATGCCTTCGGCATCCCGGCCATTGGGGTGGGGCAGCCGGCCCATGCCTGCGTGGCCTACAAATCGGCCTTTCCGATGTCCGAACCGCAGCCCGGCAGCGCCTGGAAGGTCGGCTACGGCCGCGGATGGCAGTTTTCAAAGCTCGAGGGGCTGGCCGGTCCGGACTTCCTTGCGGGAGTGGAGGAGCGGTCCCACGAGGCGGAATTCTCGATGGTGGAACACCTGCGGTGGCTCGCCTCCGCACTTGGGGCACCCGATCAGGCGGCCGCCATCATGGAGGTCGCCCACAAGATCCAAAGTTCCCTGAGCGCGTTGGAGACCGACCTCACCGCTTCGGCCAAGGCGGCGGAAGCCGAGAAGGAACTCACCCCGGAGACCACCTCGGCCGAGGTGCAGGGCGGGCCGATCAAGGTGGCGGCAGGCGCAACCAGGATCGAGGCCGCAGCCTTTTCCAGCATGTCCGGGATAGTCGTCAATGATTGTTCCACCGGAGGCAAACAGGTGAACTTCCAGAAGAACATCGAGAGCAGTTGGGTCGATTACACCCTTGAGGTGGCCGCGGCGGGAACGTATTCCCTGGTGATAAAGGTCGCCGCTGCGAATGTGGACCAGGTATTTGACATCAAGACGGGTGCCAACGATCCCGTCACCGTCCAGGTTCCCTGGTCCAAGGGCTTGTGGGACATGACCCCCTCCGTGGAAATCAAGTTGGAAAAGGGCCCGCAACCCGTGCGTATCTCAGCCCCCTTCCAGCGCGGAATCGCGGTGCACTATCTCGAGCTCAACGCAAAGTAAGCAATCAACAACATGAAGAACAACCATTCCCGCGCGATCCGGACGCTGTCCGCGCTCGCCTTACTTACTGTGATCCCGGCCCGCGCCGCGGATCCGGCACCCGACCAGTCGTCCAAGCCGAACATCATCCTCTGCATGACGGATGACCAGGGCTGGGGCGATGTCAGCTACAACGGATTGAAAAAAATCCAAACCCCCAACCTCGACGCGATGGCCGCGGCCGGCCTTCGTTTCAACCGCTTCTACGCCGCCCATCCCAGTTGTTCGCCGACCCGCGCCAGCGTGATGACCGGCCGCAATCCGAACCGCGGCGGGACCTTCTGGCCCGGCATGACGTTGCGCAAGCAGGAGATCACCATCGCGCAGGCCGTCAAGAAGGCCGGCTATACCACCGGGCATTTCGGCAAGTGGCACTTGAGCGGGGGCAAGCCCGGAATGGGCCGGGCCCTTCCCGCCGAGGATCCGCTCCATCCCGGCAATTTCGGATTCGACGAATGGTACACGGTCTCCAACTGGTTCGACACGGACTGGACCTTCAGCAACAACGGGACGCCCGAAAAGGTGCCCGGCGACGGCTCGGACGCGATTGTCGCGGCGGCCCTGAAGTTCATCGGAAAGAACGCGAAGGCGGAGGCCCCGTTTCTGGCCGTCATCTGGTTCGGCAGTCCCCACGTGCCGCTCGAGCCCACCGCCGCAGACCTCGAGGCCGCCGGTGGCTCGCCTTACTATGGCGAAATGATCGGCGTGGACCGCAGCATGGGAACCCTGCGCGACGGTTTGCGCAAGCTCGGCATCGCGGACAACACCCTGCTCTGGTTCAACAGCGACAACGGCGCGTGGGTGGATGAGAAGGCCGCCCCCGACGCCTTTGGCTCGAACGGCGTGCTGCGCGGTCACAAGGGAGAACTCTGGGAGGGCGGCATCCGCGTCCCGGGTATCATCGAGTGGCCGGCGCGGATCAAGCGGCCCGCGGTGACGGAGGTGGCCGCCTGCACCAGCGACATCTACCCGACCATCGTGGACCTCCTGCACATCGATATCCCCAATCAGGTCCGGCCGCTCGACGGGATCAGCCTCGTGCCGCTGCTGGATGGCAGCATGAAGGAACGACCGCAGCCGATCGGCTTCTGGCATCACGGCAGCGAGACCCTCGAAGGGGGGCCCGCCGCCTGGAACGACAACCAATACAAGCTGCACAAACGCGGCCCGGACGAGTATGAGCTCTACGATCTGCTCGCGGACATATCCGAGAAGAACGACCTCGCCGCCACGCAACCGGAGATCCTCGAGCGCATGAAGGCCGAGCTGAAGGACTGGCAACTGTCCGTCCTGGGCAGCATCCGCGGCGAGGACTACCCGGAAAAGAAGGTGCTCGCCCCGGAACCATACAAGGCCAAGTAGGCGGGCGGCCCGTCCGACCCGGGCCTCACTCAACCAGCGCACGCCGCGCACACCGTAGCATGAACATCGAAGGCATCCGTCCGCGGAGGCCTGACCAACTGTTGGCACTTACTATGAAAATGACGATCAATCGAAAGGCAGGCGCCGTTGCTGTTGTTGTCTCGGCCCTGACCGCCCTGGGCGGGGTCAACCGGGCCGAAGCCTCCCCTCCCCTGCCGCCCCTGCGGGGGCTGGAGGAAGTGGACCACAGCAAGGTCACGGTGCGCGGCGGGTTCTGGGGCAAGCGTTTGAAGACGCATCTGGACCTGACCATCGACCACTCGCTCAACATGCTCGAGAACGATGGGCACATGGCCAACTTCGATCGGGCGGCGGGCGTGGCCGACGGCGAGTGCACCGGACACGCCGCCTTCGACTCGGATCTCCACAAGGTCCTCGAAGGCGCGATGTACACCCTGGCCTACGGCGGGGACGAGCGCCTCATGAAGCGCGTCGATGGCGTTCTCGACCGCGTCCTGGCCGCGCAGCAGGAGGACGGGTTCCTGATCGCCTTTTACATCCTCAAGGATCAGGACAAGCGCTGGGACAACATGGCGATGCACCAGACCTACAACGCCGGCCATTTTTTCGAGATGGCCGTCGAACACGAGAAGCTCACGGGCGACCCGAAGGCGCTCGACGCCTCCAAGCGCTTCGCCGACAATATCGACCGCGTCTTCGGGCCCGGAAAACGATACGATGTCGATGGCCATCAGGAAGTGGAACTCGCCCTGATCAAGCTCTACCGCGCCACCGGCGAGCGGCGCTACCTCGACTTGGCTCGCTTCTTCCTCGATGAGCGCGGGCACCTGCACGGCACGGCACGGAAGCCCTTCGATCCCGCCACGGAGGTGAAGGGCAAGGGCCCCATGGGGCAGCGTCTGGCGAGACAGGACCACAAGCCGGTGGTGGAGCAGTTCGAGGCGGTCGGTCATGCCGTGCGGGCCGGATACATGTATGCCGCCATGACCGATGTGGTCCGGTTCACGGAGGAGGCACCCGGCTACGAGAACGCGCTGGACCACCTCTGGGAGGACGTGGTGGGACGCAAGATGTACATCACCGGGGGACTGGGCACCCAGCAGTACGGCTTCGAGGGGTTCGGCGATCCCTACGTGCTGATTCATGACGGGGCCTACGCCGAAACCTGTGCGGCAGTCGCCCATGCGCTGTGGCAGTATCGGATGAACCTGCTCAAGGGCGATACCAAGTACATCGACGTCATGGAGCTCGCTCTGCACAATGGCGTGCTCGCCGGATTCTCGATCGCCGGCAACGGGTATTTCTACGAGAACCGGCTCGTCAAGAACAAGGGCCAGCGGGGGCCGTGGAAGGGCCTCTCCTGCTGCCCGACGAACATCGCGCGCATCATCCCCCAGATCGGCGGCCTGGCCTATGCCCGCGGCAAGGAACAAATCCTGGTCAACCTCTACCTCGCCGGCGAGGCGACCATCAAGATGGACAGCGGCGTGACGGTCAAGCTGTCTCAGGAGACCGATTACCCGTGGGACGGTGGCGTGCAGCTCATCGTCACCCCGGACCGGGCGGCGCGCTTCGACCTGCAATTGCGCATTCCCGGTTGGGCTCAAGGTCGGCCGGTTCCCTCCGATCTTTACAACTACGGCCAGGCGAAGGTTCCACCCGTTGGCCTGAAGGTGAACGGCCAGGCGACCGATGCGACGCCGCAAGCCGACGGCTATGTGCATTTGAACCGGGAATGGAAGGCCGGCGATGTGATCCGCCTGGACCTCCCCATGCCGGTGCAGCGGGTTTACTCGAATGAGAAACTCATGACCGAATATGGGAAAGGGGGCCAGCCTCCGGTCCGGGGCCGGGAACGGGTCACCCTGATGCGCGGGCCGATCGTCTATTGCCTGGAGGAGCAGGATCATCCCGGCGAGAAAGTCGCCGATCTCATCCTGACCCCCGATGCCCCCCTCAAGGCGGAATTCCGCCCGGAGTTTCTCGGCGGCGTGACGGTCCTCACGGGCGAAGCCCTCGGCACCACCGGAAACCGCGTCTCCCTCACGGCCGTCCCATACTACGCGTGGGCCAACCGGATCAGCAACCCGATGACGGTCTGGATCAACACGGAACCCGGGCCCGGGCCCGGGCCCGCCCTCAAGCCCTGACCCCCTGCTCCCCGATCTCCACGAAGGCCCCCACAGGCCACTCCACTCAATTGATTGGACGCCAACAACAAGCCGACTCATGAAACCCGACCTTCCAGCCACGATCATCGGACTGGCCATTGTTCTTGGCTCCATTTCCCCGCCCGCGCGGGCCGCAGGTCCGCCCCCGATGGATCCGGACCCATACGGCATCGTGACCACGCCGATTCCGGAAAAAACCGTGGTCCTGAGTTTTGATGATAGCGTCGTCAGTCATGCCACCAATGTCGCCCCGCTCCTGAAGAAGCTGGAATTCGGCTTCCCCGGCACGCCGGAAGGCACGATCTCCGGAGATGAGATTCGCGTGAAGGTGCCGCTGGCCGCCGACCTGACGAAGCTCGCCCCAAGCTACGACACGGGGTCCCCGCAGGTCACCGGACAGCCGTCCTCCGGAACACCCAACGACTTCACCCGGCCGCAGACCTACACAATCACTGCGGCGGATGGCTCCACCCGGCGCTACCTCGTGACGGTCACCCCGACCAAGGGAGCAGTCCTCGTCACCAACCCCGGTTTTGATAAATTCGATTCCACGGGTCCCCATGACATCACCATGCAAACAAACCCGACGGGTGCCACGTGGGTCTTCACACGAATCAAGAATCAGGGCGAACTCGGCATCAAGGACCTCATCAAGTCCCCCAGCGCGCCGCTCCCCCCGGATGGCAGCCGGCACAGCCTCTTCATGCGCGGCCCCGGAAACGGCGTCTCGCAGGTCATCACATTCGACCAGGGAAATTATACGGTGAGTCTGGATGTGGTGAAACGCCGTGGTTATGAAAAAACCGCCGCCCCCCTGAAGGTCACCATCGATGGGGTGCCCGTGCTGACTCTCGCTTCGGACCAGATCACCGAGACCTGGGCCGCTTACACCTCGCCGGTCGTCCCGGTCACGGCGGGAATCCACACCCTCGCCATCACTCTGGGCGATGGGGACGGCATGGATCTGGTCGACAATGTGGCGATCAAATATGGCAAGTGAAGGTCCTGCCGAAAGACCGGCATCCGGCACCGCGTATCCCCAGCCAGCTAAACAGCGATCAATCCATGAACGCACACACAATCCGTCAACACGTCGCAGTCACTGCCGCCGCCGGTCTACTGGCGCTGGGGCAGGCCTGGGCCGCCCCGGCCGCCAAGGGCCCGGTCAAGGTTTTCATCCTCGCCGGTCAATCAAACATGGAGGGCCATGGCATCATCAAAGGGGGCAAGAAGGGGACTCTGGAAGCGTTGACCTCGGACCCGACGACCGCGGACCGCTACAAACACCTCCTCGGCAAGGACGGTGGCTGGGCCGCGCGGGACGACGTGTGGCTCTCCTACTATGGCACGAAAGGCCTGCTGACCATCGGCAACAGCGCGGCCAAGGGGTGCATTGGTCCCGAAATCGGCTTCGCCTGGGCCGTCGGCGACTACCTCGACGAGCCGGTCTTGCTGATCAAGTATGGCCCCGGCGGAACCAGTCTCGCAGGTCCGTGGCGTCCGCCGAGTTCCGGCAAGGACGGCGAGCGCGACCGCGGCCCCGGCGTCGGCGATCTCTACGACGGAATGATCGCGGGGGTGAAAAAGCAGCTCGCCAACCTCAAGACCGACTTTCCCGAAATCGGCGACCGTGGCTATGAGCTCGCCGGCTTCGGCTGGCACCAGGGATGGAACGACGGCTGCGGCATGGCCGACACCCAGGCCTACGAGAAGAACATGATCAATTTCATCAAGGATGCCCGCAAGGACCTCGGGGTGCCAAACCTGCCCTTTGTGATTGGCGGCAGCGGATTCGGGGGCTGGGCGCAGACCATCGACCGCCGGTTGATGATCCAGGCCGCCCAAAAGGCGGCTGCCAATCAGCCGGAATTCAAGGACGACGCCCGCTTTGTCGAAACCCGCGGTTTCTTCCGGCCCGCCGACCAGTCACCAAACAGATTCGGATACCACTGGAACTGCAACGCCGAAACCTACTACCTCGTCGGCGAGGGCATGGGCCTGGCGATGGTCGAATTACTGGGCGGCCCGAAGGCACCCGCGAACCCGACCGGTCCCGAAGAGGAGAAAAAATAACAAAATAACATCCACCTATCATGAACACATTCAATCGACTGACCACCCGGGCGGTGGTGTTGTGCGGCATCTCGGTGCTGCTGCCCCTAAGCGCCCAGGCCTGGGAACCGAATACCAAGGATCGCGACGCGGCGATCGCCGGCGGCGATTTCGCCGGCTATTTCACCAACCTTTCCACCTGGCTCGGGCAGAAAGTTCCCGCCGACCCCGGCAAGATCTCTGAAGCCGCCCTCATGAGCCTCCTCGAGGATCAGGCGTTTGTGAACGCGCTCGACCAACGGCAGTTCATCGCCAAACTCGGTGCCGACGCACTCGGGACTTTTGCCAAGGCGGACCCCGGCAACCGGGAATTGCTGGGATGGATTTTGAATGACACCGGGGTGATGGATCCGTTTCTGCAGGCGGCCGGCCCCACTCCGATCCAGGCCAGGGATGAAAATTCTTACTCGGTCTCCCCCGCCACCCTCGACATCTGGCGGAGAATTCTCAAGGCCGATCCGGAGGCCAAATACGGCATCCATCGGAAGCTGGCCATGGCCACCGCGATCGCCCCCCCGCGCAGTATCGGCGCCGGCAGTGCCGACACACTTGCCGACCCGGTGGACCGCTACCTGTACGTCAAGAACGCCCACAAGAACAAGGAATTGGTTCCCAGTTTTGACCATCTGACGGTATGGGAATACACCAAGGTGGTGTCGTCGGGCGCCACCGACAGCGACCTGACCTGGGCCCGGGAAATGATCAACACCTGGCGGCCCGACCTGAAACACAAGGAGCAGGTGATCGAGTCGACCCGCGAGGTGTGGCGCAGAGCCGCGCCGCCGCAATTCTATCCTGGGGGCTACGGCAACTTCAGGAATGTCCTGGCTGGCGGTGGGAAATGTGGTCCCCGATCCTCCTGGGCGGTCATGATCTGCCAGGCCTTCGGCATCCCGGCGATCGGGGTGGGCCAACCGGGCCATGCCTGCGCGGCCGCCAAGTCGGCCTATCCGGAAGTCCAGCCCCAGCCCGGCAGCGCGTGGAAGGTCCATCAAGGCGCGGGGTGGCCGGTGTCGAAGCTCGACGGAACCACCGGGCCGGGCTTTCTTGAGGCGGTCGCGGAACGCGCCCACCCCGCGGAATTCGCGCAGATCGAACATCTCCGCTGGCTTGCCTCGACCCTTGCCGCCCCGGAACAGGCGGTGGCCGTCCGGGCGGTGGCCGCGAAAATCCGGGAAGCACTGACCCCGCCGGACCCCACCCCCGCCCCGGAAGGGACCCCGAAGCCGGAAGGTGTGACGGGAAGCGCCGCTTCCGCCGCGTTGCCGCCTCCGGCCGTCCCGGAAGAACCATTCAAACCGGTGCCCGGCACCATTCACATCGAAGCAGAAACGTTCTCCAACAGTTTCATCGAAGCGGCCTTCCCGAGCCAACAGAAGAGCTGTGTCTACGTTCTGGATTGTTCCACCGGTGGCAAGCAGCTCAATTTCCAACGGAACATGAAGACCTGTTGGGTCGAGTACACGGTCGATGTGCCCGAGTCCGGGACCTATGGACTGGTCGCGCAGGTCGCGGTGGTCAATGTGGATCAGATCCTGGACGTCTCCTTGGGCGAATCCAAGCTCGCGACCATCGAGATCCCCATTACCTGGGGAATCTGGACGACGACCGAGCCGGTGGAGGTGAAACTCAGCAAGGGCTCCCAGACCCTGCGCATTTCGGCCCCCATGCAGCGTGGCGTTGCGATCCGCTGGTTCGAACTAAAGGCTAAGTAAGTCGGCGAGCTTGCCGCTCCATGGATGGGACAACCCTTCCGGCGCCCATGGCGTTGCCGGAGGGGTTGACATTCGTTCCATAGTTGGTTCTTCCGCGAATCCGGTCTGAATCTTCATGACCGTTGGAGAACCGCCGCCTACCAATCGTCGGTGCGGAACGGCGAGGCTGGCAGGCCTTCGCGATTGTAGAGGTTGGCACCATCCGGATTCATCTGAAAGGCGTAACGCACCGCGACCGGTTCCTTCACCTCGGGAGAGGAAACACTGACCGTCTCGTCCACGATCACCGCATCGGCCCAGAACCATTTCTTGTCCGCACCCGCGACCGCGAAGTGCTTGAGCTTTTCACCCTTGGCCTCGACGGCCGGGCTCCGGCCTTCCTTCTTGCCAGCCATCAGGCCCGTTCCGGTGTGCTCGAAGGTCAGGCGCGCCGTGTTGCCCTCGATCTTCAGCGCCTTGAACAAGGGCCCCGAGACCACCACATCCTTCTGGCCGTAGTCCCGCCCCAGCGCCCAGGAGGCGAGGCGTGTCCCCACGTCATACTTGTTCCTCGGATGAATGTCGCCGGCCTCGGCCAGCGGCACGGTATCGATGATCACCGCCATGCCGGTGTTGGGAATCGAAAGCGACTTGCTTTGCGCCTCGCGAAGTTTGGCCCAGCCATTGCCGCCGGCGGGATCCTCCGACACGCCTTGAAAATTGGCGAGCTGCACGAAATAGAACGGAAAGTCACCCTGCGCCCACTGCTGGCGCCAGCCCCCGACCAAGGCTTGTTTCTTGTGGTAATATGTTTCGCCCTCATTCCCGTTGGATTCGCCCTGATACCAGAGCGCGCCCTTGATGGGAAACCGCACGATGGGAGCGATCATGGCATTGTACATGCCACTCCAACCGGATCCGCCGGGATGGACGGGCATGGCGGGCGGCGAGCTGGTCTCGGTCCCGCTGGCCAGATCGCCGCGGGTCCGGGAGATCCATTCCTCCATCGCGACCAAGTCCTCCGGCAATCCGGCTCGATAACCCTTGATGGCCTCCTGCCTTGCCACATAGGCCGGCTTCAGCTCATCCACCAGGGCGAGGCCTTCCGTCGCCACCCACGGCTCGATCGGGGTCCCTCCCCAGTTGACATCGACAATCCCGATCGGGACACCGGTTTTCTCCTGGATCACCCGGGCAAAATAGAAACCCACCGCGGTGAACCCGCCGGCGGTCTCCGGCGAACACACCTGCCACGAGGTCGCCGTCGGCGCATCCGGTTCCGGCTGGGCGGACTGCACGTGATTGAACTTGATGCGGCGGATCATCGGCAGGTCTGCCGCTTTGATGTCCTCTTCGGCACCCAGGCAGCCGCCGAGTCCCATCTCCATGTTTGATTGGCCGGAACAAACCCAGAGGTCGCCCACAATCACATTCTTCAGGGTCAGACTGTTGATCCCCTTCACTTCCAATTCCAGCTTTTCGCCGGCCTTCATCGCGGGCAGTTCGAGCGCCCACCGGCCATCCTCATCGGCCTTGGTCCTGGCCTCCTTCCCCGCGAGCGTCACGCTCACCGCCTCCCCGGCATCCGCCCACCCCCAGACCCGCACCGGCAGGTCCCGTTGGAGCATCATGTTGTCCGTGAAAATCTTCGGCAAGCGCACGTCCGCCGCAGCGGGAAGGGCGGCCGCCATCACAGTGGCGCACAGGACCAGGTTGATCTTTTGACGGCGACTCGCAGCGTATGTTGGTTTCATGTGTTCGTGTAATTCTTAATGATCTGGTTTTGCGGGCAGGATCGGGACTTCGCAGAATGTCAGGGCGGCGATGCCGTTCTCCCCGAAGAGGAGCCTGGTCTGGCTCCAGGATCGCTCGTCGAGGTAGCTGATCGACTTGGCCGCGGAGGCTTCCTTCAGTTTCAGCGTGAGGACAGCTCCCTTCGCCGTGCCCGACTCGACCTTGTCCTTCCCTCCATCGAGGGAAAACTCACTCACCAGATCCGCAAACCAGATCACAGGCTGGTCGAATTCCAGCACAATCTCGTCCATCTTGCCGCCCGTGTAGTAGGCCTGCTTGAGATTCGGTGGAGTGATCGGGATGGTCACCTTCCCGCCATAGAAATCCCGCTCGATCAGCGGTTGAATCAACCGCGCGAATTCGCTCCAGCCAACCAGCGGGAAGTGGCAGGGCCCCGGCGGATCGATCCCCAAAGTCGAGAGGACATCCATGTTCGAATAAAGGTCCGGCAGGGTGCGCTGCACTTCCCGGAGCATGTTGCCATTGCCGGCCCCCATGCTGCAGGAGTTCGGCCAAATCTGGTAAACATAGTAGTGCTCGATATTGGGAAAGTCCTGCTTCCAGGCCGCCGACATCTCGACGAAGTACCGCTGATAGCTCTCCCAGCCGTAGCCGCCATCGGGACCAGCCGCCCCCTGGTCGTTCTCACCCTGGTGCCACAGGGCGGCGCGGATGCCGTGCGTCAGCCTGGCATTCTCCACGCGCCAGAGCATCCGCCCATACATCGTGTCCAGGTCGGTGTGGTGGTCCTCATTGCGCTGGTGCTCGTCGATGCGGGTCCCACCGACCGCGGCATTGATGATGCAGATTGGAATCTTCTGGCTGGCCACAAGATTCTTGGCAAGCTCCATGCCCCACCACCCGAGTTGGGCCATCTCTCCCTTCTGCGCCTTCCAGACCGGGCTGCACCACAGGTTGGTCCGCTTGGCCGGAACATCACCCTCGGCATCACTGAAGCGTTCGCTCACCCAGCCGCTGGCATCTCCCCGCCCCGCCTGCCCGCCATAGCTGCGGATCCATTCATTGGTCACTGCCGGGGACTGCTCGTGGGTGTCGGTCGCCAGGGCGTTGGATTGCCCGTCGATGAGGTAGGCGTCTCCGCAGACCAGGTTGTCGGCCTGGTGCAGGATCGTCTCGGCACCGCCGGCTTTGGCCACGAGTTCGACCCGGTATTTGATCAGGCCCGGCTTGAGCTTCGCCGTGAACGCGTAGGTCTTTTCCGGCGTCGGCTTCTGTTCCAAGGTCTCGGCCAGCTTGCCGTCCGCGTAGAGTTTCAGGATCAGGCTGTCCGCAGCCTGCGCGAGTATGCCGTTGCAGTGGAGGGTCCCCTCGTTCTTGTCGTCGCGGGCATAAAACTGGTTGTCCTCGGGCTTCTCCTCCTTGCCGGGCGTCCGCTCGACCCAGGCGTCGCTCTTCGGTTCGGTGACCATGATTGTGGCGCTTGCCGTGCTCGGCTTTCCACCATTGCTGATCGTCGCCGTCACCGTCATCGCCCCACTGTTCTGGGCGCGATGGAGAATCAGCGACCCCGGTTCGACCTCTTTGACAACCGCAAGCCCCGAGACACGGCAATCCCACGTAAACTCCCCTGCCCCGCCCGCTTTCAGGGCGCTCAGATTGGCAATCTCCGGCACCACCTCGATCGTCGTGCGCCCGTCCCACGTCGCCGGCGCCTTCAAGGTGAAGACCGGTTCCGCAATGGCTTCCTTGATCGTGATCGCGATGTCCTGCGTCTTCACTCCGTCCGCGCAAACCGCCTTGAATTGCAGGGTCGCCGTTTCGTCCCCCGTGACGCGTCCGGCGTCGAAATCAAAGCTGTAACGATCGGCCGCCACCACCGTCTCCCGGCCACCGCGGGTCAGTGTCCAGTAAACTTTCAGCGCCCCTCCGGCCTTCGCGGTGAGGGTGGCGCTCTTCCCTTCCTCGATGGTGAGCGTGTTCATGGAAACGGAAAAGGCATTGCCCGATTGGATCACCGGCCCCACCAGCGTCTGCAGCGGCTTCTGGTTCTCGTATTGCAGCCGCACCCAGTCCGCCGAGCGGGCCACCCTCGACACCCGCACCTCGTCGATGTCACCGACAAAGTCGTAGTTGTTGTACCAGCCACCGATCCACAACCGCCCGGGGCTCTTGATGTTGAGTAAGGGATCGCTCGCTCCGTCCAACTCGCCGTTGATGTAGAGTTTCCCGTCCTTGCTGCTGTAGGTGTGGACGACGTGAATCCACTCCCCCATCGGGAGGGTGCTCTTGCCGTCCACATCGGAAAAATCGCTGTCGATATGCACATGCGGCGGGCTCCGAAACTGCATGCGCACCTTGCTGCCGCGATTGCCGCCCTCGTTTCCCCAACCGATGATGGTGGAGTTCGACCCCTCGGCCCGGAACCAGGCTTCGGTGCTGTGGGATCCGTCCCCGGACGGGTAGTCGGGGATCTTGTCACCGCAGAACACGCCCATCTTTCCCGGAAAGTGCCGGGCCAGGCCAATCATGCCGGGGATCGTGGTGGTGCCCTTGTCCTCCGACTCCAGGGTGCCCACTTCGTCTTTCACCTCCTCCCCCAGGTGCCAGACACTGGCGTAGCCGTTCGACGCGTTGAACACCGCACCCCCGTTCGACTCGCTGGCCGCATCCGGCTTGCCCCAATGCAGATCAAGCTTCTGGCGGGTGTTGCCCTTGATCAGCGGGATCCTCACCCAAATGCTGGCGGCGCCTTGCCCCGCATTCCACTCTTCCACCTGGTAGGCCAGAGGCTTGCCCTCGGCAGAAAATCGAAGGTCTTCGCCGCCCGGTTTCGCCTGGCTGAAATCGAAGAAATCCTTGTCCAGGCGCACCAGCACCGGAAAGTCCTTTTCCTCGGTGGAGCCCGGCAGGTTTGCGCCGTCCGCCGTGGTGAGGATCGCGATGGATCCGGTGTGCTTCCAGCCCGGGTATTGGGCGGACGCGGTTCCTAACAGCACCATCAGTGCCGCCGTGCCAATCAGCAGTTTCTTAGTCATTGGATTCATCGATTCGCAACAGTCTACGGCCCTTCACGCGGAATCACACATCCGAATTTCGTTCCAAATGTCCGATTCACCCTCTAGTCCGCCAGGATGGCCAGGTCGATCCACTGGCCGCGCCCTCCTTCGTGGGAATGGACCGCGATGGTGTTGGTGCCCTTCTTCAGCGCCTTGGCCAACGACTCGGTCACCATGACCATGTAATACCCCTTCGACCCCCTCACACCAAGGATCTCCTGCCCGTTGATGTAGATCTCGGTGTTGTCGTTGTGACGAATCACCACGGCGCCATACTTCAAGGGCCCACCGTCGTATTCGAAGGTTTTCCGGAAGTAGAGTTCCGGTGTTTTCCACTCCGTCCGGGTCCGATTCCCATTGCCGAACGGTGCCAGTCCGGATTTCCAGGCCCGGTCATCGAACTCCTCCCTGACCCAGTCGTCGCCGGGCTGCTCGGTGGCATACTTGTAGGGCGTGGACAGCTTCCCATCCTGCTCCGCGCCCACCAATACCCTCCACTTGGCGTCGAGGGTGGTGACGGACGGCTGCGGAGCCACCGCCTCACCGCGCTCATAGGCGGCCTGACGCGAGGTGATCTCGTGGAGCTTCCCCGGGTCGAACTTCGGGCGGCGATCGTAGAAATACAGGCCGTTTCTCTCCTGTTCGATGTCGGTGAGCTGGGTGTAGCAGAAGCCGAAGAGATTCGGGTTGTCGAGCAGGGCATCGACCGTGCCCTGGTAGCGGGCATAGAACTCTTCGAGGGTCTTGGGCCCGTTGCCATAGCTCCAGCCGCCCTCGGTGGCCCAGCCGATGCCGCCGATCTCGCTGATCATGAACGGAACGCCGCGGTCGGCCTTCGACGAGGCGGGATTGTCATAGCGCGCGGGAGGGTACGGGCCTTCCGGCGGCGCGGTGAAATAATCCATCCACCTCTTGCGCAGCTGCTCCGGGTTGCCGGAATAATCATGGGCGTCCCTGACTTCCGGCTGCGGAAGGGTGTGCATCCAGCCGCTGGCCTCCAGCGCGGGCCGGGTCGGGTCGATGGCCTTGGTGATCTTCCAAATCATCTGCTGCAGTTCGCCGGTACCCTCGAAGTTCTCGTTGAAGGCGCACCACCCGATGATCGACGGATGGTTCCGGTCGCGCCGCAGGAGCTCGGTCCACTCATTCACCACCGCCGAGAACCCTTCCCGCTGGTTGCCGTAGCCGGCGTTGGGGTACTCACCCCAGAGCAGGTAGCCGAGCTTGTCGGCCCAGTAGAGAAAACGCGGCTCAAAGACCTTTTGGTGCAGCCGCGCGCCGTTGTATCCGCAGGCAATGGACATCTCGATGTCGCGTTTGAGTGCCTCGTCCGATGGCGCGGTCCACAGGCCCTCCGGGTAAAACCCCTGGTCGAGGATCAGCCGCTGGAAAACCGGCTTGCCGTTGATGAGGATCCTGCGCCCGTCAATCACAATCTGGCGCAGCCCAAAATAGCTCTTCAGTTCGTCGAGCTTGTCGCTGCCGCTGGAGAGCGTCAGTTTCAGGTCATACAGGAACGGCGCTCCGGGTTCCCAAAGTTTCTTCTCCTTGAGGTCCAGGACCAGGGTGTTCTGCCACGGGCCGCTCGCGGTGTCGGAGCCCACCGGCTTGCCATCGGCGAACGCTTCCGCCTTGAGCGTCAGGTCCCGATCCGAACCATTGATTTTGGCTGTGATCAGAACCCGTGCGTTGTCGGGATCGGATACCACGGAAATTTCCTCGACGAACGACGAGCCGACCGCCTCCAGCCAGACCGGCTGCCAGATCCCGGTGGTCCGGGTATAGAAGCAGCCGGCGCTCTGGTCGGATCCCGACTGCTTGCCGCCCGGCTGGAGGCCCGACCACAAATCATCCAACACCTTGACCACCACCTCGTTCGCGCCCTCCTTGAGGAAGTTGGTGATCTCGCAATGGAAGGCGGCATTCCCGCCGACGTGCGTCCCGGCGGGCTGGCCGTTGACAAAAACCCACGACCGATAATCCACCCCGCCGAAATGGAGGCGCACCCGCTTGCCATTCATGGCGGGCGGCACCGTGAAGGTGCGGCGATACCAGACATCCTTCATGTGCTGCGTGGTGGGCACCGCGAGGCCGGAGAGTTTGCTCTCCGGGCAGAAGGGCACGATGATCCTCGAGTTGAGCTCCCGGCCGTAGGTCAGCCCCCGGGAGTCGCCGTCGGCGGTCTTGTCGATCTCGAACTGCCACTCGCCGTTGAGCGTCATCCAGTTGTCCCGCTGCAGGTCCGGCCGGGGATGCTCCGGACGCGGCACGGCCGCCAAGATGTGAAACGCACCGCCCAGCAGGACGGCCGTCAGGACGGCCAAACCCGGTAAAATTCGTGTATTCGTCATGGTGTTGTTCTTGTTCGTCTGATCTTCGGGTGGCCTATCAACCGGGCCGGGGCGTGGCTGATCATCACTTGCCGCCCGGCTTCCCGGGCAGGATCGGCACGTCGCAAAAGGTGAGCGCGGCGATGCCGTTCTTCCCGAAAATCAGGTCGTTCTGGCTCCAGTTCAGCTCCTTGAGATAGGTGATCTTGCCGGCCGTGGCCGGTTCCTTCAACTTGAGGGTGATCACGTTTCCGCTCACCGAGCCCATGGCCACCCTGTCCTTTTCGTCATCCAGGTAGAACTGGCCGGCCAGTGAATCGAACCAGATGACCGGTTGGTCGAACTCAAGGGCGATCCCGTCCTTCGCGCCACTCGTGTAGTAGGCCTGTTTGAGGTCCGGGGCGGTGATCGGTCCGGGGTCCCGACGGCCGTAGGTGTCCCGTTCGATGAGCGGTTGCATCAGGCGGGCGAATTCCGACCACCCCGCCAGCGGGTAATGGCAGGGTCCGGCCGGCTGGATGCCCAGCGTGGACATCACATCCATGTTGGAATAAAGGCGCGGCAGGGTCCGCTGCACCTCGCGCAGCATGTCCCCATGCCCGCCCCCCTGACTGCAACCGTTGGGCCAGATCTGGAAGACATAGTAATGCCGGATGTTCGGCATGTCCTGCTTCCAGTCCACCGACATGTCCCCGAAATACCGCTGATAGGTTTCCCAGCCATAACCTCCATCGGGACCGTCCAGCCCCTGATCCGCCTCGCCCTGGTGCCAGAGGACGCCACGAATGCCGTGCGTGAGCCGGGCATGGCGCACCCGCCACAACATTCGCCCATACATCGTGCTCAAATCCAGCCGGTCGTCCTCGTTGCGCTGGTGCTCGTCGATGCGGGTGCCGCCGACCGCAGCCTGGATGATGCAGATCGGCATCTTCTGGCTGGCCAGGAGGTGCTTGGCGAGATCCATCCCCCACCAACCGAGGGCCGCCTCCGTTCCCGGAAACGCCTTCCAGGCCGGGGAACACCACAGGTTGGTCCGCTTGCCTGGTGCCTCGCTGGTGTTGTCGCCGAAGCGGTCGCGCACCCAGCCGGTGGCATCACCCCGCCCGGTCGGCCCCCCATAGGTGCGGATCCACTCGCTGGTCTCGGTCGGCGACTGCTCCCCAGTATCCAGCGCCAACGCATTCGACTGCCCTTCGATCAACCAGGCGTCCCCGCAGACGAGGTTGGCCACGGTCTGCTCCACGGTCTCGGTGGTGCCGGTTCTGGTCCCGAACTCCACCTTGTACTTGATCAGGCCTGCCTTGAGTCTGGCAGTGAGCGCATAGCTGTTGTCCGCAGCGGGCGTTCCAGTCACGGTATTGACGAGCTTGCCGTCGGCATAAACCTTCAGGAAGACGGAATCCGCCGGCTTATCAAGGGTGCCATTGTAATGGAGGGTGCCTTCGTTCCTGTCGTCCCTGGCGAAGAACTGCCCGTCCTCCGGCTTCTCGTCCTTCTCCGCGGTTCTCTCCACCCATGCATCACTCTTCGGTTCGGTCACCTTGATCGATATGGTGGCCACGGTATCGGCGCCGCCGTTGCCGAGGGCCGCCTTCACCGTGATCGGACCGCTGTATTGCGACAACTTGAGGAGAAGCCGGTCGGGAGCGATCTCCTTCATCACCACCCCGCCCGTGACCTCCCAGGCATAATGCAGATCCGCGACGCCCTTGGCCCGCAGTGCCGCCAGATTCCCGATCTCCGGCACCACCTCGACCGGATCCCGGCCATTCCATGCCGCAGGTGCACGCAGGGTGAAGACCGGTTCGGGAATGTCCTCCTTGATGGTCACGGGAATATCCAGCGCCTTCACGCCCTCCGCATAGACCGCCTTGACGCGAAGGGTGAATGATTCGTCGCCGGTGACGCGGCCGCCGACGGTGTGGCTGAAACAATCCACCGCCACCACCGTCTCGCGGTCGCCTTTCTTGACGATCCAGTAGAGCTTCTGAGCGCCACCGGCCTCCACGGTGACCGTGACCCGCTTGCCCTCCATGACGGTCACCTTCCGGTCCGAGGCCACGAGGGTCTTCCCGGGTTGCACCAGCGGCCCGACCAGGGTTTGCAGGAGCTTCTGGTTCTCGTACTGCAGTTTCATCCAGTCGGCGGAGCGGGCTTCATTCGACACGCGCACCTCGTCCATGTCGCCGAGGAAACCGTTGCCGATCTGCATCCGCACCGGTGTGAAGACCTCGATGGTGGATGAGGTGGGCGCGGGCATGTCAAAATTCCCATTCACATAGATCCGGTCGTTCTGGCCGTCGTAGGCATAGGCCACCTGAATCCATTCCGACATGGGAAGCTCACTGGTTCCCTGCACATTGGTTTTGTTGTTGGTGACGCCCACCCGGGGCGGGGTGCTCAGGAGCCGCATGGTCGCCCCGCCGAGATTGCCCCACTGGACAACGGTCGTGTTCATCTTCCCGGCCCTGACCCACGCCTCGGTGGTGTGCGGACTGGAAGAAAAGGGATAGCTCGTGATCCGGTCGCCGCAGAGGATCCCCTTGCCGCCGGCAAAGTGACGGCCCGAACCAATCACGCCAGGGGAAACCGTGGTGTCCAGGTCGGTCGATTCCACCGTGCCGACCTCATCCCGGACCGGGTCGTTCATGTGCCAGACGCTCAGGTAGCCGTTGGCCCGGTTGAAGACCGCCGGGCCGCTGGACTCGCTTTCCGCGTCGGCATTCCCCCAGAACATCCTGATTTCCTGGCGCGCGTTGCCTTTGATGTCCGGCACCCGCACCCAGACTGAAGCGGTCCCAGCCGCCGCGTCCCACCTATCGATCTGATAGGCGAGCGGCACGCCGTCGCTGGAGGCAAAGCGGAGGTCCCCGCCCTCGGGCATCGCCTCGTCGAAGGCAAACCAATCTCCGCTGAGCCGCACGAGCACGGGAAAATTTTCCTCCCTTGCGGCGGCCGGCAGGTCCGCGCCATCTGGAGTGGTCAGCAGGAACAGGGACCCGGAATGCTTCCAGCTCTTATACTTCGTCGCGGCCAAACCGCCCGGCGGAAGTTCCGGCACCCTGGCCGGCTGAAGCGGAGGGTAGGCCGTGTCGATCCCGTACTTGGCTGCCAGGTAGCCGCCCACCAGCGCCTCGTCCTTCGGTCCCAGGATCGACTCGTAACCAAGGATCTCGGCCACATCGAAATCGCCCGAAGCGAGACCGTCGTTGTTCCCGATCCCGTAAGCGGCCTCGGTCTCGTCCCTATTGTTCACGATGATCCTGAGAATCATATACCCGGTGATCGGCGAACAGTCGAACAAGGGACCCGGCAGCACCGTGCCGTTCCTTGAAACCGCCGCCGGAGACACGTCGGTCCAGAACCCGGTGTCGTTGCCGTAGGTGTTATAGCTCGAACCGCGGCCCTTGAGCCGACCCAACAAGCCGGTGGTGCCGTTCCATCTCGGCTCCGGCGAGCGGAGCACGATGAAGTGTTCCTTGGCGAAAAATGTGCCGTCGATGCCAAGCCAACCCTTGCGGAACTGCAGTGCCGGCTTCGAATCGAGCTGGTCGGCCGCGAGGACCGGGGCCGCGCCGCCGCCCGTCCTGGCGTGATGATTCCGGCCGGACAAGTCCTTCCATTCCCGCACCGCGCCATTGGCATCCACCGTGACGCCGGCCCCCGCATCGAACCAACAGGCCAGGCCATCGGTGACGGCCAGCTTTGGCGGCTGCGAGGAGGCCACGGCCCCGCCGGCCCGAAAGCTCAGCGATTTGTCGGCCCAGAGGCGGTCCACCGCGTTGGTACCGCCAAACGTATGGTAATAGGTCCTGCCAGCCGTCAAACCGGTGAGCGTGTGGCTGATCTCGGTCGGGGCGGCATTAGTGAACGTCTTCACCGGGGCCGAGTGTTCCCACAGGCTGGCGTCGGTTCCGCCGTCGCGGGTTCCCCAATACACGCGGATATCATAGACCGATGCGGGACAGGCCAGCGTCGCCTTGAGCACCGCGGAGGTGGCGGCCGACACCGTGGCCGGGGCATTGGTCAGGGTGGCGGCCGGGGCCATGCCGGGGTTGGCGGAATAGCCGGTAGTGATGCCGTACTTGGCCGCCAGATAACCGCCGACCAGATCCTCATCCTCCGCCGACAGGGGGGTTTGGTAGGCGACAATCTCGGCAATATCCATGTCGCAGGAGGCCATGTCGGCCATCCCGATTTGATAGGTCCCCTTGCTCAAGTCGTTGTCGTTCACATCGATTCTCAAAATCATGTAATCGGTGATGGTCCCCATGTTGAACGGCGGCCCCGGGAGCCTCTTGCCATTCATCGACACCGCTTGCGGGTATTGGTCGCCCCAGAACTGCGTGGAATCCCGGCTCAAGCGATAGCCCGAGGCTCGTTTCCACCGGCGGCCGAGGGCGCATCCGTCGCTGTTCCACTTCGCATTCGGCGAACGCAGGACGACGAACTGCTGCTCGCTGACAAGCGGGCCTTCGAGGGTGAGTGCACAAGCGCCGGCCGCGGTGCGGAATTGGACCGCCGGCCTCGAGTGGATCTGATTCCGCGCCAGCACCGGGGCGCCGGCCACAAGACTACCGTCGTGGCCGTTGCCGGAGAGGTCTTTCCATCTCTGCACGATCCCCTCGGCGTCCTCGGTCACGCCCGCCGCCGCGTCGAACCAGCAAACCAAGCCGGCCTTCACCGGCAGCTTGTCGGCCCCGCTGGTCGGCACTCTGGGTTTCAAGGTGGTGAATCGGACGCTGGCGTCCGCCCAACGCTCGCCGCCCGCGTTGCGGGCAAAGGCCCGATAGTGGTAGGTCTGCCCGAAGATCAACTTGCCGGCGGTGGCAGAGAACTCGGTGGCGTTCTTCACTCCCTTCAACTCGATCTTGTCAGCCCATGCCCCGGCCTCCGTGCCGCCATCGGCCGGACCGTAATAAACGACCACATCCGCGTCGCCGCCACCATCCAATCTGCCCTGGAGTTTCACCTCCCCCGGCGCGATGTTCACGGTGCCGGCCCGGTTGTTGATCTCCGGTGCGCCCTGGGCTCCCGTCAAACCGGCCATGAGCGCCAGAAGGAATCCCACCTTGCTTGTTGTTAGATTATTCATCGGTCAGAAAATCGATCCGCTGGCCTGGTCATTGAGAATCACCGGCTCGTCGCCGGGGGCTCCATCGGAACCTCGCAGAAGGTCAGCGCGGCGATGCCGTTCTTCCCGTAGAGCAGGATCTTGGAGTCCCACTTCTTGTCCACCAGATAGGTGATCGTTTTCGCGTCGCTGGCAGCGGTCAGCTTGAGCGTGACGACGTTGCCGGTCACCTGGCCCGAGACGATCAGGCCATCCTGCCCGTCCAGATAGAACTGGCCGGGAAGGGAAACATCCCAGGCCATGGGCTGATCGAACTCCAGCGCGATCTCGCTTTTCCCGGAGTCCGTCCAACTGGCCTTCAAGAGGTCGGGTGCCGTGACCGGCTGGGCGAAGTCCTTCCCGTAGTTGTCCCGTTCCACCAGAGCGCCCATCAGGCGGGCCATTTCCGCGTAGCCGGCGGCCGGATAATGGCAGCCCCCTTCCGGCTTGATGCCGAGGGTGGACATGACGCTCATGCTGGAATAGAGGCGCGGCAGGACCCGCTGCAGGTCGCGCAGCTTGTCACTGTTCCTAGTCCCCCCCTGGCTGCAGGCATTGGGCCAGATCTGGAAGAGGTAGTAATGCTGGATGTTGGGCAGGTCCTCTTTCCAGGCCCCCGACATATTGACGAAATCCTGCCGGTAGGTTTCCCATCCATAACCGCCATCCGGGCCGTCAGCTCCCTGGTCGGCCTCACCCTGGTGCCAGAGCACTCCGCGGATGCCGTGGGTGAGCTTGGCCTGCCTGACCCGCTCCAGCCATCTCCCGTAGATCGTCTCCTTGTCGGTGGGATTTTCGGGATTCCGCTGGTGTTGGTCGACCCGGGTGCCGCCGACCGCGCCGTTGATGATGCAGACCGGGATCTTCTGGCTTTCGACGAGATCCTTGGCGAGGTCCATCCCCCAATAACCGATCTGCCAATGGCCGCCCTCGCGACGGACCGCGTCGCCCCACCCCTTGCTGGCATCACCGCCCATGGAACCGAAACTGCGAATCCATTCGCTGGAGTATTCGGCCCCTTCCCCGGCCCAATCCGTGGAGACCGCGTTGGATTGACCCTCGATCAGGTAGGCGTCCCCACAGACAAGGTCGGCCACGGTGTGCAGGACTTCCTCGGCAAGCCCCTTTCTGGAGCCGAACTCCACCTTGTACTTGATGAGGCCGGCTTTCAGCCTGACCGAAAACGCATAGGTCCTGTCCGCCGGGAGCTTCCGGCTCTCGGTCTGGATGAGCTTGTCGTCGGCATAGACCTTCAGGAAGACCGAGTCGGCGGCATCTTCCAGGGACCCGTTGTAGTAAAGGGTGCCCTCATTCTTGTCATCGCGGGCGTAGAACTGGTGATCGACGGGCTTCTCCTCCTTGTCCGGCGTCCGTTGCACCCAGGCATCCTCCGCGGGCTCCTGGACCGCGATCTCGAGCATCCGGGTGACCGGCTGGCCACCGTTGTGCGCGGTGGCCGCCACGGTCATGATCCCGCTGTTTTGCGAGCGGCTGATGATCAGCTTCCCGGCTTCGATCTTCTTGATCACCGCGAGGCCCGAGACGGTCCAATCAATATTCAGCTTGCCGGCCCCCTTCCCTTCCATGGCCGCCAAATTGGCGATCTCGGGCACCACCTCGATGGTCTCCCGGCCATTCCACCGGGTCGGCGATTTCAGGGTGAAGACCGGATCGGGAATGTCCTCCCGGATCGTCACCGGAATGTCCAGGGCCTTCACTCCCTCCGGATAGACCGCCTTGAAACGAAGGGTCAGCGACTGGTCGCCAGTCACCCGACCGGCATCCAGGCTGAAATGAAACCGGTCCACCGCCGCGATGGTTTCCGTGTCCCCGCTCTTGAGAATCCAATAGACCTTCAGGGCGCCACCGGCCGTCGCCGAAACCGTGGCGCTCTTGCCTTCCAGCAGGGCGATCCTCTTCTCCGAGACCGAGAACGCCGAACCGGCCTGCACCAGTGATCCGACCAGCGTCTGCAGAGGCCTCTGGTTTTCGTATTGCAGCTTCACCCAGTCGGCGGAGCGGGTCACCTTGGAAATGCGCACCTCGTCGAGATCGCCGACAAACCGGTAATTGTCATACCAGCCACCGAGATACATCCGCGCCGGACTCTTGATCTCCAGCGGGGCTCCGGGATTGGTCGAGACGCCGTCGAGGACGCCGTTCACATAGAGGCGTGAATCGCCGTTCTTGAAGGCGTGGACCACGTGGACCCATTCGGCCGTGGCCAGGGAAGTGCCGCCCGAGACGTCCGCGCCGGAAAAGTAGCATTGTATCTTCATGTGCGGCGGACTGAAGAACTGCATCATCACCTTGCCCTGCCCCGCCTCGTTTCCCCAGGCGAGGACGGTGGCATTCGGCTGCTCGCCGCGGAACCAAGCCTCGGAGGTGTGGGGGCTGGAACCGGTCGGGAAGGAGATGATGTTCTCGCCGAAGGACACGCCCTTCCCACCGGGAAAATGGCGGCTGTTGCCGATCATGCCGGGGGCCGGGGTGGTGCCTGTATCCTTCGCCACCAAGGTGCCGGCGTCATCCTCCACCGGATCGTTCATGTGCCAGACACCGAGGTAGCCGTTGGACTCATTGAACACGGCAGGGCCGCTGGATTCCCCGGCCGCGTCGGCCTTGCCCCAGTGCATCCTGATTTCCTGCCGTGAATCACCCTTGATGACCGGGATCCGGACCCAGATGGAGGCCGTTCCGGCGGCCGCGTTCCAGTCGTCGATCTGATAGGCGAGCGGTCGGCCTTCCGCAGAAAAGCGGAGATCCTCACCGGCCCCTTTCGCCTGGCTGAAATCGAAGAAGTCCTTGTGCAGGCGCACCAGCACGGGGAACTCCTTTTCCGTCGCCGAGGCCGGCAGGTTGACGCCGTCCGGCGTGGTCAGGATCGCGATGGATCCGTTGTGCTGCCAACCCGCATACTGCGCGAAGACACTTCCCGACAGAACAGCGAATGCCGCCGTGCCAATCATCAGCTTCCTGAGCAACCCGTTCATGGATACGTGCTTGGTTCCTTTGAGCTTTGGATCCTTGGGTCTCATGCAAGAGGACTGGCGTGACGAAGCGTCCAGATCAACGATCTGCGCCGGTCGCGCTCTCCGGTTCCTTGATCCAGATCGTCATTGCTCCCTTTTCCCTGTTTGCCCAGGCGTAGTAGGGAATGGCAGTCAGCTTGACCGGTTTCTGATTCTCATCGAGACCCTGGCCTTTGAGAACGGTCACCCCGCCGAGCAGGTCGGCCCGATGTTCGGCCGTCAGGTCGGAGTCGCGGGGCACGGTCAACTTGAAGAGGTCAAGGTCCTTGTTGTCCACCCCTTCGAGGCAATAGACGACCGGACCGCGCATCAGCGCAACCTTGCCCGTGTTCTCGAGAACCTTCTCATGGGCGTAAACACGGCGGACCGGCATCGGCATGTCGAGTTCCACCACGTCCCCCCCCTTCCATGAGCGTTCCAGATGAACATATCCGTCACGTCCCGGGATGGCCTCCACCGCTTTTCCATTGACCGTCAGGGCGACGGGAGCGGTGTCCTGGTCGGCGAAGCGGTAGAGGTCGCCGGGGACGGGATTGCCCAGGGCCCATCCGGGAATGCGCACGCAGAGGTCGAACTTGGACTCCTCCTCCGGACTGACCGTCAGCTTGACCTTCCCGTCCCAGGGGTAATTCGTGTCCTGGGTGATCTTCACGGTTTTGCCGTCCTCCATCTTGATAGCGGCCTCGCCTGCCGCGAAGAGGTTGACGAACAACTGCTTGTTCGCTCGGGCATAAACAAATCCACCGACCTGGGGGGTGAACCGGGCAAGGTTGGTCGGGCAACAGGCCAGGCCGATCCATGATCTGCGCTCGCCACCATTGTCGGACTGGAGGGGGTTCTGATAGAAAAAGCCGTCCCCGCTGAGGGACATTCCCGACAGCGCGGCGTTGTAGAGAACCAGCTCCATGACATCGGCGTATTTGGCCTCTCCCTTGAGCAGATTCATGCGGTGCTGCCAGAAGACATGGGCGATGGAGGAGCACGATTCGCAATAGGTCTTGTTGGGAAGGAGGTAGGGGTCGCCGAAGCCCTCGTCCCCGTATTGGGCCGTTCCGATGCCCCCGTTCACATACATCTTGCGACCCAGCACGTCCTGCCAGATTTGGTCGACGGCCCGCTCGTACTCGGGAGCCTCGCTGAATCGGGCGATGTCGGCCATGGCCGAATAGATGTATCCCGCCCGCACCGCGTGACCGATCGCCTCGGTCTGCTCAACGAGCGGCTTGTGATCCTGCATCCGGCCATTCCGGGTCCGGAGGCGTTTGAGCATCGCCGCCCGGCGTTCGTCACCCTCCTCCCCTTCGGGGGCCACGTAGGGAGTGTTGGGATCGTAGCGTTGATGCTCCTTGACATTGTGCTGGCAGCCGCGCTCGTCGAGGAGGAAGCGACAGAGATCCAAGTAACGCTTCTCGCCGGTGGCGCGATAGAGCTTGATCAGGGCGAGTTCGATCTCCTCGTGTCCGCCGACATCATGGCGCTTGTCGGGACCAAAGATGCCATCGATGTGGTCCGCAAAACGCTTTGCCGCGTCGAGCGCCTTGGTGCCGCCGTCGAGCCGGTTGTGCTCGACGGCAAACTCAAAAAAGTGACCGGCATTGTACATCTGATGTTCAAGGCGCATGTCGGACCATTTGTTCTCAAGGCCCTTCACGATGAAATACGAGATCAGGTAGCCGTCCTCCTGCTGGGAGGCCAGGATCCGGTCGAGGATGCCGTCGACGCGTTTGCGCAAATCCGGATCGTCGAAATGCTGCAGGCTGTACATGGCACCTTCCAGCGTCTTGTGCAGGTCGGAGTCAAAGGCATGATGCCCGCGCAGCTCACCGTCGAAGGTCCCGGCGGCCTTGTCGAAGTTGGTGACGTGGCCGTTGCGTTCCAAGGCATCCAGCGCATGAGGAACGGTGGTTTGGTGATGGATCTCCAGGCGTGGTCCCCAAAACCCGCCCCGGAGCTCCACCTGATCGTGGCTGACGTTGTCGAGTCCGCGTTGGGGCGGAAGATCGTCCCCCCGGGAGATGCCCGACAACCCCAACGCGATCAGTGTGCACATCAGGGATGGTTTCAGATGGTTCTTCATGGTTTTCAATTGGTTCCGATTGGCTGGCGACGTGCTGTTTTCCCTATCTGCGCGTTGCCTGCGACGGCTGGATGGCACGCAACTCCGGGTGGGTGGTCGCGGCTTCGATCGAACGGATCGCCTCTTCCACGTCGCCGACTCTCCGCTCGTTGAGCTCACCTCCCGGAAATTTTTGGTTCGCCACCTCGGAATGAAACTGGGCGATCAGCTCTTTCAGCCCCGGGATCGCCTCGCGGGCGGCAGTCCCGTACTTGGCAATTTCCCTCACGATCTCCCCCGTGCGTCGTTCACTACCATGCCCACCCTGGGATTTTGCAAGCTGGACTCCCGCCAGGACGCCCTCCTTGAAGTTGTACTTTGTCAGCGCTTTGAATCCCCCCATGCGGATCTCGTTGCTGAACATGGTGTCCGCGGGACTGGGCGTCATGATGGAGGCCTGGATCGCCGGAGCCAGCGCCTGCACGTCCTCCACCGTGAGGGCGTTCTCGAAGAAGCCCCGCAGGGTGGCCCTGGCCATGCCGTCGGCGTTCATGGACACCGTCCGAACCGCCGGGTAGAGCAGGTCCCGATCGCTTTCCTTCACGGCATTCGACAGCGGACCCGCGAACAGGGCTGCCGCCAGTTGACCATGGGTGAGCTGGACCGGGTCCGCCCAGTTGATCGGGTGGAGCGGCTCCTGAGTCTCGGCCACGGCCTTGAGAATGGAGGGCAAAACCGGTTTGGCCTCGCCTCCCATCTCCCGGATGGCCTTTGCCGCCTTGTAGCGCAGCCAGCGGTCCTCATGGGACAGCAGGCGGATGAACACCGGCAGGGCCTCCTGGCTCTTCAGGTATCCGAGCGTTTCGCAGGCTCCCTGGCGGGCATGGGCATCCGATCCTTCCGCCATCTTGATCAGGCGGGGGATCATCGCTTTTGCTTCCGGGTGTTGCGCCAGTTCCTCCGCCGCCCAGCCGCGCACAATCGGCGACCAATCCTCAAAGGCCATCACCAGCTCCTCGGGGCTCATCCCCTTGCGATCCAGGTCGAAGCGTCCCGAAGCGCTCACCGCCGCCGCCTCCGCCTTGCTCAACCAGTTCGCCTGGTCGGCCTCCCGGCCGGTGAGCAGGATCTTCTTCAAGGGCAGCGAATAGGTGAGCACGTAGGTGGCGTTCGGGCTCAAGCCGGAGTAGCTGCTCTTGCCGTAGTAGGTGTCGTCGTCGGTCATGCCGGCGCCGTATTGCTCGCCGCCGTCATAGGTGAACGATCCGTCGCTGCGGCGCACGAGATCGAAGTGCCAGGAGGCCTCCTTGAAGAACGCCGCCACCGCCTCGGGACCGCCGACATTCGCGCCTAGGGCTCCCCACAAATAGCTGAACCCCTGGCCGGTGTGCCCGCATTCCCGGTTCCGGTGGCCGGCCACGGCCATCTTGGCGAAGAACCGCGTTTCCGCGGTCCGCCCGCCCTGGAGCCCGAACAACATCGCGGACATGGCGCTCTTGCCATTGTTGTCATGAAACGCATAGGGCTCATGCTCTCCGTAGGGAATCGTGCCCTTGTCCACGAAGTATCCGAAAAACTTGGCGGCGCGCTCGACCGCGGCATCGACTTCGGGATCCTTCACCCCGCACTTTCTGCCCATCACGATGCCCATGTTGGCCGACAGTCCCGCCTGATTCACCGGGCCGTAGGGCGGCACCGAACCGTGGCGTTTGCCATCGGGTGTCAGAGCGGAAAATCCATGACCGAAGGTGCCATACATCCCCTGACCCCGCGCCAGCGAGAGCGTGATCTCATTGATCGCGTGCCGCACCTTCTTGTCACCGGTGAGCAGGTAATACTCGCACAGGAACATGTTCCGGTAACCGAGGTCCCAGGCCGACCCGTTCGTGTCGTTCTGCAGATCCATGGTCTCCGGCCCCGCCTTGTAGGCGAGTTCCCGCACCATCGGCAGGTATTCGGCCTTGCCGGTGGCCAGCAGCGCGAGGCCGTTGATCCACCCATGCCAATTCGACTCCAGCGGCTCCTTCGCCAGCATCTCGCAGGCCTCCTCGAAAATCCGCTTCGACTTGTCACAATTGTAGGGCGCGGTCTCGGCGTAGGTTCCCATCACCCGCAGCTTGAGCTGCAGCTCCCTGGTCTCGCCCGCCCGCCAACAGGTCAGCTTGAGAATGCCTCCGTTGGCTTCCTTCTCCGCTTCCTGAATGGCCACCGCGATGCTCTTGCGGGCATCGTCGTTGAACGGCTTCCCTCCGACCCCGAGGATCACGTCGTCCACTTCCACCACCCCGTCCGCCGGCGACTTGGCCCCGACATGCGTGACCAATATCTGCCGGCTCGAGGCCGTGGTCCGCCCCTGCAGCCCGTCAAAATGCGTCTCCGGCTTCAGGTAGATCCACCCGCGCAACCCGGTGGAGCCCAGATTGTAGGTCCGCTTGCGATCGACGCTGCGGTCCTGGGTGAGATCCGGTGGACCCTGCGGCTCGGCGGCGAGGGCGCTTCCGGTCAGGAGAAGGGCGGCGAGGCAACCGCTCAGATACGATGGTGTCATTTTCATGGCGTCTATTCTTCAGGCTCTTTGGTTTCAATGAAACGGGAGCTTCGTTACGCCAGTCCCGGCGGAAATACACATTTTATTTCCCAGCGGACTAGGGATATTTTTGGATTGGTTGAGATCGCCAGCCCCTGATCCGCCTCAATCAAGACGGATCCGAAAATTGGGAATCACTCTTGCCCCTGAATCCTCCTGCACGGCGGCGGCGCGGCGGCGCGGCGGCGCGGCAGGCGGGCAGGGCGGGCAGTCCAAGGCTGCCGAGCAAAGCCACGAAGGGCTCGGGCACGCCGAGGAGCTGAAAGTCGATGAAGCCGACACGGAAGGCGCCCGGATTCGGCTCATTCGAATGCGAGGTCGCCGTGTCGTGGTGTTCAGCATGTCCCTCCGGGACGAAGAGAACTTAACCCCGACCCTTACTCGGACACCCCATTCGCGTCAAGTTAAGCATTCCATTGCGATTTGAAGCAGGGATTTACGGGATCTTGGATCCATTTTTATGTGTCTAGGATCGGGATCGTACTGACCAAAGTGATCCAACGAGAGGAGTGTTAGAATGTGCGAACCAAGATCATCAGCGAGTTTCTCAAGGCTCAATCGGTCGCGTGCGTGCTGCTGGTGCAGAAGCGATGCGATTTTCATGGTGAGGATCAATATGATGATCGCGGCATACATCAGGCACTGCAGGTGGAACTCATTGGTGTCCCTCGCGAGGGCCTTGATGAGTTGACCGGATTGCTTCCAGGCTCGGAAAGTGATCTCGATCTGCCAACGTGTCGCGTAGAGCTTGAAAAGGTTGGAAGAGCCCATGAGATCCTCACCGATGTTGGTGATGAGAAGATACCATCCGTCCCGCAGCAACATGTCCTTGCTGGGTTGCTTGCCGAGTTCACGCGCCTTTTGCCTTCTCTTTCGACGACGCTCCTTGGCAACCTCGGGCGCCGCACGCACGGCGAGCAGACGGGCGCGATGCCTGTCCTCGGTTACCAGCACTTCGAGCTCAAGCTGCCTGGCCTTTGAGTTGCGCAAAATCGTTTCGAGCTTGCTCCCCTCCAGGTCAAAGATCTTCACGCTGACGGGAACACGGCTCAACCAATAAGCTCCTCGATGGGCGATGAGATCGAACTCTTTCACGGCAAAATAGCCCATATCGCGCAATACCAGATCATCCTTCTCCACCAGATCAACGAGGTCCTTGCCCAGTTCGCGGTCCTGGTCAGTGGCGAGGTGCAGCGTCTGGTATAGCGGTTCGCCGGTGAGAAGATCGAAGACAAGATCAGATTTGCACCCGGCCGTTTTTCCTTTTCCATTGCCATGACCGGGGAAATCCCCGGCATTGTTGACGTGCGTTTTGGCTTGGGTTGAGTCCTCGATAAGGACCCGATTGAAAACCTTCGAGCATATCAGCTTCTGCTCTGCCCATCGTTCCTTGAGCGCTTGCCCGGTCACCGAAATCATGAAGGACACCGCAGTTTTGTCCACGCGCCCATGTACGGCCTGCCGACTTATCGATCTCTTCTCGCTGCGCTTGAGATCTCTTGCGATTTGGCCGAAGGAGGCTTTACCCGTGAGGACTGCCTTGAACAGGCTTAACAGAAATCCCTCTGCGGAGAACTTCGCACTGGTACGCACGATGAGTTGGGTTTCTCTTGCGAGAGAATTGAGTTGGGAGAACAATCCTTTCGAGCGGTCGGCGAGCTTGGAACCAGAAATGGTTTTGAACATACCGAGCTTGCCGGCCTGCTCACTATGTCAACCCTTAAGTTGTCTCTTTTTACTTTTATCTCACTGATAACCAATCAGTTCCGACGCTAACTTGACGCGAATGCTCGCTCTCCTGTTGGTTCCACTCCTTGTTCACCCCGAGCCTCTCCCGCCGCTAACTGATAGACGACCCAGGGATTTTCCGTTTCCATCGGGGATCATGCGCCACTTCCTCCTTCTCGCCACCCTCCTCCTCCCGCTCGGCGCCTCCGCCGACACGCCCAACTTCATCATTATCTTCACCGACGACCAGGGTTACAACGACCTCGGCTGCTTCGGATCGGAGACCATCAAGACACCCCATCTCGACCGCATGGCCAAAGAGGGCCGGAAGTTCACCAGCTTCATGGTCCCCTGCCCGGTCTGCACCCCCTCCCGGGCCGGACTCCTCACCGGTTGCTACCCGAAACGCATCGGCATGCAACAACACGTCCTCTTTCCCGCCAGCACCCGCGGCATGCACCCCGACGAGGTCACCATCGCCGACCACCTCAAGGCCAACGGCTATGCCACCGCCTGCATCGGCAAGTGGCACCTCGGCCACTATCCCGAGTGCCTCCCCCGCGCCCAGGGCTTCGACAGCTACTACGGCATCCCCTACTCCAACGACATGAACCACCCCGACAACAAGGGGAAGAGCAAGCTCAGCCGCGACGCCTCCTGGGTGAATCAGGCCGAGGATGTCCTCACCTGGCATACCCCTCTCGTGCAGAACGAGGACATCATCGAACTCCCCGTCGACCAACGCACCATCACCCGCCGCTACACCGACAAGGCCATCGAATTCGTCACCGCCAACAAGGACAAACCCTTCTTCCTCTACCTCCCCCACAGCATGCCGCACATCCCCCTCTTCGTGCCGGAGGACGCCTACGATCCCGATCCACAGAACGCCTACAAGTGCGTCATCGAACACATCGACGCCGAGATCGGTCGCCTCATGGATACCGTGCGCAAGGAAGGCCTCTCCGAAAACACCTACGTTATCTTCACCTCCGACAACGGCCCCTGGCTGCAGTTCAAAAACCACGGTGGCTCCGCCAAACCACTTCGCGACGGCAAAGGCACCAACTTCGAAGGCGGCCAGCGTGTCCCCTGCATCATGTGGGCCCCCGGCCGCATCCCCGCCGACACCACCTGCGGCCAACTCGCCTCCACCATCGATCTCCTCCCCACCATCGCCCACCTCATCGACAAACCTCTCGCCGCCGACCGCAAGATCGACGGCCTCAACATCTCCGCCCTCCTCACTGGCGACGCCCCCTCCCCCCGCACCGAGTTCCTCCACTACACCTCGCAGGGCACGCCAGGCGGCATCCGCCTCGGCGATTGGAAACTCCTCCTCTCCAAGGGCAAAAACAAGGAAGCGTTGCTCTTCAATCTCGCCGAGGACCTCCCCGAATCCAACAACCTCGCCGCCAAACGTCCCGACAAGGTCGCCGAACTCACCGCCCTTTTGACTGAACGCGACGCCGAAATCACCGCGCACAGCCGCGCCGCCTGGCACACCGACAAACCACACCCCTGGCCCGCCACCCTCGGGAAAAAGTAAGGTCGCGCAAACTTCCGTGCCCCTCCGCTCCGCCCGGGAACGAGGCTTCCTCGTGAATCTCACCTCCCCCCCCGGGTCCTTGCCTTTCACGAGTGCTCCCCTACCCTTCCTCTCTCGTGAAAACTCTCACGCTTCTCCTCGCCGTCCTCCTCTGTGCCGCCACCCAGGCCGGCCTCGTCTTCGAGTTCGATGGCACCACCTGGAATCCCAAACCGCGCCGCAAGGCCATCCGCAAGGCCGGTGACACCACCCTCTGCCTCATCGCCGACTCCGGCACCCGCTTCGATCAACTCCTCCCCATCCTTTCCCTCATCAAGCCGGACTCCCCTCCCACCCTCAAACTCCAACTCCGCGATCAACCCCAGAACGTTGTCTTGGAACTCTCCCCGCCCCAACCCGACCTCCCGGCCTCCTTCGTCGGCATCCTCACCGGCCCGGCCGGAACCTGGCTCATGGAGATGTCACCAACCGCGGACATCATCCACTCCTTCTCGCAACTCGGACCCGACCTCGCAGGCATCCAGGCCTTCCTGAACCAGGCCGCCGATCTCTATCGCCCGAAGGACGACGAATCCACACCGATCCCCACCACCGCCCTCATGGTCCGCTCAAACTGCAGCCTCGGACAGGTCGTCACCCTCACCCAACTCCTCAAACAATCCGGCCTCGGGCCCGTCGCCCTCGCCGCGAACGACGAACTTCCCGACCTCGACATCGAAGTCACCATGGACCCGCGGGTCGCCATTCCTCTCGCAGAGCAACCCGAGCACAAACCAGATCCGAAACACCGCATCATCATCTACCTCGACCCGGAGGGCCTCGACACCGACGAGGACATCGCCACCTACATCCGCTCCCGCAAGGCGGAAATCGAGGAGGCCGGAGGCACGCCAAACATCCAAATCCGCGGAGACAAGGACAGCCTCTTCAAAGCCTCCCGCCGCATCGTTCGCATCGCCGCCAAAGAGGACGTCCAGCAGGACATCTTCGTCACCTACAGCGCGGAAGCCGCTCTCCTCGAAGAACTCCGGCACCGCGAACGGGACCTCGACATGGCCCTTCCCTCCACCGCTCCCGCCGATCCGGATGCCGCCGACCTTCCGCCTCTCCTGATCCACATCCACGCCGACGGTTCCATAGCTGTGCATGCGGGCCCCGCCCGAGAGCAACTGGACAGCGACCCGAAGGATCGCAGCCTCCCCCTTCTCACCGCCCGCCTCGAGACCTTTGCCAACGCCGCCAAAAGCGCCAAGCAGGAACCCCTCGTTCAACTCTATCCCGATCCGCAGGTGCCCCAGCAACGGGTCGTCGATGTCCTCAACGCCCTCGCTGCAGTCAAGATCAGCAAGGTCACCTTCACCGACCTCATTGAGGAGGAGTAGCGCCCGCCCCCCTCAACAGCTTCCCCGCCGACCCCACCACGATCCCCAGTCCGCCCACCGTCAGGAAGAGCGGGAACCACAGCGAGTAACCCGGCGCTTTCGAATCCAGCTTCAACACCGCCATCTCCGGATCGGCCGGATCCACATGGCAGGTTTGCTCGGACCCCACCGGATACTCCTCCACCAATTCCGCCGCCCCGGCCGGCGAACTGCTCCACGAGGCCCCCCGCAGCGTGTGCCGATCCGAAGTCTGGCCCTTGCCCTCCCGTTCGTAGCCGTAAAGCAGACCGTGCGCATATTCCACCGGCACGTTCTCCCCGATCCGACGCTCCACCACCTCCGACTGCAGGATCCGGCACGGCACCTCGCTCCAATCCCGCTGATGCGCCGCCCGATCAAAGCTCCGCCACATCAACCACAGGAAAACTCCCCCCACCGCCGAGATCAGCAACCCCAGCAGAATCAGGTAAAGCGGACCGGTGATGCGCATCGTGCCCAGCCTGTAGCACCATCTCCCCATTCCCGCAAATCCCGATACGTTTCCCCTTCACCCCCTCCCGGCTTCTCTCTATACTTCCCCCGTGGGAACCATCAGCAACCAGATCACCGAAAACCTCAAGACCGCCATGCGGGCCAAGGACACCCAGTCCCTCAACACCCTGCGGTCCCTGAAAAGCGCCATCAAGAACGCGGCCATCGCCAAGGGCGGTGCCGATGCCGAACTCGATGACGCCGAGGAAACCAACATCATCCGCAAGCAGGTCAAACAACGCCAGGACTCCATCGAGCAGTTCGAAAAGGCCGGACGCACCGAACTCGCCGACATCGAAAAGGCGGAGATTGCCATCCTCGAACGCTACCTCCCCGCCGCCCTCTCCGCCGACGAACTCGCTTCACTCGTGGAGGCTGCCATCGCCGAATCCGGAGCCATCGGCCGCGCCGACATGGGCAAGGTCATGAAGATCCTCCAGGACAGCACCGCGGGCCGCGCCGATGGCAAGACCCTCTCCCAGGAGGTCATGAAACGCCTTTCCGCCTGAACAAATGAGCTGTGTGGCCATCATCGTCGCGGCCGGTCGCGGGAGGCGCATGGGCTTCGACAAACTCCTGGCTCCGCTCGCCGGAAAATCCGTCCTGCAGTGGTCCCTGGACGCCTTCCTCGCCGCAGACTCCGTCACCAGCATCGTCGTCGTCACCGACGAGGAACGCTTCGCCTCCCTGCAATTCTCCGATCAAAAACCAGTCCTCCGCATCGACGGTGGCCAGGAGCGTTATCTCTCCGTCGTCGCAGGCTGCCATGCCGCCCCCAAAAGCACCTACGCCGCCATTCACGACGGTGCCCGCCCACTCATTCGCCCCGAACAGATCGAAGCCTGCATCGACGCGGCCCGCGACTCTGGAGCCGCAACCCTCGCCCGCCCCGTCACCGAAACCCTCAAGAAAGCCAGCCCCGACGGCTTCACCCGCAGCTCCGTCTCACGGGAAAACCTCTGGTACATGGAAACGCCCCAGGTATTCCGCATGCTGACGCTTACCCGCGCCTACGACACCGTCCTCTCCCGCCGCCTGCCCGTCACCGACGACGTCTCCGCCGCCGAGGCCATCGGCATCCCCACCAAACTCGTCTCCAATCCTCACCCAAACCCAAAAATCACCCACCCCGCCGACCTCCCCCTCGCCGAGTCCATCCTCCGCTCCCGCCTGGCCGAGGAGGCCGATGCGTAACGCAACGTGGTGCACGCTTCCAGCCTGCCCCCCCACGTGCCCACCGGCTCCCTCACCAGTGGCGTGACCAGCCCCCCCGTCAATCGTACGACGAATTCGTGTACTTCTCCGCCGCCCGACCCGTCAGCAACTTCCCCTCATACAACATGCTGAACCGCCCGCCGGACACTTTTGCGATCTCCATCAACATCCCCGCCGGGCTCCCCGCCAACTCAAAGGCGATCGTGTCGATCGGCACGCCGTTCGGATTGATCTCCGCCATGTCGAACAACACCGAGTCCCCGTCCCGCGGATCACCGTCCGAGAGCAGATAAACGATGCTCGGCGAAGGATTCATGGTCATCGCCATCTTCAAGGGCGGATACCACACCGTCCCCCCGTTCGCTGGCATGCTCTTGATCTGCTGGATCACATTCGCCTTCACCACCTCCGTGGCCGGATACCATTCCGTCTGCGGCGGATCCCCCGCACCATTCCAGCCGTTCGCCACATAGTCCGGTCCCTTCGTCCCGATGTGCCAGCCGCTCGACGAGAAAAAGATGACCGTGAAACTCATGCTGTTTGCCAAACTCTCCACCGACTTGATCAACTCCTTCTTCAGCCCCGCGATGCGCGTCCCCCCACCGCCCCCTTCGGAGTCCGATTCCATCGACCCCGAAAAATCCACCACGAAGGCCACCCGCTTGCCCTTCCGATAACTGCCGAAGAACGACACCCCGCCTCCTCCATCCCCATCTCCCTCGCTGTCGCCAAACCCTTCCCCGATCTCCTCCGCCATCCCGAACGGCCCTTCCGGAATCGGATTGTCGGGAACCGGCACCGACACCGGCGACGGCTCGGTCGAGGCGATCACCTTGGCCCGCGAGGACTTCGGGCCGGCCGGCCGCGGCCGCGCCTGCTGGTTCATCTCCTTCCGCTCCAACTCCTCCTCCTCATGATCAGGCGCGGCATAGGTCACGATGGTCGGCGACTCCGTCTCCCAAGGAATGAGCGCAATCAATCCCAACACCACCATGATCAACCCCAGCACGATCAAGGAACTCACAAACGACTGCACCGTGTCCCGCTTCCGTTGGCGCCGGACCAGCTCCTCCACCGCAGCCGAACTTTCGGCCCCGATATCCTCCTCACCCTCCTGTGGGACAACAAGATGCCGCATTGCGCAAGTCTAGCCCACCGGCCCCCTATTGCCAGCGGAAAGCGCTTCCCCGGGATCCCTTATTTCACCTTGAAATGCAGGGTCGAACGTAGGATTCCGTTCTCCTTACGGGTCCGGACGCTCAACGAGTCCAGCTCCTCCGTGGCCGAAATCGCCTCCCGGATCTTCGGCAACTCGCTGCGGAATCCTTCCGCACCATCCGGTCCGCCAAACAATTCCTCGGCGTTCTCGTCCACCAAGGCAATCCAGTCGCCGAGATAGCTCCGCAGAACCCCAAAATCCACCTCCAGAACCGCCCCGATATCCTTGGGATTCACCTTCGCCTCCTTCAGCGAGGCGGAGAGATCCTGCACAAACGACTTGGAGGTCGAGGCAAAAAAGTTCTGCTCGTCCACCGACACCGACAACACAAAGTCATCGTTCTGGAAGGGGATCATCATGAACCAGGTCTTCAGATCATCCTTCTCGCTGCTCATCGGCTTCTGCATCGGGATGGGCTCTCCGCTCATCTCGCTGGCAAACTTCAGGATGTTCTCGGCGGCCCCATTGATGCGCTTCCAGGAGTCGCTGATCTTCTCACGTTCCACCACCGGCGCGATCACCCCGATCCGCGGGGCCTTGCCCTTGCTGACGATCACCTGCGGGATGCCAGGCACCGTCGGCATGCTCCCCTTCACATCCACCACAATGGCGCCTTCCGCACCCAATCCGGCACAAAGATCGCCGCGCAACGCGGTCCAAAGCTCAAGGAGATCCACCTTGAGTTTCTCATCAAACATCCCGAACCCCTCCTTGAAATCCGCAAAGTCACGAGCGTCAATGTCCAGCTTCGCCGCACGACTCGCCGCGAGATACCCGATCTCCCCGAGCGTATCGACATACTCCATCGACTTGTCGGCATATTCTTCGTTGGACACCCAGTTGGCAAACATCAGGACGCCGTCCCGATCACCGATCGACGCATACTTGCGGGGCACATTCAGATCAACCGAGGGCGAGTTGTTCCCGCCGTGAATCTCCATCTTCAGCCCCTCGTCCAGCATCACCGCCATCCCGGCCGGCGAGTAGGAGATCATGCCCATGAGGTCCTTCTCCTGCTTGATCAACAAATCGAGCAGCACTTCCATGTCCCGGGTGTCTCCGAGATTCTTGGTGTCCGCGAGACCGGATTTGATGCCCTCCGCGAAGGTGGCCAGAATGGTTCCGTGCTTCGTGAGCCCCTTCATCAGCGCATCCGACACCGAGCTCACCGAAAGCAACTGCTTCCCGAGATACCCGTCCGCGAATGCCAGGTCGTCGCTCGACGCATAGGAATCCGCGGCGCTCTCCGCGATCTGCAGCTCCTCGATGTCCGAACCCGCGAACACCACCACGTAGCCGTGATGGGTGCCGGTCGCCAAGACGATGTTCTTCGTCGCCCCGATCTTCAACAGCTTCTCCGTGTTGGCGGGACCGAGCTTCTCGCTCATTTGCTCCTTGTCGCTGTCCTCCACCATCGCCACCAGCTTCTCACCAATGATCCGGATTCCCGTGAACTCCGCATCGCCGCGCTTCACCTTCACCTCCTCCGCGAAACCCTTCCCATCGGGACCGATCTCCGCCAGCATCTGCGCCAAACCCTCAGCCACCATCCCGGCCAACTGCTCCCGCAGCTCTTCGTCGCTCACCTTCGCGCCGATCGTCAACGGCGGCACCTGCACCGTCTCCAAAATTCCGGTGCCACCCTTCGAGTCCTCGATGATGCCCTTGATCAACGCCATGGCCATCTCATCGTCCCCCATCCCCTCGTCCTCACCGCCGAGCTGCGCGTCGAGTATGCTCACCATCATTCTCATCTGGTGGAAATTCACCGACTCCCCCACCCACACGAGATTGTCGGCCTGCTGCGGCATTCCCTTGCCTACCGCCACAAAGAACTCCTCCGCCACCAGCGACAGGAACATCGCCGCCTGGGGCTCCTCGTTGATCTCATTGAGATCCATGCCCTCCTCCTTCGCCCGAGCCTCCAGATAGGTCCCCAGACGGGAATCGCGCAGGCTCTTCACGAAGCCCTTTCCATCATAAAGGGCCAGAAACCCCTCCGTCTCCTTCGGCAGATATTGAGCGTAACCCAGCGCCTTGGCTCGGGCATCAGGGGAGGCTTTCGGCACTTCAGGCACCTGCACTCCGGCCTCCGCCGCAGGCGTGTCTCCGCCTCCGCTGGATTCCACCGCGACCGCCGCGGTCTTCTTCTCTCCACAGGAACTCAATCCCAGTCCGGCCAGAACTCCAAAGAGCGCGAAATAGTTAAGGCGTTTCTCAAGCATGAGGAATTCTTATCAGCTGGGACTAGCAGCCTGTCGGACATAGACCAGCGACATTTGGCGCATGGCCTGCTATGCTGCCGCCCATGGCAGCCAAGTTCGTCCTCATCGACCACGATTCGCCACTTCTTCTGCCGCCGGATCTCCGG
>JAQCFL010000151.1 GCA_027619375.1 Verrucomicrobiota bacterium | reverse complement strand
CAGGACGCCCCGCCACAGGCTCTCGCCCAAAACGCTCCTTATCCCTCTGCTCGCAGCGGCCGCCACGGCAGGTCACGCGGCCATCATTGGTCAGCAGCTGGGAGGATCCATCGATCCGGCTGGCAACTCGGAGGTGGACACGGAGGCGACCGGTTCCGCGTCGCTTGCGGCCTTCAACTCCGCCACGGGCAGCAACAAGATCATCCAGGCGAACTGGACCGGAATCAGCGGAACCACCGGGAACACCATTGACGGCCCCGATGTGGATGTCCGCATCGATCATACCGTGGGTGGCGTCGCCGCCAGCACCAGCACCGCCCAGAACTACAACACCTCCACGGCTGGAAACGGATACCAGTGGTCCGGCACGAACGGGCAGCAGGTGAGCATTCTCTTCGGAACCCAGGACGGCAGCTTCAGCAACGACCGCACCGTCAAGGCGGCCGGGCTGGTCCTGCTGAATTTCGGCAGTGTCTACACGGATGTCACCATCACCTACCTCGACCCCGGTGACAACGTCCTCTCCACGCAGAACTTCGTGGGAGGCGCGGACAGCCAGACGCCGGGATCATGGGGCGGCGCAGACTTCTTCACCGGCTACGTCAGCCCCTCCCAGAACATCGCGAAGGTGACCATCGACCTCACCAGCAATGCCGGCAACTCCGACATCGCCCTCGACGCGGTGACCTATGTCGCCGGCCCGGCGGTGATCAGCACCGACCCGGCAGACGATGCAACCGAAGTGCCGGTCGACACCAACCTGACGGCCACATTCTCAAGTCCCGTGGTAGCGGCCGCCGGGACGATCGAGATTCGGGAAAGCGCGGATGACAGCCTCTTTGCGGACTTCGCGGCCACGTCATCCAGCGTCTCCATTACCGGCGACCAAGTGGTCATCAACCCCGCCTCCGACCTCGCCGATGGCACGGAATACTACGTCCTGATGCCTGCCGGGACCTTCGAGGACACCTCCGGAAACGGATCTGCCGGGATCACGGTCCCCGGCAACTGGAGTTTCACGACCAGCGCGAATGCGGGGGGGAGCCTCACCGCGGATTTCGACCCGACAGGTGATTATGCGGCCCAATTCAGCAACGCCCTCTACAGCGAGGCTGTATCCAGCGGCCTCAACGGCTCGACCGCCATCGCTCTCGACAATCTTGCCGTGAGTTCATTCGACCTGGGCCAGGCCCCGTTGCTGGCGGCGAACACCTTCGTCGATGGCGCAAGCTTCACCGTGGGGACCTTCTTCAACGCGAGCAGTTTCTCGACCACAGGCGATCTCCTGCGCCTCGGGCTCACCAATGGAGGAACCGACAACTATGCCTTCCTGCCCTTTGTGACCATCGAGTTGACCGCCTCCGGTGCCCGCTTCGTCATCCGCGGCGGCGGCACGAATGAGCCCATCGACCCCGTGTTCTTCACCCTCCAGACCGGGCAATGGTACTACTTCGAAGTCACCTTCACCCGCACCGGCAATGGAACCAACACCGCCATCGACTACGATGCCTCGATTGCCGAGGCCTCGTCGGACGGCACCATCGGGGCCCTGCTCAGGAACTACCAGGCCCTCGGGCAGACCGGAGGGCTCGGCGGAGACGGCAGCGAACTCAACAAGGCCATTTACGGGGGCTTCAAGGGCCACATGGCCTTCCCGGGTTCCGCGGCGGTCATTGACAATTTCTATGCCTCCAGTTCCGGCCTGACGCAGCTCCCCGAATCCATTCCCCCGGTGCTGACGCCGCCGGACTTGAAAGTGATCGGCGTCACCCATACCGGTGGTGCCCTGGAGATCGATATCGACGGCTTCGACACCTTCAAACAGTACCTCCTCAAGCGCACCACGGATCTCTCCACCGGGTTCCCCACGGTCATCGGGGAACCGTTCACTCCGCTCGCGGAGACCGGAACGATGAGCGACCCCGCCCCACCGGCGGGAAGCGCCTACTACCGCATCGAGGAAGCCCCGGCCCCGCGTCCCAACATCGTGGTGATCCTCATGGATGACCTTGGATACAACGATATCGGCGTCCAGACCTGGCCGAGCACCACGAACTACTACCCGAATTCCGGCCCGACCCCGAAGCCCAACATTGCGAGCCCCGACCCGGACATCCCGGAGCCGAACGAGGCCCGCCTCCTCACTCCGAAGATCGACGCCATGGCCGCGCAAGGCATCCGCCTCACCTCCTTCTACGCATCTTCCAAGTGCTCCCCGACCCGGGCCAGCCTGATGACCGGGCGCTACGACCGCCGGGTGGACGTCAACTACGTCTTCTGGCCCGACGGGCGCAACGGCGGGGGGCTCAATACCCACGAGATCACCCTCCCCGAGGCCCTGCGGGAGGCCGGCTATGCCACCTCCCTCGTCGGCAAGTGGCACCTTGGCTACCAGATCGCCGCGCACAGTCCCTTCCAACTCATGCCCCGCAGGCATGGGTACGAGGAGTTTTACGGCCTGCCCCACAGCAATGGCATGACCGACCTCGCGCTCATCGAAAACGAGACGGTGCTCGACCCCGACTTCAGCACGCCGGGCGAGCAGGCCCAACTGACCTGGCGCTACACCGAGCGCGCGCTCGAGTTCATCAACCGCCAGACCGCGGCGGACACCCCCTTCTTCCTGGTCCTTTCCCACACCATGCCGCACATCCCGGTCTACCCCTCCGACCAGACCTACGCCAATTCCGACGGGAGCACCTGGCCGCAGTTCGCGGGCGCCAGCGGCGTGAGCTCCTACTACGACATCGTGATGGAGACCGACCACTCGGTCGATCGTATCCTTTCGCGCCTGAGCGCGCTCGGCATCGATGACGAGACCATCGTCATCTTCACCTCCGACAACGGGCCTTGGTTGCGCCTCAGCCCAATGGACCTGCTCGCGCAATCAGTCGGAAGCGCCTACCCGCTTCGCGACAGCAAGCTGACTACCTGGGAGGGCGGTTGCCGCGTTCCCTTCATCGCGCGCTGGCCAGGCGTGATCCCGGCCGGAGTGGTCTCCGATGAAACGGTCGGCATGGTCGATCTTTTCCCGACGATTGTCGGGCTGGCCGGTGGCTCCCGGCCCCACGACCGCACTCTCGACGGCGTCAACCTGCTCCCGCTCCTCACCAACGAGGCGGGCTGGACCCAGCCGCGCGATCAATACGCCCTTTTTGAACAGAACACGGGAACTCTCGGTGCGGTCATCAAGGACCAATACAAATTGCGGGCCGGCAAGCTCTACAATCTCGCCACCGACATCCAGGAGAGCACCGACCTCGCCGGAAGCGAGCCCGCAAAACTTGCCGAGCTACAGGCCGCCGCAGCTGCGGTCAACGCCTCCATCGCCGCTGACAGCGAACCCCGGGGAGTCTTCACCTCCTTCGAAGTCCAACTCAGTACCGACGGCATCGCCGTCCCGGAGGGAGGAACCGCCACTTTCCAAGTCCGGCTCTCCGCCGATCCCGGGGGCAACATCACCGTCAACACCAACATCTTCTCGGGCGATACCGACCTCTCCACCACATCCGGAGGCAGCTTGAGCTTCGGCTCGGGCAACTGGTCGGCCTGGCAGACGGTCACCCTGACGGCCGCCCCTGATGCCGACTCCCTCAACAGCGGGGCTACCTTCCGGGTCAGCTCACCCCAAATCAATGCGGTCCGGGAGGTCTTCGCAACCGAGGTCGAGCCGTAAACCTACCCCAAACTCAAGATGAAGCGGATGAAGGACAAGATACGGTCAACCTTGGCAGTGGAATCCCAAGCGCCAAGAAGCAGAAGAGACTCCCGGAAACCTATGCAAAAGCAGGCAAGTAGGTGGAGGGGAAGATGTTGAGGGGGGTGTTATCGACGTATATACTTTGCCAATCTATTTAGGCCCCACCTTCCATTCTACCCTCCAGGGCAAGTTGGCGGAGGCAAGGGTTCTGGAGCGGTGAACAGCCACACTTACAGCTTTGAAAATCCCCTCATCCGACAGGCCATCACGATCATGAAGTTCTTTTTGACATGCCATTCAAGGGGCGGAGAGACAACCCCCATTTCCCCGCCCTCCGGTCCGACCCAATGGCTGCCTCAGGGGCCGCCCTCCAAAAGCAAATTACTAGCAGCAACCTGATAAGCGGTTTGCCGCCGCCCGCGGGTAACTTCTGATTTCCGGTTTTGGTTTTTTGCTTTTGGATTTTTCTGCCCCCTGTCTCCTGTCCCCTGTCCCCTCTCTTCCATGACCCACGACAGCCGCGGCTTTGCCGCATCGATCCCGAGCGGATTGTCCCGGTATTCACAGCGCAGCTTCGTGAGTTCGGCGGCGGACGCGAGGCATGAAAGCATCGTGACGGCGGCAAGGAAAGGAGCCGCCGGGCGGAAGGTGGAGTGGTGTTTCATTTGGATTTCCGTGGTTGAATTCGTTTTATAATCTACATACCTGCGGCCTGCGGCCTCCCTCTCACCTGAAGCAGTCTTGTAGCAGCTGTCTGCAATCATTACCGATCCCTTCCCACCGGTTCACTCCGCTTGCACCCGCACGAAGAGCTTGCCATCGGACGGGTCGAGCGGGGTGGCATCGACCTGAACCGCCACCGTCTGGAGCCCGGCAGACTCAGAGTCGGGTGTCTGCGATCCGCCGGGACCATTCGCCACCCAATTCTGGAGATCCTTGGAGATCATCACGGTGTAAATGAGCTGGGTCAGGGTGGGATTGCGCCGGGTGTAGCTGAAGGTGCCGGCGGCCGCATCGAACGGCACGGTGATCGGGTTGACAGACGTTCCGCTGGTGGGATCCAGGCCGAACGGGTATTCACGGCCGTTGGTCAGTCCGTCATTGTCCGCATCCCCAGCGGGATCCGTGAGATCGTAGCCGGGGAAACCTGCGGCCCAAGTATCGTAGTCCGACCCCGTGCCGCCCGTTATGTCGTGCAGGGCGTAGCCGGTGACATGCGCAAATGAACTGGAAGCCACGTCGAGGGTGGTATCCCCGGCCTTGGCAGTCCAGGTGGCGGTGAGCATCTGGGGGGTGCTGCCGAGCGCAAAGGCCTCGCCTTCCACGGTTCCTGTAATTGTATCACCGAGCAATTGCAGGCGGTAAGTGTGGCCGGGGGTAAGACCACTGATTGTCAAACCCCATGGATTTGCCGCAGTCAGGAGCTGGGCTCCGATCAACAAAGACCAATTGTAATCGGTCGGGGCCGCGATTGCTCCAATGTAGCAGCCATTATAGCCGCCGAACCAAGCGGTATCCGCAACACTGCCGCCCGGGGTGCCGCCGTTTTGAAAAGTCACGCCGTTCACCGTGACGCTTGCGTCGCCAACTGCGGGGAGCGGGGGCACGGTATTGGTGCCCCATCCGATATTGTAGCCTCCATAGTAGATCGCCCGGACGAGCGTGCCGTCACTCTGGATCTCCAGTCCGGTCGCGCCGGCGGAAGTGTCGAGGCCGGTTACCGCAATGGACACATTCGAGGTGAAGGTGACCGTTGCTGTCGGGCTGAGCGTCAATCCGTCGTCGACATCGGTGGCGGTGAAGACGGGGGTGCCTGCGGTCAGGGAACTCACGGTGAAGGTCACAACCCCGTTCACATCGGAGGCACCCGAGGCACCGGAAATCGTGTCCGTCTCGCCGCGACTGGAAGCCAGCGTCACGGTCTTGCCCGCGACAGGCGTGCCGCTGGTGCCTTTCAAGGTCACGGTGATCGTGGAAAGCGTGCCGTCGTTCGCCACTGACCCCGGGGAGGCCTCCACCGTGGAGTTGAGAGGACTGACCGCCGTGGCCGAAAAGGTCACGGTGGCGGTGGATGGTGCGATGACCAGATTTCCATCAGTGACATCCGTCGCCGTGAAGACGGGCGAACCTGCCGTGGTGGAGGTCACCGTGAAGGTCACCACCCCGGAAGCATTCGACGACCCCGAGGCCGCCGAGATCGTGTCGGTTGCCCCACGACTGGACTCGAGCGTCACGGTCTTGCCCGCGACGGGCGTGGTGCCGGCATCGAGCAGGGTGACGGTGATCGTGGCAGCGGCGGTGCCGTCGTTGGAGACGGTGTCGGGACTGGCCGCCACCGTGGAATTGGCGGCATCGACACTGCCGCCCGCCGTGATGTCATGCAGGGCGTAGGCGGAGAAATGCACAGGTTCCCCTGCGGTTGATTGGCTGATCCAACGCATGTCGAGGGTGTCATCCGCGGCCGTCCACGTGGCGGTGAGCATCACGAACTTGTGATCTCCGGTCTGGATGGTAGAACTCACGCCTTCCACTTCCGCCTCACCTCCGCGCGGGGAGTTGCTGAACATTTGCAGCCGATAGGTGTGACCGACGGTAAGGCCGCCGATCGTGAGGGTCGGTTTGGTGCCAGTCGTGTCTGCCGGGGCTTGAAGCAAGCAACCGGTGAGGTGCAAGTAATCCGAATCGGCAATAATCGGGGGTTTGTCGATCCACCAGTCCAAGTACCCGGAGCCACCCCAGGTGCCGGACAGGGCGCTGTCATTGCCCGCACCGGATGCTCCTTGAAAGGTCAGGCCGTTCACGGTGATGGTGCCCGTTTCACCATAGCGATACGCCCGGACGAGCGTGCCGTCATTCTGGATCTCCAAGCCGGTCGCGGTGGCCGAGGTATCCAGGTCGGTTTCGGTGAACCCGACCTCAATGACGGTAACCGTCACGGTATAGGCCCTGCTGGAACTGTCGGATCCGGTGACGTTGTAGCTTACCGGGACGCTAAAATCATACGTGTCACCGGAGGTATGGTCACAGGTCGCGCCGGGTGAGAGGGCGAAGGTGGGTGCGAGGTCCAGCGACGTCCCGGGCGGCACGGTGATGGTGATTTGGGCGGTGTCCTGGTCGATTGCGGCCGGGCCGTGGATTCCGAAATCAAAGGTCAAGATGTCCGCCGGTCCCGGGACATCATACGTGACGGCGACTGTTCCGGACCAGTCGGCATCACCATAGGTGTTTTTCAGGGAAAGCCCGACCGTGTTCAGGTCAATCGTGCCCGGGAAGTCGGCGGGAGCGGCCTTCGTGTCAATGCACGTTGTGCCGACCGCATCGCTCTGGCCGTTGGCCCACCCGGGGTCGCCGCCGTCACCGCCAATTTGCAGGACGCCGCCGACGACGACGGCGAGGTCGGAAGCATAGGCACCGCCCGGACTGGCATCGAGTCTCGCGTCAATGGAGACCGATCTTAGAATCGACCCCGGGGCCAGGGTTCCCTGCGTAATCCATTCGATTGACGCGTTGCCTGCGATAGAGGTGCCGCTGTCCTGAGGCCCGAGATTGAAGGTTGCGGTAGTCGTCGTCGCCCGGGCATTGGCAGCGAAGGCCGCAAGGGCGGCGAGCCCCAGGAGAAGGGAGAGGCTCCGGAATGATCGGGGCGTGGTGGTGCTTGTTTTAATGGTTTTTTTTTAGTTTGGGTTCACGCCGACCAGGATGCCTGTCGCGCTGGCGTCGGTCGCGGGGGCGGGTTGGAGGGGGTAGGCCACACCGGGGTCGCCAATGAACAGTGGCGACCCCGGCATTTGGGAAGGTCTATCTTGGAAATTTGACTACGCGCGGCGGCGGCGGCGCAGGAGGGCGACCGCGCCGAGACCGCCAAGGAGAACCGTGGAGGGCTCGGGGATGACCTGATGAAGGACATAACCGCCAATATCGTGCTTCTGGCCGAAATCAACGTTCAGCGTGTCGTCCTCGGCCGTCCATTCGATAGTTAGCAAATGGCCCGCTCCTCCCGATGTTAGCGTATATTCAGTTCCCTCCGCCGTGACGGTGCCACCGATGGTACCGGGGGTGCGATCGACCCATTGCAGCCGATAATCCTGGCCTGCGGTCAGACCATCGATCGTGAGGGTCGGAAGCCAAGCCCCACCCCCAGCCGCTGTAGCATTGGTCCTGGTGAGCGCTTGGTAATCAGTGGGCCCGCCAATAGGCCCAAAAATGCCAGCGATAATACTCGTTGGCGTGGGGGTGGTACTGTTAGTAAGGCGGGGATCCGTGACAGCCCCGCTGGCGGTACCTGTATTGAAAGTTATTCCTTGCACGGCGATGCTGGCGGGGCCGCCGCCGGCTCCCCAGCCCCAATCTTGAGCGTCGCCACCATAGTAAATGGCCGTAACGACCGTGCCGTCACTCTGAATCTCCGACCCGGTCGCGCTGGCCGTGGTATCCATTATTGTTTCGCTAAAAATCACCGCGGCTTGGGCCGAAACGACCGGCAGCAGCAGCATCGCCGCCACAACCAAACAAAGATTGCTAGAATTTGCTTTTTGCGGGGCGTCCCTGAGGACGTTGTTGGGGAGATCGGAGAGGGGGAGAAAAGGGGGGAGACCCCGGCGGATTGGATTTGATTTCATGGTCTTGTGGTCTTTCGGTTGTGTTTAGGCTTGTTGGTTGTGTTTCGGTTCAGGCAGGAAGAGTGGCCATCGGGGCATTCCCGTGCGGCCCACTTTGGGCCAGCTCTGCGATGAAAGCTGGCTCGGGGGGGGGGG
>JAQCFL010000150.1 GCA_027619375.1 Verrucomicrobiota bacterium | reverse complement strand
CAGGCGGAGGTGTCCTGTTGCCAACCGGGGAGGGTTTCGTAAACCGGCTCGGCACGGAACCAGGCCTCGCGGTCGGCGGGTGGGTAGGCGTGCGTCTCGCCGTCGATGAGGTAGGCGGTACAGATGTCGATCTCGCTGCGTTCGTCGAGTCCGTCGAGGTTGGTGATGGCGAGGTCGGTGACGCCATTGACCATGCAGGCGAAGCGGAGGATGACCGTGTCGAGCCAGCCGCAGCGGCGGGGACGTCCGGTGGTGGCGCCGAACTCGCGGCCGAGGGAGTGGAGGTAGTCGGAAATTTCGGCGTTCTCGGTGACGAAGGGGCCTTCGCCGACGCGGGTGGTGTAGGCCTTGCAGACGCCGACGACGCGGTTGATGGCGTGGGGGGGGAGTCCTGAACCGGTGGAGGCACCTCCGGCGGTGGTGTTGGAGGAGGTGACGAAGGGATAGGTGCCGAAGTCCACGTCGAGGTAGGCCCCCTGGGCGCCTTCGAAGAGGATTTCCTTGCCGGATTTCCAGGCCTCGTGGAGGACGGGAATGGTGTTGGTAATGTAGGGGCGGAGACGATCGAGGGCGGTCTCGATGGAGGCGAGCACCGAGTCGGCGTCGAACTGCGGGAGGCCGTGGGCGGCGAGGATGGGATTGGCTTCGGCGAGGCGGAGGGTGATCAGTTCGTGGGCCAGTTCCTTGTTCAGCAGATCGGCGAGACGAAGGCCGCAGCGGTTGGCCTTGTCGGCGTAGGCGGGGCCGATGCCGCGCTTGGTGGTGCCGATCTTGCGGTCGCCGAGGGAGGCTTCGCGGGCGGCATCGAGTTCGCGGTGGTAGGGAAGGACGACGTGGGCGCGATCGGAGATGAGGAGACGCTCGGGTGGCACGGGGATGCCCTTTTCCTCAAGGCCATCGATTTCCTTCACCAGGCCGACGGGGTCCATGACCACGCCGTTGCCGATGACACAGGTCTTGCCTTCCCAGAGGATGCCGGAAGGGAGGAGGTGGAGGACGTATTTGGTGCCCTTGGCGATGACGGTGTGCCCGGCATTGTTGCCGCCCTGGCCGCGCACGACGAGGTCCGCGGTTTCGGTGAGGAAGTCGACGATCTTGCCTTTGCCTTCATCGCCCCATTGGAGGCCGGTGACTACGGTGTTCATGAGATTTTTACTTCGTCTGCTCGATGAGGTCGGCGAACTCGTGGAAGAAGTAGGAGGCGTCGTTGGGCCCCGGGGCGGCTTCGGGGTGGTATTGGACGGAGAAGACCGGGTCCTTGGTGGAGCGGATGCCCTCCACGGTCTGGTCGTTGAGGTTGATGTGGGTGACTTCGATTTCCGGCGGGAGGGAATCGGGATCGGTGGCGAAGCCGTGGTTCTGGGAGGTGATGGAAATGCGGCCGGTGCGGAGGTCCTTGACCGGTTGATTTCCGCCGCGGTGGCCGAACTTCAGCTTGAAGGTCTTTCCGCCGAAGGCGTGGCTGAGGATCTGGTTGCCGAGGCAGATGCCGAAGATCGGCTTGCGGCCGATGAGTTCCTTGATCTCCTTGTGGATGTCGCCGAGGGCGGCGGGATCGCCGGGGCCGTTGGAGAGGAAGATGCCGTCGGGGTTTTTGGCGAGAACGTCGGCCGCGGAGGTGTGGGCGTTGACAACATCGACCTCGAAGCCGGCCTGGCGGAGGCGGCGGAGGATGTTGTATTTGATGCCGAAGTCGTAGGCGACGATCTTGTATTTGGCGGGACCGAGATCGGCGTAGTTGCCTTCCTGACCGGTGGAGGGGTTGATGAGCACCCACTCACGGGACTCGGCCTCCCAGGGGTAGCCTTTGGGGGTGGTGACCTCGGAGACGAAGTCGGAGCCTTCCATGGCGGGGGAGGCGAGGGCGGCGTCGATGGCCTCCTGCTCGGAGAGTTCGGTGGTCAGGCAGGAGCGCATGGCACCCAGGGAGCGGAGGTGTTTGGTGAGGGCGCGGGTGTCGACGCCCTCGATGCCGATGATCTGGTGCTCCTTGAAATACTCGGGGAGGGTCTGGCGGGAGCGCCAGTTGGAGGCCACGGGGGAGAGTTCGCCGATCACGAAGCCACGGACGTGGGGCTCGGCCGATTCGGCGTCCTCGGGGTTGACCCCGTAGTTGCCGATCAGCGGGTAGGTCATGGCGACGATCTGGCCGCGGTAGGAGGGGTCGGTGAGGACCTCCTGATAACCCGTCATGGACGTATTAAAGCAGATTTCGCCCGTGCTGGAGCCAGAATGCCCGAACGCCTCTCCGCGGAATACGCGGCCATCTTCCAGAGCTAAAATTGCTTCCATTCGGCGGGGCGGATGGTCGGGGAATGCAGGCTGATGGCAAGGATTAATTGGTTGGTTGGAGGCGGGAGCAACCAAGTCAGGGAGAGCAAAACCGCGAAAGAACACGAATGGACGCAGATCGAGACGAGTTTTCCCTGAAACCTTCCTTTGATGGGCTCGAAATTGAGGGCTTCTTGGTTTGAAGCCAACCTCCTTTCACCAAATTTCCGCAGCCATTGGCGGCTAAAAAGCCGATTTAAAGAGTTTCATCCCCCTCTTGATCACCCTGGACGGGAGCCGGGAGGGCGGACCGTGGGATCGAGGACCTCAAAGAGTCCGAAGTCCCGGAAGTCCCGGACGTTGCGGGTGTAAAGCCTCAGAGGAGGTTGGGGTCGATGCTGTTCACGGCGCTTCCTCCCCCCGGACGCAAAGGAGTTCCTTGAAGGCCTCGGGATCAGTGGCCCGGATGCCAAGGTCGAAAACGGGAAGGGGGCCTTCCAAGGGGGGCGCCCCCCGGTTGGCGATCCAACCAATCTTCCGTGGCCCGCCGGGCAATTTCGCTCATGGGGCGGTCCTCCCGCTTCGCCGCCTCCCGCAGACGCCGCATGGCTCCGTCCGGAAAGAGGATTTGCAGCTTTTTCAGGGATCCATGCTATGCGTGGAGTGATGGTTGATCAAGCGAGGAGGGAAGGGACGGCGGGTTCCGCCCTCAAGATTCGGGTTCTCGTCTGGCCAGCGGCGGCTTGGCCTCCAAAAGGGGCATTTCAGCTCGATCGATCCGATCCAGAACAATACCGGCTTCGGATGCTCTCGATGCGCCAACCCACCGGACGGCGCGGAGCGACCGTCCCCTATCAGTCTTGAAGTCGATCTTAGCGATGTGCTATAGCGGTCAGCCCTCAGGAGACAGAATAACAAATCACCGAAGGATGTCTCCACTGCCAAATCCGGTTCGGCAAATTCGCGCCGGGGGCGGCCGATCTCGTTGGAAATATGCGACTGGGAAATAGTAGGGTAAACCAGTCGATTGAACGCTGCGGCAAAAAGAGATCTTGGCAATGCGGTAGGCAGTGCTATCGTTTAGAACGGCGGGGATTCTTATGAAATCTCCTGCTTTCGCCGCATTTCGGCCATCCCGGAGGGTTCTTCCTCCGAAAGACCGCGCACCGACGTTTCGCATGCGCCCCCCTTTCCATCGCTCTCCGGCCCGGCCCAACGGCTGTTTCAGGAGCCTTATCAAACACGCACATTTCCAGCCGCCGCAAGGCATTCATGAATCACCAGCAACCCGACCACGTCACCCCGTCACGAACCGACAAGCTCTTGTTCACCCCTGGTCCCTTGACGACCAGCAGCACCGTCAAGCAAGCGATGCTGCGCGATCTGGGATCGCGAGATGCCGAATTCGTGGGAGTCGTGCAGGGCATCCGGCAACGCTTGTTGGGGCTCGCCGGAGTCAGTCAAGAGGACGGGTATGAGGCGGTCCTGATGCAGGGGAGCGGGACCTTTGGGGTGGAAGCGCTGATTTCGTCGGTTATTCCGCACGATGGGAAGCTTCTGGTCATCATCAACGGCGCGTACGGCAAGCGCATCCGCGACATCGCGCTGCGGCACGGGATTGAAACCGTTACCATCGAAGGGGCCGAGAATGCGCCCGCAGTTCCGCAGCGGGTGAGTGAGAGCCTTGCCGGCGACAGCGGGATCACCCACGTTGCTTTGGTGCACTGCGAGACGTCGTCCGGTGTGCTTAATCCGGTGCGGGAGATCGGCGCGGTGGTGAAGGGATTTCAACGGGCGTTCATCGTCGATGCGATGAGCAGTTTTGGGGGCATCCCGTTGGACATGGCCGGGTGCGGCATCGACTACCTCGCCGCATCGGCCAACAAGTGTCTCGAAGGAGTGCCCGGCATCTCGTTCGTCATCGCCAACCGTGCGCAATTGCTGGCCAGTGGCGGTGCTGCACGCAGCGTCAGCCTCGATTTGTTGGCGCAATGGGAAGGCCTCGAAAAAGACGGACAATTCCGATTCACTCCGCCGACCCACGTGATTCTCGCCCTGCACCAGGCCCTTCTCGAGTTGAACGAAGAGGGTGGGGTGGCCGGCCGGGCAGGGCGCTATGCAGCCAATCACGCCGCACTGCTGAAAGGGATGCGGCGGATGGGCTTTCGCGAGTACGTTCCGTCCGAATCGCAAAGCCACATCATTACCACTTTCCTGCTTCCTCAAGACCCGAAGTTCAACTTTGAGGCGTTCTATCAGCGGCTGTCGGCGAAGGGCATGGTGATTTATCCAGGCAAGCTGAACGCGGTGGATTGTTTTCGCATCGGCAACATCGGCAGGCTTTTTGCGGGCGATATCGAATCTCTCCTGGCGGCGATCGAAGCAACACTCTCGGACCTGGGTGTTTCAACTCTAGACCGAATTCCCAGCCGCTAGACCACATCAGCTCATGAATACCATCGAATACGAAAACTACACAAGCACGTCTGTCAGCTACAACGAGACGCGAAGGCCGATCGGCCTTCCGATCATCCTGGAGCACCTGGCGGCAACCCCGACGGCCCTGGGCGAGCAGACGGTTCTGGACGCCGGCTGCGGGACGGGCAACTACCTCGCCGAGTTGCACGGTCGGATCGGCACCTTGCATGGTGTTGAGTTCAATGCGGGCATGGCGCAGGTCGCTCGAGATCGATTCGCCGAGGATCCCAAGGTGAACATTCAGCAGGGGAGCGCCACCGAACTGCCGTTTGCCGACGGGCTCTTCGACGGAATCCTCTGCACCCAGGTCCTCCACCATCTCGATGACGGCTCCACCGCCGATTTTCCCAACGTCGCGAGGTTCTTCCGCGAGGCGTTCCGTGTCCTGCGTCCTGGCGGTGTCCTCATCATCAACAGCAGCGGTCACGATCAGCATCGTGACGGATTTTGGTGGGCGGCCCTGGTGCCGAAAGCGATCGATCGGATGTTGACGCGCATGCCATCGACCGAACTGCTCGAGGAGAATTTTCGACAGACCGGATTCGTGGACTACGAGGTGGTCGTCCCTTTCGACGAGGTGTTGCAGGGCAAGCAGTATCTGGATCCGGAAGGACCGCTCAAACCGGCCTGGCGCGCTGGGGATTCCAGTTGGTCTCTGGCCACCGAAGAAGAACTCGCGCATGCGCTCGACGAGGTGAAATCCCGGCTCGATGACGGCACCATGGCAAGGTTCATCAATGATCGCGAAAAGCGCCGCGCAGAACTTGGGCAGACGACTTTTCTCATCGCCCGCAAACCATGAAATTCATGCATCTAAAACAAACAAAAGAAGACCGGGTGAAGACGGTCTATCTGGCCATGAGCGCCGACCTGATCACGCCGGCCCACGTGAACATCATCCAAGAGGCAACAGCGCTGGGGGAGGTGGTCATCGGGCTGCTGTCCGACAGTGCCGTCGCCGGGTTCCAGCGGATGCCCCACATGCCCTACGATGAGCGCAAGTATGTCTTGGAGAACATCGTCGGCGTCAAGGAGGTGGTGGTCCAGGAGTCGCTGGACTATATGACGAACCTGCTGCGGCTCAAACCCGACTACGTCATGCACCGTGACGACTGGAACACCGGCGTGCTCCGGGGGACCCGGCAGAGTGTCATCGATGCCCTCCAGCCGTGGGGCGGCAAACTCATCGAGCCCAGCTACATGCCGGGGGTGACCTCGGCGGCGATGTCCAAGTCGCTCAGGGATGTCGGCACGACGCCGCAGACGCGGTTGAGCATGTTGAAAAGGCTTCTGGAGGCCAAGCCGATGGTGCGCATCATCGAAGCGCACAGCGGTTTGACCGGTCTGATCGCGGAGAACGTCAGCGTGCAGGTTGATGGCCAGCGCCGGGAGTTCGACGGCATCTGGATGAGCAGCCTCACCGACTCGGCCGCCAAGGCGAAGCCCGACATCGAGTACGTGGACATCACCTCCCGCATGAACACGGTGGGGGATATCCTTGAGACCACGACCAAGCCGATCATCTACGACGGCGATAGTGGCGGGATTCCCGAGCACTTTGTGTTCATGGTCCGCACGCTGGAACGTCTCGGCGTCTCCGCCGTGATCATCGAGGACAAGAAGGGGTTGAAGAAGAATTCCCTGTTCGGGACCGACGTGGTGCAGATGCAGGACAATATCGAGGATTTCTCCGACAAGATCACCCGTGGGAAGCAGGCGCAAGTGACGGATGAGTTCATGATCATCGCCCGCATCGAGAGTCTGATCCTCAAGGCAGGAATGGACGACGCGCTGACCCGGGCGCAGGCCTTCATCGCCGCAGGGGCGAACGGGATCATGATTCACAGCAAGGAGGAGACCGCTGCCGAGGTGATGACTTTCTGCAAGAAATACGCGGCCTTTGGAGAGCACGTGCCGCTGGTGGTGGTGCCATCGACCTATTCCCAGACGACCGAGGAGGAACTCGGGGAGGCGGGGGTGCGCATTGTGATTTACGCCAACCAGCTTCTGCGCAGCGCCTATCCGGCCATGATGCGGACTGCCGAGAGCATTCTCAAGCACGGTCGGGCGTCCGATTCCGCGGAGTTCTGCATGCCGATCAAGGAGATCATCAGATTGATTCCTGAAGGAGCGGAGGGACGGTCATGATCCGCTGTGAAGAGTTTCACGATTGGCTTGCGGCCCGCGGCGTCGATTTTTTCGCTGGTGTGCCTGATTCGCTGCTCAAACCGTTTTGCTTTTACCTGGCGGATCATGTGGGTGCCAAACACGTGGTGGCGGCGAACGAGGGGGGGGCTGTGGCCGTGGCTTGTGGATACCACCTGGCGACGGGCAAGGTGCCGCTCGTTTACCTGCAGAACTCCAACCAGGGCAACACCATCAACCCGCTGCTGTCACTGGCGGACCGGGATGTGTACAGCATTCCGCAGGTCCTGCTGATCGGCTGGCGGGGTGAGCCGGGCACGGCCGATGAGCCGCAGCACGTCAAGCAGGGCAAGGTGACCGTCAACCTGCTGGAGGCGATGGGCATCCCCTGGCGTCACCTGCCAAGCGAGCCCGCCGCGGCCGCACGATGCGTGGATGAACTCGTCGCAATCGCAGTTGACGAGAGTCGGCCGGTTGCCTTGTTGGTGAGCAAGGGCACCTTCGAGCTATACAAGGCGAAATCTTGTCCTGCGAACTCCTTCGAGATGACTCGTGAGCAAGCCATCGAAGTGGTCACTGCGAATCTCGGGGACACGGATGCGATCGTCGCGACGACAGGGCACATCTCGCGTGAACTGTATGAGTGTCGCGCCCGTGCGGGAGAGGGGCACGAGCGGGAGTTTTTGACGGTCGGTTCGATGGGCCACGCCTCGCAGATTTCCATGGGAATTGCCCTCGCGCAGCCCGGTCGACAAGTGGTTTGTCTGGACGGCGATGGGGCCATGCTGATGCACATGGGTGCTGCGGCGATCGTGGGCGCAGCGGGTGTGTCGAACTTCAAGCATATCATCCTGAACAACGGCGTGCACGATTCCGTTGGCGGGATGCCCAGTGCGGGCCTGCGGGTGTCGTTCACCGAGATCGCCAGGGCCTGCGGCTACACCGACGCATGGCGGGTCGAGCGGCCCGAGGATGTGGTTGGAAAAGTTGCCGAGCTCCGTGCCGCGCGGGGGCCGGCGATGCTCGAAATCATGGTGCAGAAAGGCGCACGCTCCGACCTCGGGCGTCCAGAAACATCGCCCCTTGAGAACAAGAAAGTGTTCATGCAGTTCCTGTCCGAGTGATGCGGAGCGTAAATTTCATGAGGCCAGCTCACGCTGGGGACTTTCGTGACATCTCGCTCAAAATTTGGTCTCCTCCGCAGAATCTGTGGGTAAGGAACGATGATCATCCGGAATGGGAGGAACTGTCCGACACAGGTATGGTGCGAGACTCCTACCCGACATGGGCCGGAAGATTCCTGCTTGGCATCATTTGGCTCACCAAGAACGTTCAAGTTGGTCGGTTATGGGCATCCGAGCGGTGGGTGGGTTGGTTCTCTTCGTCCCGGAGGGACATCGGACGGTAGCCGGTGGTAGCACCACCGGAACTTGGCCAGATAAGCGATTGGCACCCCGGAGGGGCGCGGGAGCGAGCGGAGCACCACGAGATCGGTTCAATCCGTATGCCATGATTTACCGCGCCCCTCCGGGGTGCTCTTCCAGACGACGATGAGACCCGGTGGTG
>JAQCFL010000149.1 GCA_027619375.1 Verrucomicrobiota bacterium | reverse complement strand
GGGAAAAAGAAGGGGGGGGGGGGGGTGAAGGGGAGAGGAAAAGGGGCCTGGTGGGGACGGGGGGGAACCGCCGACCTCGCGCAGCGAGGCCGCTATGCGGGAGAGCGCGCCGCGGGGGGAGGGCGGTTAGTTCGGGAGCTGGTTGGCGGTGTAGAAGAAGAGGTGGTTGTGGAGGTCGGTGCCTGCGGTGGATTTGAAATTGGAGAGGTCGAGGCGGTAGATGCGGCCGGGGGCGAGGTCGGGGATGGTGAGCTCTACCGAGTTGGGGGTGGGCTGTTTGAGAGCGGTGATCTGGTGCTTCTTTTTGTCGTTCATGGGGCCACCGTAGGCCCACGTGGATTGGTAGGTGAAGGAATTGGTCTGGAAGTGTTCGGCCTTGATGGCGTCCTTGGGAAGGTCTTCGGTGAAGGTGAGTTGGAAGCCGGTCTTGGTGAGGTGGATGGCGGAGAGGTCGAAGGGGTCGCGGTCCTTGGTGGTGATGCGTTGGAGGCCTTCGGCCACTTTGCCCCAGCCGCGGACGGTTTGGCCGACGTAGAGGGACTTGCCGTCGGGGGAGAAGCGGAGGCGGTTGTTGCCGGAGCGCAGGCCGTTGCCGTCCACGAAGTGGGTGCAGGAGCCCTGGAGTTGGCCGTTGACCTCGTCGAGCATGATGCGGGTGATGCGGGTGCCGTTGTTGTCGGGGAGGAGGAGTTGGCCGGCGAAAGCCTTGCTGAAGGAGCCGTCGCGGGGGAACTCCATGGGTTCGGCGGCGGAGCGGTTCATTTCCATGTGGGGGATCTGCACGGCGGCGCGGGTGCGGTGCTTGTTGTAGGCGTCGAGGTCGTTGCGGTAGGTGAGAAGGGGGTCCTGGTCGGCGGGCCATTTCTCGTCCCAGACGAGGCTGGAGGGGTGGCCGTAGAAGTGGCCCTTCTCGACCAGATAGAGGGGGGTGGTGGCTTTCCAGTCGCCCTGGTTGTCGCCGCACCAGAGGTGGCCGTCGGGATCCTGGTAGATGCCGTTGTGCATGCGGAAGCCGGAGGCGATGGGGGTGCGGGCGCCGTCGGCGGCGTAGTGGAGGACCCAGCCGCGGTATTTGACCGAGGAGAAGTTGCGGCCGCGCCGTCCGAACTTGGAGTATTCGTCGCGGGTGTGGAGGAAGGTGGGTCCGTTGAGGGAGGCGGTGCCGATGGCGAGGTAGTAGCCGCCTTTGCCATCGGAGCAGAGGGCGTTGGTTTCGTGGTAATTGCCGCTGAGTCCCCATCCGTCGCCGAGGCGGTTGTAGGTATCGGCGAGGCCGTCGTGGTCGGTATCGATCGCTTCGGTGAGTTCGGGCATTTGGCTGATCACGACGCGACCGGGGGCGGGGGAGTCGATGCCGCAGCCGTTGTGGAATCCGGAGGCGAAGTGGGACCAGGCGAAGGCCTTGGGATCGGCGACGGGTTTGGCGCGGAGGACATCGCCGCGGCGGAGGCAGACGTAGAGGGTGCCTTCGGTGTCGAAGCTGAGGCCGCCGACTTCGGGGGGCACGTCCGGGGGGAGGGCGATGTCCTCGAGGGTGTAGTGGTCGGTCCAGGGCGCGGCGGAGGCGCTGGAAAGAAGGGCGGCGGTGGCCAAGAGGAGAATGCTGCGCATTTTGGTTATCGGTTATCGGTTATCGGAAATTGGGATGAAGTGCCCCGACTGGGGTCGGGGGATGGATTGGGTCATGACCGGGACGGTCATGCCACGGGCGGAGAGAGTGGCGGGCCACACTATTCTCCTTTTTCGAGGGATTGGATGAAGAGGACGAGGGATTGGTATTCGAGGTCCTTCAGGACGAAGGGCGGCATGTAGTTGGGGGGGAAGCCGTCCACCGTTTTGGCGTTGGGGTCCTTGATGGACTCGAGGAGGTAGGCGTCGTCGGCGAGGAGGGGTTTGTCGAGGCCGGTGATCTTGCGTTGGGAGCCGTAGAGTTTGGCGAAGGTGGGGCCGTGGCTGGCGGAGCCGTCAAGGGAGTGGCAGATCATGCAGCCGTAGGTTTCGAAGAGGAGTTGGCCGTTGGCGACGGTGGCTTCCTTGATGTTGAGGTTGCGCGGGAAGCCCTGGAAATTTTCGATGACTTGGTGGGAGAGGAGGAGGACGAGGTTGCCGGGTTCGTCGTGGGTGACCGTGATTTTTGCATCATTTGTTTGGTAGGCCAGCTTGGCCATTGGTTCGCAGGTGAACTCGGCCTGCAGGGTCAAGGGGTCCTCGGAAGGGAGGATGCGGGCGGTGATGGTGTGGGGGCCGACCTTGTAGCGGAAGGTGGGGGAGTGTTCGAGGAGGCTGTAGCCGAGGAATTTTGGGGCGGTGTCGGCCGCGGAGATGGATTTGCCGTCGAGGTGGAGGGGATGCTGGCCGGAGGTTTTGTAGAAGAGGCTGCCGACGAGGTGGGGGACGTAGTTGTTGGAGAGGCGGTTGCCGCGGGAGGGGTCGCCCCAGTAGGGATACATGTCGAGGAAGCCGCCCTGCCAGGCGTAGAGGAGGCGGCACTCGGTGGTGTCGAAGCAGTAGGAGAGGGCGGGGCCGTGGTTGACGCCGATGGCGGCGGGGATGCCGTCCACGGGCTTGAATTCACCGGAGACGTCCTTGCCTTGGCTGGGGTTGTATTTGGGGGAGTTTGCGCTGCGGCCGTGGTGGGCGAAGATGGCGTCGTCGAGTCCGGGGTCCGGCATGTAGGTGCGGAAGACGAGGGGGAAGTCGTAGTCGCCGAGAGGATTGTTGTCGTAGGTGAGGGGGGCGGCGGAGAGGAGAGGGGGGAGAAGGATGAGGGTGAGGAGGAGGCGGAGGCGGGTGGTCATGAGTGGGGTGGGGTGGGAGAGTTGACGGTTATCAGTTATCAGTTATCAGGGAAGAGGGAGAGGAGGGGACTGCCGAATTCGGATTATTCGTTATCGGCCAGCGGGGGAAGAGGGAAGGAAGAATTGACCGCTGATGACACTGGTTTCTCTGATTGGTTGGGAGGGGGCGGATGGGTTCGGAGCGCGGGTTTTTGTCTGTCTCGGAGCAGGGGTGCTGTGGCGGACTGGAGTCTGCGGTCCCAAAGGGGGGTGGAAGGGATGGAACCTCTACTGGATTTGGTCGGGGAATGTTACTGGAATCTTGGACTGTTGACGGACGAATCCGGGAAAATCGGTCGCAACAATGGGGAGGCTGGTGGCGTAGTTCTCAAGTTGTGGTCTTAATGCGGATTCTGTTCGTGGTGGGTCTGTCCTCAGGAGTGCTGCTGGGGGAGGAGACTTGGTGGTCGCTGCGTCCGCTGGTTTCTCCGGAGGTGCCTGCGGCAGATGGCGGGTGGGGGCGGAATGTGGTGGATCGCTTTGTTCATGCGAAGATGGAGGAGCGGGGCCTGAGTCCCTCGGAGGAGGCGGATCGGGCGACCTTGATTCGGCGGCTGAGCTACGATTTGACCGGTCTGCCGCCGAGCCTGGAGGAGGTTGAGGCATTTGTGGGGGATCAGGGTGAGGACGCCTACGAGCGGGTGGTGGAACGGCTGTTGGCGTCCCCGGCCTACGGTGAGCACTCGGCGCGGCATTGGCTGGATGTGGCGCGGTATGCGGAAACGCATGGCTATGACAAGGATCAGCCGCGAGAGAATGCCTGGCCGTATCGGGACTACGTGATCCGGAGTTTGAACGAGGACAAGCGGTGGGGACAATTTGTGGAGGAGCAGATTGCGGGGGATGTCCTGTATCCGGAAGGGCCGGACAGTGTGGTGGCCCTTGGATTTCTCGCGGCGGGGCCGTGGGATCTGATCGCGCACATGGAAGTGGGTGAGGAGAAGGTGGACGGGCGGATTGCGAAGCATCTGGATCGGGATGAGATGATCGCGGGGGTGTTCAATGCCTTCATGAGCACGACGGTGCAGTGTGCGCAGTGTCATGATCACAAGATTGATCCGATCACCATGGTGGACTACTACCGATTGCACACCATTTTCGCCGCGGTGGACCGGGTGGATCGGGCGTATGCGGCGGACCCTGAAGTGAGGCGGGAAGGGTTGGTGTTGGGGCAGGGGATCGAGGCGAAGGAAAAGGAATTGAAGGAGATCGAGGCCGAACTAGCGCGGGTGGGCCAGTTGGGGCGGCGGGTGGCCTTGCCGGCGGAGTTGGAGGACTCGCGGCGTCGGCTGGAGGAGTTGCCGACTTCAGGGAAGGTTTATGCCATCGCGACCGAGTTTGCGCCGTCCGCAAAGTTCCTGCCCACGAAGGGGAAGCTGCGGGAAATCAGGTTGTTGGATCGGGGGGATCTTCGATCACCGAAGGAGGTCATGGAGCCGGGGGTGCCTCCGTTGTGGGAGGGGGTGGAGCCCTTGCTTTCCCTGCCGGAGGAGCATGGTGAGGGGGAGCGTCGGGCGGCGTTGGCCAGGTATGTGACGGATCGCGCGAACCCCCTGACCTGGCGTTCGGTGGTGAACCGGGTGTGGTCGAATCTTTTTGGGCGGGGGATAGCGGCGACGCCGAACGACTTTGGCAGGATGGGAGAACTGCCGACGCATCCGGAGTTGTTGGATTGGCTTGCGCTGCAGTTTCGGGATGAGGGGGGGCAGTCGTTGAAGGGACTGCATCGGCTGCTGGTGACCAGCGCGACCTATCGACAGGCATCGACCTGTCGACCCGGTCAGGCGGAGATTGATCAGGGCGCGCGGTATCTGTGGCGGATGAACCGGCGGCGGCTTTCGGCGGAGGAAATTCGGGATTCGGTGCTGCTGGCCAGTGGGCAATTGGACCGGACGATGGGGGGGAAGAGCTTCAAGGATTTCGTGATCGAGAAGCCCATGCATTCCCCGCATTACCAGTATCACCTGCACGATCCGAATGATGCGGCGAGCCATCGTCGGACCATTTACCGGATGATCGTGCGTTCCCAGACGCAGCCATTTCTGACGACGCTGGATTGTGCGGATCCCTCGCGGTCGGTGGCGGTGCGGGATGAGAGCACGACGGGGTTGCAGGCGCTGGCGTTGATGAACAACCCCTTCATGGAGGTGATGGCGGGGCAGTTTGCGAAGCGGTTGGCGGGAGAAGAGCGGCCGGTGGAGGCGTTATTCCGGCATGGTTTGGCCCGCGAGCCGAAAGAGTTGGAGTTGGCGCTGTTCGAGCGGTATCGTCAGGAACACGGGCTGGAGAATTCCTGTCGGATCTTTTTCAGTCTCAGCGAATTTGTGTATGTCGATTGAATCACCGACGCGGCGGCAATTTCTCGGCGGCACGGCGGGAGGCCTGGCGGGCATGGCCCTGCAGAGTGTGTTGGCGAACGGGGAATTCTCGATCGGGATGCATCATCGGCCGAAGGCGAAGCGGGTGGTACAGTTGTTCATTGCCGGCGCGGGGAGTCACGTGGACATGTTCGACTACAAGCCGTTGCTGGAGAAGGACGACGGGAAGCCGTGGGATCCGGGGGAGAAGGTGGAGTTGTTCCAGAGCAATCCGGGGAAGACGATGCGGTCGCCGTGGGAGTTCACGCGGCATGGGGGTTGTGGGAAGATGTTGAGTGAAATCGTGGCGCCTTTGGGGGAGGTGGTGGATGAGATTTCCTTCGTGCACAATTTGGTGGGGAAGACGGGGGTGCATAGTCAGGGGATGCTGTTGCAGTCGACGGGATTCAATCGGCCGGGGTTTCCGAGTGCGGGGGCGTGGGTGAGTCATGCCTTGGGGAGCGCGAATGAGAATCTGCCGGCCTTTGTGGTGTTGCCCGACCATCGGGGGTATCCGTCCAACGGCGTGAAGAACTGGTCGTCGGCCTTCCTGTCCGCGGCGCACCAGGGGACCGTCATTCAACCCGGGGCCGATCCTCCGATTGTGGATTTGTTTCCTTCCGGCCGCGGAGGGTATCTGACTCCGGATTCGGAGCGGGAGGGGCTGGCCTTGCTGCGGAGCTTGAACGGGAATTATGCGGCGGCGCGGCCGGGGGATGATCGTTTGAGGGCGCGTCTGGCGTCCTACGAGCTGGCGGCACGGATGCAATTGAGTGCGACCGATGCGCTGGATGTGTCGGGTGAGTCGCAGGCGACCAAAGACCTCTATGGTTTGTCGCCGGACGGTCCGGCGGTGGCGGACAAGGAGATCAATGCCGTGGCGGAGGCGGAATTTTTCGGGCGGAAGTGTCTGATTGCGCGGCGCTTGTTGGAGCGTGGGGTGCGGTTTGTGCAGGTTTGGAGTGGGGCGGACAATGCCTTTCCGCGACGCAATTGGGATTCCCATGAGGACGTGAAGCGGGATCATGGGCCGCTGGCGCTGGGGATGTCGACGGGGGCGGCGGCATTGATCAAGGATCTGAAGCAGCGGGGGATGTTGGAGGACACCATCGTGCACTGGACGACGGAGTTTGGGCGGATGCCGTGTGCGCAGTCGGGGAAGGGGCGGGATCACAATCCGTTCGTCTTCACCAATTGGTTGGCGGGAGGAGGGGTGCGGGGTGGATTGACCTTGGGGGAGAGCGACCAGTGGGGGTTCAAGCCGGAGGATCCGTCCAATCCCACGGAGGTTTACGACATCTACGCGACCATGCTGCACCTGCTTGGCATTGATCACACCCGGCTCACGGTGCGGGCCGACAGCATTGATCGGCGGTTGACCGATGTGCACGGTCGGGTGCTGACGGGGTTGCTCTGAGGGGGTTGCTCTGAGGGAGTTGCTCTGAAGGGCAGGGGAGGTGCCTACTCGTAGCGCCATTTCATGATCCAGGGATCGTTGGTGCGTTTTTGCATCTCCTTCAGTTTCCCCTTGTACTCCTCGAGGGTGGCGGCGAATTTCGGGTCGTCGGCGAGGTTGCGGGTTTCGTCGGGATCGGAGGAGATGTCGAAGAGTTCGAACTGGGGGCGGTGGATGTAGGAATCGACGGTGCGGGCGCCGTAGGGGGCCTGGGGGCCCTTCTCGAACTGGGCCTGCCAGGTGGCGGCGGCCCAGAGATCGGAGGCGAAGGGATAGGGTTGGTGGTAGGCGACGTTCCAGATGAGTTTGTATTTGCGGTCGCGGACGACGCGCATGGGGTAGTACATCTGGATTTCGTGGAAGGTGTGGGAGGCGTCGATGGAGTCCCAGCCGGCGGGGTTGGTTTCGGGGAGGATGGGGACCCAGGAGCGGCCGTGGTAGCGGGACATCTTGGGGCCGTTGTTTTCGCCGTGGGCGGGTTTGGGGACGGGGAGGAGGGATTTGGGGGCGCGATTGGCGGGGTCGTAGGCTCCGGCGAGGTCGAGGATGGAGGGGGTGATGTCGACGTGGGAGATCATGGCGTTGTTGGTGAGGCCTTGTTTTTCCTGGCGTGGGTCGCGGACGATGAAGGGGACGCGGAGGCCGGACTCATAGACGGTGGTCTTGGCGCCGGGGAAGGCCATGCCGTGGTCGGCGGTGAAGATGAGGACCGTGTTTGCCCATTGCTTGGTTTCCTTGAGGAGTGCGATGAGGCGGCCGAGGCCCTGATCGACGCGGGAGCAGGACTGGTAGTATTGGGCGAGTTCGGCGCGGGACTCGGGGGTGTCGGGGAGGAAGGCGGGGACGACGACTTCGGCGGGGTCGTAGAAGGCCTCCTGCACGCCCTTGTGGTGGCCTTTGTTGGGGAGATTGCCGAAGAGGTCGGGCTTGTGTTTGCCGGGGAAGGTCTTGTCCTGACCGCCGCCGCGGTGGGGGGTGTTGGTGCAGAAGTAGAGGAAGAAGGGTTTCTCGGAGGGGTCGGCGAAGAGGGCTTGGCAGTTGTCGGCCATGGCGACGGGATTGCCACCGGGGCCGGGGAGGTATTGGTCGAAGTGGAAGACCGCTTCGGGGGCGACATGATATTTGCCGATGCTGGCGGTGCGGTAGCCGGCCTGGGCCATCTGGTTGGGGAGGGAAAGGGCGGCGACTGATTTGAAGGACTCGAATTTGTGGAAGGCGTGGGTGTGTCCGTACTGGCCGTTGTGATGGTTGTGGAGACCGGAGAGGATGACGGAGCGGCTGGCGGAGCAGGAGGCGGTGGTGGCGAAGGCTTCGGTGAAGCGCACTCCCTGGGCGGCGAGCGCGTCGAGGCTGGGGGTTTTGATGACCGTGTTGCCGTAGCAGCCGGCGACGGGGCTTTCGTCGTCGGTGACGAAGAGGATGATATTGGGCGGGGCGGCCTGGCTGGTTTCCAGAGGGAAGATCAGGAGGCAGGCGAGGGTGAGGAGGCGGCGCAGGGGCATGACTAGAATAGGAACGAGGGTGGGAGGGGGACTCTCTCGGGAACTTGAAAGGCGGCGAAGGGATTTGCCGACTCCGTGCGGACTTGGGCGAGGTTTCCCTGAAGTCGATCCAAGGGAGGGATAGATCCGACCAAAGCGCCTGCGGCGCGCAGGCACAATGTATGTATGGAGGAGGGACGAGGAGGCGATTTTGCCGCGTGGGTGATAAAGAGGGCCAAATTTCTCAGGAAATGTGGTCACTTTTCCACGATAAGATAAAGGGCTCTTCAGCAGAATCTGTGGGTGAATTCCGGCTCTGGCAAGTCCCCGAGTTGGTGAAACAAGGC
>JAQCFL010000148.1 GCA_027619375.1 Verrucomicrobiota bacterium | reverse complement strand
GCCCCCCCGTCGGCACCGCCCACAACCTCCCCACCACCTCCCCCACCAAAGCCCTCGCCATCTCAATCTAATCCCCCCTTCCCCGTTCCGCACTCCGCACTCGAACTACCCCAACCGCGGATCCGGATCCACCGGCTCCTTCTCCTGCCGCTCCGCCTTCCACCCGATCGACGGAAAAATAATCACCGTCGCCGCCAGAATCAACCCCGCCCCGATCAACCCGATCGTCTCCGGCCCCTGGCTCTGCACCAGCGGAAAGGCGATGAACGGTGCAATAATCCCCCGCGTCCCCGTCAGAAAGGTGTGCACACTCATGTACTCCGCCACATGCTCCCCCTTCGCAAACTTCGTCACCCATAAACTCCACGCCACATTCCCCCCCGCCCGCGCAATCCCATGCAGCGCAATCCCCACACACAGCGCCCACACCCCGTCCCCCACGAAATAAAACAGGATCCCCGCCGCAAACAGCAGGTTGATCACCGTACGCACCAAAAAGAAATTCATCCGATCAAAGATCACTCCCCAGCCGATCACGAAAATCAGGAACATCACCTCGGGAATCACCCCCGTGATGGTCGCAATGGTCAACTCGTCAAAATGATACCCATACTCCGGATTCGAAACATACTCCACGAAGAGCGAGAAGCAGAGCAGGTTGCCGAACCCCAGAATCATCCATGAGATCAGCAGATTCCGAAAGGCCCGGTCCGTCTTCACATGCGAAAACGCCGCGAACAACCGCACCCGGGCGGACCGATCCAAATGCACCCGGTCCATCCAGAACACACAAGCCGCCATGCCCAGACACGCTCCGGCATAAATCACCAACAGCCAGCGATACGCCCCCAAATCGGCCCGCAGCACCCAGCCAAAAGAAGCCGCCACCGCAATCGCCGCCACCTTGCGCACCACTCCGCTCGTCGCAAACAGCCGCCCCCGGTTCACTCCCGGATAGTGCCGCCGATAAATCTGCGCCATCAACGGCACCGCCAGCGTCAACCCCAGCAGCGCCACTCCCACCGCAGAGAGAAACACCACCATCGAGTCGTCCCAGATCGCCGCGAAAATCAGGCAGACCGCCGAGGCCGCCCAGATCCCCGCCGAGGCCACATTGACCGACCACCCCGTCCGGCGCACCAACTGCACCATGAACAGGCTGAGGAACAATCCCAGGCTCGGGGCCGCCACCAACCACGCCTTCGCCCTCCACGGCGCATCAAACACCCGCACCGCAATCACCACCGCAAAGGTGATGCTCAGCGTCTCCACAAACCCGTTCGGCACCGCCCGAATCGTGTCGAGCTTGAACGTCCGTCGCGCCTGGGCGCCTGCTGGTCCGAATCCCATTCGCAACCTTCTTTAGCCCCTCTCCCGCGACGAGGCGAGCAACCAAAGACACAAGGCCCCCACCAGGATCGCCGCCACCCCCACATGCAGCACCTGCACCACCGGATGAATCCCCACCTGCGCCAGCACCAGGCCCATCACCATCATCGCCCCCACCATCCCCGCGATCCCCTTCTCCAACCACCCCAACCCACCCGCCAAGCCCCGCCGGCCCATCACCAAAAACCCAATCGCCCCCAACACGATCAACCAGGAAAAGCTCCGGTGCACCAAATACACCGCCCGCTCCTCCAACTCCCCGATCCACTCCCCCCGCGCCTCGCCATAGTGCGACTTGGCCAACACATCGGTCAACTCCCGCACCTGCGACCCCATCACCCCTTCCACAACGGTCAACACCAACAACCCGCCCACCATCCACCGTAATCCTTTCGCAGATCCCACAAACGCCTTCCGCCACGGCCGATCCGTCCCTGCCCAGGCCGTGAACACCAACAAACAGACCAACAACATCGCCAACGCCATGTGCGTCGTGATCACCCCGGGCTTCAACCCACTGTAAACAATCTTCGCCCCCATCCATGCGTTGAGCAACACCACGAACAGCGACGCCGCCGCAGTCACTCCCACCAACTTCCTCCCTCGCCGCCACTGAAAAAAACCTCCCACGAAGGTCGCCAGAGAGAAGAGGCCCACCGGCATGGAACACAACCGATTCACATACTCCACCCACGTGTGCACCGGATTGAACTCCTCCAGCAGCGACTCCCGAGTGATCGTCGCCGGATCCCGCCCCGCCCGCTCCGCCTTGCGCCGAAACTTCTCCAAATCCAACTTCTCAAAATCCACCTGCTCCACCGCCCGCGGCGGAATCCAACACCCCCAACAGGTCGGCCAGTCCGGACACCCCATCCCCGATCCCGTCACCCGCACCACCGCCCCCACAAAAATCAGCACAAACAACGACACCAAGGCCGCCAGGGCCACTTTCTGAAATCGCTCCATGCTCACCCCTTCGTTTTCTCGCCTCAGGAGCCCGATCCGCCCTCCGTGGCCACACCTTTGGGCATCTCCATGGTCTCCGCGATCTCCACCGCTTCCTTGATCAAGGCCTCGTCATCCTTGTTCTGCCGATCCTCCTTGCTGATCGCCACCGACAGCCAACGGAACTCATAGCTGTTCTCCAGGACCACCTTCAGCAACATCATCAACGGCACCGCCAGCAGCATCCCCACCGGCCCCCAAACCCAGCCCCAGAACAGCACCGAACCGATGATCACCAAGGTCGAAAGCCCGAAGCGACGCCCCATCAACATCGGCTCCACAAAGTTCCCCAGGAAAATGTTGATCGCCACATAGCCGATCCCCACCGCCACCGCACTCGGCCAACCCAACGCCAGGAACGCCAGGATCATCGGCGGTATCCCCGCCACGATCGAACCAACCACCGGAATGTAGTTCAACGCAAAGGCGATGATCCCCCACAACAAAAAGAAGTCCAACCCCGCCGCCCAACAGAGGAAACCTGCCAAAAAGCCCGTCGTGAAGCTCACCGCCGTCTTGATCCCCAGATAACGCTGGATCCCCTGCGTCGCGGTCAGCATGCGCTGGATGTTCGGCCCCCGCGCCTCGCAAATCGCATTCAAGCGCCGCCCGAACATCCGCGCCTCGGTCAACATGAAGACCGTCAAAATCATCACCACAAACGCCGTCCCCAAAAACGAGGCCACCCGCCCCACCACGTTCGTGCTCACATCCACGATGACGGCCATATTGATCCCCGACAGCGACTTCTTGAGGTCGTCCGTCACATAGGTCTCCACCATCGATCTCGCTTCGGCCAACTTCTGTTCCTCGGTCCAAGGCTCTGCGACCGGCTCGTTCACCCGCTCGTCCCAACTGATCCACTCGATGAGATACCCCGCCGCCCACTCCGTGGCATCGTCGATCCGCTGGTTGGTCAACTGCTGATACTTCGTCTCCCACTTCGTCTGCAAGTCCCCCATCAACCCCACCGCACTCACCACAATCACCGCCAAGAACAGGAAATCGACCAGCACCGTGATCAACACCGCGAAAAACTGCGGCACCTTGTGCACCCGCAGCCAGGTCGTGATCGGGAAACTCACCGTCGCGATGAAAAACGCCAACAGCACCGGCACGAAGAACCCCGCCGCCGCCTTCAGGCCCGCAATCAGGATCACCAAGCATCCCAATATAATCAGGATCTTGACGCCTTGCTCTTGCTTTCCGAACTGGGCCATGACTTTCCGGAATACCTGATTTCACGCAACCACGCTTCCTGCGGGTGATTCTATGCCATTAGAGACAGATCAACAAAGAATTCATGCCGGAGAAGTCTACTTTTTCGTCACCCCGACCATGACCCTCCCCCTCCCCGGTGCCAAATCAGCCAGCGCCCCCTCCAGTCGAGGCCACCGAAACCGGAATCCGTGCTCCGACAGGCGCCGGGCCACCCCCCACCGACTCTTGGTCACCAATTCGGTCTCCGTCCGGAGGGCCCAAGCCCCAATCTCCAATATCCACCGGGTCGCCGGCAACCCCATCGGCACTCCCGCCCGCCCCCGCAAGGCCGCCATGAACTCCCGGTTGCTGGGCACCTCGGGAGCCACCAGATTGGCCACCCCCTCGAACTCGTCCCGCTCCATGACCCACTCCACCGCCCGGCAAAAGTCATCGATGTGCACCCAACTCACCCGCTGCCGCCCATTTCCCATCCGCCCTCCCAGGCCCCACTTCACCAGTCGCCACAGCACCGCAAAGACCGTCTTCGGCTCATTCGCCAGCACCACCGAGGTCCGCAAGGCAACCTTCCGCACCACCCCCGGAACCCGCGCTCCGAAGAAGGCCTTCTCCCACGCCTTCGCCACCTCCACCGAAAACCCGCTCCCCAATTCCCCGCCCACCTCATCCTGCGGCCCATCCTCCGCATGGCGATAAATGGTCAAGGTGCTGCTGTTGACCCAAACCCGCGGCGGCCTCTTCGCCAACGAAATCGCATCCCCCAGAATCCGCGTCGACGCCGTCCGGCTCTCCAGAATCTCCGCCCGATGCCGCGCATCATACCGGCAGTTCACACTCCGGCCCGCCAGGTTCACCAACACATCCGCCCCATCCAGCGCCTCCCCCCAGTCCCCCAGCGTCACTCCATCCCACAGCACTTCCCGGACTCCCACCGGCGCAGTTCCCTCCTTCCGCACCAACCCAATCACCTCATCCCCGCCCTCCATCAGATACCGGGCCAAATACCGCCCCAAAAATCCCGTCACTCCTGCAATCACAATTCGTCGTTTCATTGGTTTGTCCTTTCTAGCTCTCAGTCATCAACCCCGGCAGCACATGGAGGCATCGCAAGATGACCTCCTCAAAAAATTCGTTCGGAAACAGCAAGCCCAGCGGCCCGATCACCCACAGCGCCACCCAAACCCGCCGCACCCACAGCGGCCAGCCCCGCCGCTCCAACCGCAGCGCCAGTCCGTGCAGCAGAAAGTAAACCGTCGGCCCGCCATACCCCGCCCCCACGGGCAGCGTGATCGCCACCTCGTGCAACAAGCCCGACCCCAGAAACACCGCCCACTCCGCCACCACCCGCGGCGCCAACCCCTCCAGCGGACGCTTCACCACCCGCGCCATCATCTCCGAATACCCGAGATTCCATCGCTTCGCCCAAAAATCCGCCAGCCCCGTCGTCCGCAGCGGATTCCGAAACAAGACTCGCACCGGAATCCCCGTCCCCCGCCAAAATGCCGTCAACACCCGCAGCGCCCCATAGTGAAATCCAATGCTCATCGGCACAAAGACAAACACCAGCGGCACCCCCGGCACCTGCCGCACCCCCAAGGCCAACACCGTCCCCGCCACCACACACCCCAGTCCCACCCGTAGATGACTACGCCACTCCAGCCCCTCTTCGCTTCGCGCAAAGGCCCCCGGATTCATCCCGAACCAACCCAGCCCAAAACACAGATACCGTCCCCACCCCAACTCCCGCCGCCCCCGCGCACACCACTCCACATAGACCACCCCCTTCAGCCCCCCGAGCAGTCCGCAACACAACCCCACCATCCGCAACACCGCTTCGTCCTCCCGCAACAGCCAATGCAAACACCCCACCACCAACAATAAACCCGCCCAGGCAAACCCCCGCCCCATCCGCAACGGCAACCGCGCCCACAGCCTCCCCGCCACCACCAGTCCCAACACCATCAACGGCCACCACATCACCCGCCTCCTTTCAGGTTAAACAAAAACACCGCCACGTAAACCGCCGTCAGCACCAGAAAAAGCAGCCCCAATCCCAACTCCGCCACCCGCGTCCACCGCCCCGCCCGCACATCGGTCGTGTCAAAGGTCGTCCAGTGCAAAATCAAGCGCACCCCCCACCAACAAGCAATGAACCCACTCACCACCGCCGCCATCCCATCACCCGCCAACAACAGCCCCGCCCCAAACACACTCAACAACCCGAAGGCCAAATGCGCCCCCAACACATAGCACGCATAGGTCCAAAACACCTGCCGCAACAGTTTCGGCAGCACCGCCACACTCTTCCGCCATCCCAGCACCACCGGAATCGCCGGGCTCGCCAGGCACAACAACAACTGCCCGATCCCCGCTCCCACCAATACCCATTCCAATGCCTCTCTCACGTTCATGGCTTGCACGAAATAAGGAGGAACAACCCACCCAGGGCCCCGAAGGCCACCCCGAAAAACACACTCCAAAACGGATACCGCCGCATCATCTCCCGATCATAGTAGAAAAACTGCACCATCACCCGCGCCCCCCAGAACACCCCCATGAACCCCGCCATGGCCCGCCCCTCCACTGTCGTCAAAAAGAACTCCGGCCTCCACAAACACAGCAACCCCATCCCCAACACGGTGTAAATAATGTAGGCCGCATGAATCACGAAAACCTGCCCGAAAAAACGATCACACCGCGCAATGTTCTCGCGATACCGAAACACCCGCGGCACCAGAAAGTTCGCCACCACGATCAACAGCAATCCCACCCCCGCCACTCGAATCAGAGTCTCCATCATCGCGCACCTCCCTTCCCCACTCCACACACCCCGTCCCCACAGTCCACTTCTTCCTCACAAACCGCCGCCACCTCCGCATCGATCTTCAACGCCAACAGCTTCGACAGGCTCAAGCGGTTCGCCGATATCAGATGGCAAACCTTCGCTGCCAACGGCAACAGGGCAGGCGAAGCCATCCGCTCCGCCCACCGCCGCCACTTCTTCAGCACCCACAGACTCACCACCCAGGCCTCCGGCCCCTGCCAGATGTCCCCCTCGTCACTCATCACCACGATCTCCCGCCCCGCATCCATGTGCACGATCTCCGGCAGCAATCGCTCCGCCAAACCCGAGCTGTAGGGCACGAACTCCAGCCTACAATAACTGAACTGCCCCAACATCCACTGCCGGAAGGCCCGGCAGAGTCCGCACTCCGGATCGTAAAAGATGGTCAGGGCATTCATCGTGTTCAGTGAGCTTCAGGGTTCGTCCGATAGGTCGGCGGTACCGGTGGCACCGCAGGGCGACGATCATCCCGCTTCCGAATTCTCGTGAAGAGATAGATGTTGAAGAAGTGCATCGCACCCAACACCAACATCACCACCCCGATCTTCGCACTGAGCGCTTCAAACACCCCGCGCACCGCCACCACATCCTGCACCACCTTCAGGTAGAGCGCCACAAACCCGATATTGATCAGGTAGAACCCGACCACCAGCAGGTGGTTCACACTGTCCGCCAATTCTTCGTTCTCGTGAAAACACTCCACCAGAAACACCCGGCCATTCTTGTGCAGGGTTCGCGCCACCCAGATCGTCATCGGCACCGCCGTGAGGAGATAAAGCGCGTAGGTTATGACTGTCTCATTCATTGTTTTTTATCGTTCGTTGTTCACACCACACAGGTGCCTTCCTCGCAGGGTTCCGGATCGGGAATCTCGTGCAGTCGTTCCCGCACTTCCCGATCCTTCCGGCGAAAGAAGATCTTCGACAACCCGTGCCGGTTCGCCGCCAGCAGGGCACAGGCCCTCTTCGCCACCGGCAGCATCTCCCTCGACGCCAGGCGCCGCGCCACATTCCGATAGCTCACACAGCTGTAGAGACAAAACACCCAGGCCTCCGCCCCCCGATACAAGTCCCCTTCCGCCGTCCGCACGATCATTTCCCGCGCCGGATCCAACATCCCGATCCCCGGAAAAATCCGCTCCGCCCGCTCATCCTGATACGGCACAAACCGCACCTCGTAAGCCCGCTCCTGCCGACTCACCCATTCGTGAAACGTACAACACATCCCACAGCGCCCATCGTAGAACACCTCGATCCCCTTCACTTGCATCGGTAGATTCATCTGTTTGGCTCTTTCTGTTTTTTCAGTTTTTAGTGAAACTTTGATTCAAAATTTTTTCCTACCCGAAGAGCTTCATCGCCAACTGCATCGCCTTCCCGTGCGGCAGCGACCCCACCCGGTCGCTCATCTTCGAGGCAAAGCGCACGAACTCCTCCAACTGCACCATCTGCTCGTGAAAGGCCTTCCCCTCCTTGGTCTTCATCCCTTTCGTCTCCGCCGCGCAGGTCTCCACCGTCTGCAGCGCCGGATCCAACTCCCGCCGCTTCCGCTGCTCCACGATCCGCCGAAAGATCTCCCACACATCCTTCTCCGCCTCGAAATACTCCTTCCGTTCCCCCTTCTTCGTCACGATCCGCAACAGCCCCCAGTTCACCAACTCCTTCAAATTCGTGTGCGCATTCCCCCGGCTGATCGCCAACTCCTCCATCACCTCGTCCGTGCTCATCGAGTCCGGCCCCGTCATCAGCAGCGCATGGATCTGCGCCATGGTCCGATTGATCCCCCACTGCGTCCCCATCACCCCCCACTGCGCCACAAACCCCTCCCGAATCTCTCTCAGCTTGACCCCTTCCTTATTCATCTATTTCAGTAATTACTGAAATTTCAACATCAGTCAACCCAAAATTCCAAAAGATTCCCCACACCCGTGGCGGCGTTGCTCCGCGAAGAAGGAACCGCCCAGGCGACTTACCCCAAAGGGTGGGACCGACCTCCGGGCGGTCCGGCGGTTAAAACCTCCCGCTCCCCCAATCCTATTCCCACCCCTCCCTTC
>JAQCFL010000147.1 GCA_027619375.1 Verrucomicrobiota bacterium | reverse complement strand
GCCCGAAAAAAATCAAGGCCGCTCCCGTCAAACCCCTCCCTGGAAAGAGCTTCCTCAAACCCTGACCCTCTCCCTCAGTAACCCCCGGAACACCAAGCGCCGACTTCTTCACCGAAGTCGGCGCTCTTCCCTTCCCGGCCATCCCGCCACAAAAAGAACGCCGGCCCCCATCGGGAACCGGCGCTCGAAAATGACTGGAGGGACAGCCCCCGGGGCCTCTAAATATTCTTCCGCTTCCGCTTCAGCTTCAGCTGCGCCATCGATTTCGCAATGGTCGCCTGCATTGCCGCCACTTCCTCGGAGTTCTCACTGTGGTCGATCTTGGCGAGCGACTCCTCCGCGCGGCGCATGGCCTCTTCCACCTTGGCTTCGTCGATCTGCGCGTCGCTAGCCGCCAGATCCGTCAGGACGGTCACTTTGTGACCGGTCACTTCCACGAATCCTTCACCCACCGCCAACTCCTGCACCTTGCCGCCCTGCGCGTAACGCAGCTCGCCCGGCACCAACCCGGTCACCAGGGCCACGTGCGCCTCGAGCACCCCCATCTCCCCCTCCACTCCGGAGAAATAAACGTTGTCGACCTCCCCGGAGAAAATCTTCTTCTCGGGAGTCACGATGTCGAGTTGCAGTGCCATTGGAGAGTTCTAGGTGTTAGGTTTTCAGTGTTAAGCCCGATATGGGAAAGCGGCCTCGTTTGGGATCTTTTTGGTCTTAAAACTTCGCCCTTCCCACTTGAAACTTTCAACCTTTGTCGACCGAGTCGATGCCGGCCTTCATGTAGAAATTACTCTCCGGCACCTTGTCGTGCTTGCCTTCGAGAATCTCCGCAAAGCCCCGCACCGTCTCCTCAACCGGAACGTAAACACCGGGAGATCCGGTGAAGACTTCGGCCACGTGAAAGGGCTGCGACAGGAAGCGCTGAATCTTCCGGGCCCGGAACACGGTCAGCTTGTCCTCGTCGGAAAGCTCGTCCATGCCAAGAATGGCGATGATGTCCTGCAGGTCCTTGTAACGCTGCAACACGGTCTGCACTCCACGGGCCACACGGTAATGCTCCTCACCAACGATGTCCGGAGCAAGCGCCTTGGACACCGAGGAAAGTGGATCAACCGCCGGGTAAATCCCAAGCTCCGCAAGGGAACGCTCCAACACCACCGTCGAGTCGAGGTGCGCGAAGGTGTTCGCCGGGGCCGGGTCGGTCAGGTCGTCCGCCGGCACGTAAACCGCCTGGAACGAGGTGATCGATCCTTTGTTGGTCGAGGTGATCCGCTCCTGCAAACCAGCCATCTCTTCCGCCAAGGTCGGCTGGTAACCCACCGCGGAAGGCGTCCGTCCCAGAAGTGCGGACACCTCCGAACCGGCCTGCGAAAATCGGAAGACGTTGTCCACGAAGAGCAACACGTCCTGGTTCTCCTCGTCCCGGAAATACTCCGCCATCGCCAGCGCCGAAAGGGCCACCCGAAGACGCGCACCCGGAGGCTCGTTCATCTGACCGTAAACCAAGGCCACCTTGGATCCTTCACTGATCACCTGCGGCATGCCGTGCTCATCCAGTTCCAGATGCCCGTTGGCGTCCTTCTTGGCGTTGATCACTCCCGCCTCGATCATCTCCATCCAAAGATCGTTCCCTTCCCGCGTCCGCTCACCCACCCCCGCGAAGACGGAATAACCTCCGTGGTTCTTGGCGATGTTGTTGATGAGCTCCATGATCACCACCGTCTTGCCCACCCCGGCACCTCCAAAGGCGCCCACCTTGCCACCCTTCGTGAAGGGACAGATCAGGTCGATCACCTTGATGCCCGTTTCGAGGATCTCCGCTGAGGTGGCCTGATCAACAAGTGGAGGAGCCTCGCGGTGAATCGGATAGCGCTTCTCGTGCGGAACGGCACCAAATCCGTCCACCTCGTCTCCGGTCACGTTGAAAATCCGTCCCAACACCCCGGCACCAACCGGCACGGTGATCGGGCTCCCGGTGTCCACGATGCTCATCCCGCGGCGGAGACCTTCCGTCGTCGTCATGGCCACGGCCCGCACCCAGCCGTCCCCAAGGTGCGACTGCACCTCCAGCACCAGGGTCGTCTCCGAACCGTAAATGTTATAGGTCACCTCAATGGCGTTGTAGATCGCGGGAAGTCCCTCCGCTTGCGAGAAGTCGGCGTCCACCACGGCGCCAATGATCTGTACGATGTTTCCGGTTTTACTCATGTCGATTGGTCTGGAATCTTGGTTTTAAAGTCTGCCTCACTCCATCGCCTTCATGGCGGTGGTGATCTCAAGCAACTCGGAGGTGATCGCCGCCTGGCGCATCTTGTTGTACTCGAGGGTCAGATCCTTGATCATGCTCTCCGCATTGTCGGTCGCGCTCTTCATGGCCACCATTCGGGCGGAGTGCTCGGAAGCGCGGGCTTCAAGGATCATCTGGTAGATGTGGAAATTGATGTAGAGCGGCAGCAGCGCATCAAGCACCTTCTCTGGGCTCGGCTCGAAGACGTAGTCCTTGGAAAGCGCCGCCGCCCTGTCGGTCTCCCCGACCTGGCTGTCATTGCCCAACCCCTCATACTCCCGCTTCTCGGCCAGCTTGGAGGACTCGATCGGCAACAACTGCGTCACCCACGGCTCCTGCGTCAGGGTGCTCACGAAGTTCGTGAAGGCCACCTTGATGATGCTGTATTCTCCACTGAGAAATTTCTCGGTGAGAAACTTGGCGATCGGCTTGGCGTCCGCAAAGGGAACCGGATCGGCCACCTCCCAGTCGCTCACGATGTGCTTGCCCGCTTTGGCGATCTGCATCCGCAGCTTGCGGCCCACCGTCACGTATTCCGCATCGGCGGCACACTCCGCGCGAACCTTCTTGCCGAGGTTCGTGTTCAGGCCACCGCAAAGTCCCTTGTCGGTCGAGATGACCAGTACCAGCTCTTTCCCGCCGGAACGCTGTTGCAAAAGCGGGTGCGCCTCCTCATCCACGTTCTCCTTCAGGTTCACCAGAACCTTGTTGAGCTCGTCCGCATACTCCCGACCGGCCAGCGCCTGATCCTGCGCCTTCTTCATCTTCGCCGCAGCCACCATCTGCATCGCCTTGGTGATCTGGGCGGTGTTCTTGACCGACTTGATACGTCGGCGGATGTCGCGAAGGTTGGCCACGTTGAGTTATTCGTTACTGGTGATTGGGGATTGGGGTCCGGAATTTTACTTCCAGCTGCCCTTGAAGTCCTCAAGGCCGGTCTTCAGACCGGAGAGGACGTCGTCGGTCAGGGCCTTTTCGTCGGCGATCAACTGCAAAAGCTCGGCTTTGCGGGTCGTCATGAACTCCTCGAGCGCCGCCTGGCATTCCTTGATGCGGTCCACCGCCACGCTGTCAAAGTGACCGTTCTGCATCGCCCAAAGCACGGTCACCTCAAGCTCGAGGGAGACGGGGCTGTATTGGTTCTGCTTGAAGAGTTCCACAATGCGCTGACCACGCTGAATCTTGCCCTTGGTGGCCTCGTCCAGATCGGATCCGAACTGCGCGAAGGCCTGCAACTCGCGGAACTGCGCGAGGTCCAGCTTGGTCGTGCCGGAAACCTTCTTGATCGCCTTGGTCTGCGCCGCCGATCCCACCCGGGACACCGACAGACCCACCGAAATGGCGGGACGCACACCCTGGTAGAACAGGTCGGTCTCCAGGAAAATCTGGCCGTCGGTGATCGAAATCACGTTGGTCGGAATGTAGGCCGACACGTCACCGGCCTGCGTCTCGATGATCGGCAGCGCGGTGATCGATCCACCACCCTCCTTGTCGGAAAGACGTGCCGAACGCTCCAGCAAACGGCTGTGCAGGTAGAAGACGTCACCCGGGTAGGCTTCCCGTCCGGAAGGACGACGAAGAATGAGCGACACCTGACGGTAAGCGACCGCCTGCTTGGAAAGATCATCATACACGATCAGGACGTCCTTGCCCTGATCCATCAGGTATTCCGCCATCGCACAACCGGCGTAGGGCGAGAGGAACTGGTTGGCCGCCGAGTCGGAGGCCGAAGCACACACGATGATGGTGTTGGACATGGCGTCCGCCGCCTCGAGCGTCGAAATGGTCCGCGCCACGTTGGACATCTTCTGGCCGATCGCCACGTAAACACAGTAGAGCGGCTTGTGATTCTTCAGGCGCCCTTCCCGGGCCGCCTTGTTCTGGGCGGCCTGCGCAATGATCGTGTCGATCGCGATGGTCGTCTTGCCGGTGGAACGGTCACCAATGATCAACTCCCGCTGGCCACGGCCCACGGGGATCATCGCATCGATGGCCATGATGCCGGTCTGCACGGGCACCGATACCGACTTCCGCTTGATAATGCCGGGAGCGATCTTCTCCACCGGATAGTTGGTGTCCGAGACGATCTCGCCCTTGCCGTCGATCGGACGACCAAGCGCATCGACCACGCGCCCGAGGAGGGCCTCGCCCACTGGAACGGAAAGCAACTTGCCGGTCGTGTGGCATTCGTCTCCCTCTTTGATGTGGAGACTGTTTCCGAGAAGCACCACCCCGACTTCACCTTCCTCAAGGTTCATCGCGATGCCCACCAGTCCACCGGGGAACTGAACCATCTCGTTGAGCTGAACTTCACTGAGGCCTTCGACCTTGGCGACACCGTCACCCACTTCCCGGACTGTGCCGACGTTGGTCTTTTCGACCGAAGTGGTCACGTTCGCGATTTCTTTTTCCAGATCCTGGAGGATACTGCTCATAGCTGGGTTACTCGGGTTGAGATTGTTGGTTGAGGTGGATTAAAATGCATTGGAAAGCCGCTCCAGCCGTCCCTTGACGCTGCCGTCCCAGACGTCGTTGCCGACGCGGATCCGCATGCCGCCGAGGAGCTCGGGGGTGACTTTGAATTCAAAGGTAAGATCGTGGCCGTACTTTTCCTGCAGGCCGGTCGTCACGCGCACCGTGGTGTTGCTGTCCAGCGGGGTGGAACTCTCCACCAACACCTGGCGGCGGGCCGCCTCGAGGCGGGTCAGGCGCAGCAGGGTGTGCAGGATGGCCTGGTAGTTGCGCGGCTTCAGCTCCCCGATCTTCTTGAAGACCTTCCGCAACTTGTCGTCATTGAGACGCTCCCCCTCCAGGCACATCCGGAAGGCACGGCGGGCGGTGGTGGCTGCTTCACGGGAAACTTTCATCGGTTAAATCAGGAGCGTCGGAAATCAGGAAACCTTGGCGATGGCCTCTTCGTTGATGCGGCTCTGGTCGTCGGGAGTGAGGATCTTGCCGGTCACCTGCGTGGTGGTGTTGGTCACGAGGCGGCCGAACTCCTTCTTGAGTTCCGTCACCATCTGCTCCCGCTCCGACTTGGCGGCCTCTTCGGCCTTGGCCAGAATCTGTTGCGCGGAAGCCACCGCCTCCTGCGTCTTGCGCTCTCCGAGGGCCGTTGCACTCAACTTGGCTTCCTCGATCATCCGCTTCGCGTCGGCATTGGCCTTGCCGAGCACTTCCTCGGTGCGGCGCTCGCTTTCAGCGAGCTGCTTCTCGATCTCCGCCAACTTCGCCTCACCACCGGCAATCCGCGCCCGGCGCTTCTCGAGGATCCCGAGCACGGGGCCAAAGGCGAACTTCTTCAAAAGTACGGCGATGATGATGAAGTTCACCCACTGCGCGATGAAGCTCGGCCAGCTGACGTGGAACTTCCGGAGAATCTCACCAAGCGGGCCTTCGCCCTCCACGGCAACATCCGCAACGGCAAGGAATTGAAAGGTATCGAGGAGCATGTCTGAAAGGTGTTCTGAGAAGATGGGCAGGTAGCCGACGCCCCTCGCGGGACGCCGACCAAATCCTTAGCCAAGGAAAATGGCGATGAAGATCAAACCTTCCGCAAGAGCGGCGAAGATGATCGAAATCGTCATGATGTTGCCGAAGGCACCCGGGTTGCGACCGGTCGCTTCAGCAGCCTTGGAGCCAACGAGGCCAATGCCGAGACCGGCACCGAGACCCGCAAGTCCGATGTGGATGCTTCCGTCCATTTCCGCAAGGAAGCTGAAAAGGGCGGGAATCGCTGCAACGAGTTGAATGAGGCTGTCCATGTTCTTAGTTCGTTTGGTTTGTTGTTTTTTCCGCCGGCCCCCACGGAATCCATGGTCTGACCGGCAAAATCTGTCTAGGTGGTCTCCGAAGCAGGCTTCTCGCCGTGCGCTTCATCGCCATGATGCTCGTCGTGCTCCTCATGCTCATGCGCACACATGAGCTTGATGAAGACCGCGCAAAGCAGGGCGAACACCAGGGCCTGCACGAAGCCGACCAGAAGTTCGAGGAAGTAGAAGGGAAGCGGCGGCAACCACTTGAGAAGCGGCGGCACGTTCATGACGGACATCGTCTCGAGGATGCTCTCACCCGCATAGACGTTTCCATAAAGTCGGAACATCAGCGCCACCGGCCGCACCGCGATGGAAAGAACCTCGATCAGGCCCACAAAGAGAAAGATGGCCCCCATCAGCACCAGGACGATGCCCTTGAACTCACCCTTCGGCGCGAAGATGTGCGCGAGGAAGTTCTTCAGGCCGATCTCCGTGAAGGCCCAGTAGAACCACATCAACGCAAAGGTCAGGGCCATCGCGCTGGTCAGGTTCAGGTCGGCGTTGGCCCCGCGGAAGAAGGGACGATAGCGGTCGTGCGAATCAACCCCGGCACCCGTCAACTCCCAGCCCACCGTCCCGATTCCAGGAACGAGACCGAACCAGTTCGAAACGAGAATCAGAATGAAGATCGTCCCGAGGAACCAGAAGGTCCGGGCCGCCAGCTTGTGCCCGAGGATCCCCTCGAAGAAGCTGAAGAGCGACTCCACCAGCCATTCCACGAAATTCTGCACCCCACTCGGCACCAACTTCAGGTCCTTCGTCGCCACCTGCGCCACAATGATCAACAGCGCCGCCACCACCCAGACCATGACCATCGAGTTGGTGATCGAAATCCCGAGAACATTGAAAACCTCTTCCGCGTGGGCCGGCAGGTGATCGTGGTCCGGAAGGGCCTCCCCCTCCGCAGCCGCCGCAAAGGCACCACCACTCAACAGGAATAAGAAGAAACACTGGAGGGTGAATCGTCCAAAAAACGGGGAAAATCTCGCGAAAAAAGACATGCGATGCAGAGCAGCGCGGTGGCTATAGCCCTGCCCCCAAATACGGGCAAGTTGAATTTGTGAAATTTTTCACAAAGTCCCAATGAAGGCCAAACCCCCCTGATTTTCAGCCTTCCCCCCGTGGCTTCGACGTCCCACCAAAGGCCGCCACCGTGGCCTCCCGCCGCGATTCTTCTGGCCAGTCCCCTACCTCCCATAACTCCCCGCCAAGCGTAGCCGCGCCTCCTCCCCCGTCCACAAGCGATCCTCCCCCACTCCATACAGGGCCAGCACCTCGAACACCCCACCCCCCAGCGCCTGATCCAGCAGATCCTCCGCCGACAAACACAGCCGCCCGGCCCGCTCCGACAACCAAAAAGCCGCCCCCTCCACCCCGTGGAAACTCCGATACACCAATTCCGTGCAGGCCAGCCGATCCGCCGCGCGGAAATCGAAGAGGAAGTCGTAGAGCTTCCCCTCGTGGCTCAGCGCCTTGCCCAACACTCCCGCCAGCACCCCCGCCCCCAGCCTTGGCCGCAACACCGTAAACGCATCCACCGCCAAGGTCTCCTCCAGCGGCCGAAAGAGCACCCCGTCCTTCTTCGATTCCAAAAACCGCACCACTCCCCCGCTCCGGGCCCGCCGCCCCTCCTCCACCGCCACCCCCAGTGCCTCCCGTTCCTCCAAACTCCCTATATAAAGCGCCGCATGCGGCCAGAACCCCGGCAGGAACAAATTGCTCAGCGCATCATCGTGCCGCGTCACCACCACATCCCCCGGCCGCAACAGCCCCCCCACCTCCGCCCACACCGACTCCGTCACCCGCTTGCCCACCCCCGCCGCCTTCACAAACGGCTGCTTCAAATCTGCAATGGCGCTCCCACTCAGCCGAAACAGGTGAAACATCACCTTCCGATAGCCCGATACATGCCGCCGTTTGAAATCATAGAGCCGGTAATCCAGATTCCGCTGCAAATAGTCCCGCTTCCGCGCCTCAATCAACGGCTCCTCCCCCCGCACCAACTCAAAGACCTCCCGATACCCCGGACCCCGCATCGCTTCCTCCAAATCCTCCCGATGCACCCGATAAAACTGCGCCGCCTCGTAGCAACGCCACATCCACCGCGTCGAGGCCAGCCGCTCATAGATCCGCGTGAAACTCTTCCGCTCAATCCCATACCGCCCCTCCGCCTCGTCCAGCTTCCGCCACACCACCGGCCGCACCCTCGCCAGCTCCACCAGAAAAGTCCCCGCCCGCACCAACAGCGCCGCCGCACAAAATCCCACCCCGAACGCCCGCAATCGCTGCTCCCAAGCCAACTCTTCCTTCGTATCCACGATCGGCGCCAGCGCTTCCACCGTCCCCCACAACACCGCCCGGAGCGCCAGATACCTCGCGTAAACCTCCCGCAGCCGCTCATCCTCATCCGGCAAATAATACCCCCGCGCCTGCGCCGCCTCCGCATCCGCCCTCTCCCGCCCCAAATCCGC
>JAQCFL010000146.1 GCA_027619375.1 Verrucomicrobiota bacterium | reverse complement strand
GGGAGGGATAGGCTGGTGCTGCCATGAAGATACCCGAGTTTAATTTCCCGGAGCCGGAGACCAAGAAAGGGACGGGATGCTGTGTTTTTTGCGGAGGGAGGCAGCTCATCGAGGGGGCGATGCTCTTGGATTGGAATTCGGAAAAGCCCATCAATGTCGGCAAGGATCGGAATCCCGAAGCTTTTCTCTTCAAAGGGCGCGAACGATCGGGAACTTCTGCGCTTGTATGTGAGAGCTGTGGTTATGTGCATCTCTTTGCCAACTCCCCGATGAGACTGAAGCTGGATGAGGGAATGGACGGTCACTTCGCTCTCGCAGGTGGGGCTGGCGAGCTTGGTGCCGATGGGTCGGCTGATACGATCGGAACGCCGTGGGAGGCTGATTCCGGGCACCGGACCGGATCGTAGGGTGGAACCGCCGGACCACTCGGAGAGCGGTCCCGCCCTTATTCCAATTTACCCGCCGCCCAGAGGATGCCGCGGGTGAGAATGTCGAGGTAGGTTTTGTCGCCGAAGGTGTCGTTGCTGTGGCCGTAGGTGGTGCCGAAGACGCGGGTGCCGTTGTAGTCGTTGGTCCAGATGACGGGCTGCGATTTGTTGCTCTTCTCGCTCTTCGAGGTGGCCAGGACGGTGGTGTGGGGCCAGACCTTCTCGATGATGTAGAGTTCGTCCATGGGGGTGATCCAGTTGGCGGGGACGCCCTTCATGATGGGGTGCTCGGGCTGCTCGATGTTGACCGGATATTTGCTTTGATGTTCGTGGTGGCGGCTGGTCACGCCGAGGAACTGCCGCCATTCGTCGGACTCCATGGCACGGTAGGTGTGCATGGCGCAATGCACGACCACGGCGGGAGTGCCGCCCTTGTGGCCTTCGACGATCTTCTGCACGTAGGCGGGGTCCTTGGTGTTGGCGAAACACTCGTTGTGGACGACGACGTCGTAGCCTTTGGCCCAGTTCGGGTCGCTATAGAGGTCGATCTGGGCTTCGGTGCCGTCGCCGCCCTTGTTGACGACGGTCCACTCGATGTCGGCCTTGGCGGCGGAGGCGAGGGTGAGGGCCTTGGACTGGAACTCGTAGTCGTGGCAGCAACCGCCGGTGATGAGGAGGGCCTTGAGCGGCTTTTTCTCGTCTTCCGCAAAGCCGGTTGCCGCCAAAAGGACGGTCAAACCCGCCAAAATCCAGTGCAATGGTCTCTTCATGCCCCGCGATACGTGCCGAGGGTGGCGGGGCTATCGCGGAAACCGGGGATTTCCTCCGCGGTGGCAAAGGGCGCGAAGCAGACGGAGGACGAGGTGTCCTGACCACGATGGGGGGAAGCGTGGCGGATCTACCGCGTCCTTTGACCGGGAACGCGGCGGAGGGGCGAAGAATCCGGTGGGCAGCCACGTATGATGCGGTGGATGCGTTCCGCCACCGTTCTTCTTCTCCTGGTCCTCGCCTCGTTTTCCGTCTCCTGCGGAAAACGTTCCAAGGCGACCTCTGGCTCGAGTGGTGAGGTGATCTACGCCGAGCAATGCGCCTCCTGCCACGGGGCCAAGGGTGAGGGGGTTGATGAGGAGTATGACGAGCCGCTCTGGGGCAACAAGTCGCCCGAGTCGCTGGCCCGCTACATCCACAAGTCGATGCCGGAGGACGACGAGGAGGCGGTGGTCGATGAGGATGCCGAAGCGGTGGCCCAGTATGTGTACGACGCCTTCTATTCTCCCGCCGCGCAGGCCCGGAACAGCCCGCCACGGGTGGAGTTACTGCGCTTGACCAACAACCAATACCGGCAGTCGATGACCGACCTGATCGGTTCGCTCGGGCCGCAGACGAGGATCGGCACGGAGCGGGGCTTGAAGGGACGCTATCACAACTCCGAGAAGATGGCGAAGGAGAAGGACTTCATTGGGGAGCGGGTGGATCGTCTGCTCGACTTTGATTTTGGCAAGGGAGTGCCGATGGAGAACATGACGCAGCAGGGGTTCTCGATCCGCTGGACGGGATCGCTCATCGCGCCGGAGAGCGGGGAATACGACATCCGTCTCCGGACGCACAACGGGGCGTTGTTGCAGCTGAATTCCTTTGGCGGAGGCGGCGACGAGGATGCCTTCATCGATGCCTATGTGAGCACGAACAACGAGTTGCAGGAGAAGAGCCGGAAGATCTTTCTCCTCGGAGGGCGGGCCTATCCGCTGCATCTGCAGTACTTCAGCTATCAGGAGAAGGTCTCCTCCATTCACCTGGAGTGGAAGCTGCCGCACGGGGTTTGGGAGGCGATTCCGCACGAGTTTCTTTCTCCGCAGGGAGCGGCGCCGGTCACGCTGGTGCAGGCAAATTTCTCGGCCGATGACCGCAGCCGCGGCTTCGAGCGGGGTTCGGCGATTTCCAAGGAATGGCAGGAGGCGACCACCTTTGCGGCGGTGGAGATCGTGAATCACGTCGTCGCCAATCTTGAGCAACTCGGCCGCCAGCGGAAGAAGAACTACAAGGAGGCCGGAGATCTGCGGAAGTTGTGCATGGAGATCGCGGAGCGGGCATTCCGGCGGCCGTTGGACGGGGAACAGAAGGCGTTCTTTATTGACTCGCGTTTTGAGGGGGCGAAGGACGTTGAGTCGGCGGCGAAGCAATCGCTGTTGCTCATCCTGACCTCGCCGCGCTTTCTTTATCCGGGTTTGGCGGACAATGAGGGGGCTCCGGACGGCGACACGATCGCCTCGCGTCTGGCCCTCACTCTGTGGGATTCTCTGCCGGACGAGGAACTGTGCAAGGCGGCGCGGGAGGGAACGCTGCAGAGCACCGGGCAGGTCGCGGCACAGGCCCGTCGGCTGCTGGAGGATCCCCGGGCGCGGATCAAGACACGGGAATTTTTCCAGGAATGGCTGGCCATGGATGAGCGGGAGGATCTGGGGAAGGATGGGAAGCTCTACCCCGGCTTTGACCAGCGCATCGTGGCCGATCTGCGGGGTTCGTTGGAGACCTTTGTGGAGGAGGTGGTGTGGAGTGAGCAGTCCGACTACCGCGAGCTGCTCACGGCGGACTACCTTTACCTCAATCCCCGCCTTGCGGAATTTTACGGAGGGCCGGTGCCGGACGGAGAGCCCTATGCGAAGGTCGCCGCGCCGGATGGAATGCGGTCCGGGATTTTCACGCATCCCTACCTGTTGGCGGCGAATGCCTATCACGACAACACCTCGCCGATCCATCGCGGGGTCTTCCTGAGCCGCAACGTCCTCGGTCGTCTCCTCAAGCCCCCCCCGGAAGCGGTGGCGTTCAAGAACGAGGAATTTGATCCGACTCTGACGATGCGCGAGAAAGTCACCGAGTTGACGAAGAAGGATACCTGCATGCAGTGCCATCGGGTCATCAATCCGATCGGGTTCAGTCTGGAGAGTTACGACGCAGTCGGCCGCTACCGCACAACGGACAACAAGAAGCCGATCAACACGGTGAGTGACTACGTGAACGACCAGGACGAGCAGATTCGGGTGGAGAGCGCCAGGGATCTCGCCAAGCTCGCGGTGGAGAGCGAGGCGGCGCATCGGGCCTTCATCACGCACCTCTTTCACCACCTCACCAAGCAGTCCACGGAGGCCTACGGCGGGGAGGCTCTCGATCTGCTCCGTGGAACATTTGTGGATTCGGGCTATAATATGCAAAACCTGATCGTAGAGATCGCAACGGTCGCCGCCCTCCATCACGAGGAGGACGAGGCGGTTGCCCTCAGCACGCCAACCCCATGATCCGCCGCAATTTTCTCCGCGACCTCGGTCTTTCCGCCGCGAGCCTGCCTTTTCTGGCGGGGCTCCCAAGCCTGTATGGTGCGGAGGCGTTGGGATCGCGCAAGCAGCGCTTGATCATCATGTTCACGCCGAACGGGACGCTGCCCGGCGAGTTTTGGCCGAAGGCGGGGCCGTTGACGGAGTTGAAGCCGATTCTGAAGCCGCTGGAGAAGTTCAAGGACCGAATGTTGATGTTGAAGGGGCTCTCCAACCGCATCAAGGGTGACGGCGACGGGCACATGCGCGGGATGAGTTGCCTGCTGACCGGCATCGAGTTGTTGCCGGGCAACATCCAGGGCGGCTCGGACACGCCGGCGGGATGGGCGAATGGCATTTCGATCGACCAGGAGCTGAAGAATTTCCTGCAGAAGGATGCGGCGACACAGACGCGGTTTGGCTCGCTGGAATTCGGGGTGGCGGTGCCGGATCGCGCCGATCCGTGGACGCGGATGGTCTATGCGGGATCGAACAAGCCGGTCGCCCCGATCGACGATCCCTACCAGATGCTCAACAAGCTCTACGGGCAGATGAAGGATCGCGCCACGCTGGTGGGGGTGCTCGACGACGTGCGGGACGACCTGAAGAAAATTTCGAAGAAGATCAGCCGCGAGGACCAGCGCGCCATCAAGGACCACATGGAGTTGGTGAAGGCGATGGAGGAGGATCTGAAGCGGGCCGGGGACCGGAAGCTGGTGCATCCCGAGCCGGAGCTGGATCCGAACATCGAATTGGTCAACGACAACACGCCGGAGATCAGCCGCATGCAGATGGATTTGTTGGTGAACTCGATGGCCAACGACATGACGCGCATCGCCACGCTGCAATACATGCGCTCGGTGGGGCAGGCCCGGATGCGTTGGTTGGAGGTGGAGGAGGGGCATCACCAGCTGTCCCACGAGCCGGACAAGAATGAGGACGCGCAGGAGAAGCTGCTGCGGATCAACACCTGGTTTGCCGGGGAGCTGGCTTACCTGGTGCAGAAACTATCCGACACTCCGGAGCCGGGGGCGGATGGGTCGATGCTCGATCACACCACCGTCATTTGGACCAACGAGCTCGGGAAGGGGAACTCGCACACCCACGACAACATTCCCTTTCTGGTGGTCGGGAATGGGGCGGGGTTCAAGATGGGGCAGTGCCATGACTTCAAGGGGGCACCGCACAACCGCTTTCTGATGAGCCTGGCGCATTCCTTCGGGCATGAGCTGAAGAGCTTCGGCTCGGAGAAATACTGCGGGGACGGGGTGTTGCCGTTGGGCTAGGGGATCAGTTCCATGGTGAGGTCGTCGAGGCGGGCGTTGCCGCCGGTGCGGCCGCTGCGGACGAATGAAAGGCGATTGAGCGGGCCGATGGCATCTGCCTCGAAGACGAACGATTTACGGAAGGACTCCGCGTTCTCCTGTTCGACGATCACGCTGAGTTTGACGCGGTCATCGGGGAGGCGATGGACTTCGACCGACATCCATTGCATGGATGTCGGTAGCGGGGTCGAAACCCATGGAGGTCATTTGAGGTCGGCCGAATGGGGAGCGTCGCGATCGAGGCCTTTGTGCAGGGCCTCTTCGGTGGGGGGAATGCCCTCTTCGGCGAGGAGTTCCCGGCGCCAATCCGCGGCCTTCAGCACCGGGGCGACCCCGGCGATGAGGAGGGGCAGGAGGGGCAGGAGGGAAAGCGCAGCGAATGGACGCGCAGGATATTGGGAGCGCGGGTGGGGGCCTTGACAAGGAGGGAGGGCATTCCCCTGAAGCAGGGGTGCAGCGGGGCCAAATGATGCGTAGAATGTCGTTGCAGGATCGTGCCGGCAATCTATGGGAGCGCTGAGCGGCGGTGCCCTTGGATCGCGTGCTTCCCCAAGAATTGAGAACCGGATGAGTGAATCGAACTCCGCAGGCAAGAAGGCGCCCCGCAAGCGGGAGCGCATCCTGTTGATCGGTCGCCGGAAGTCGGCCATCGCGGCGGCGAAGCGTCTGGGTTGGAAGCCGGTGGTGATCGATGTGCACTCCCGACTGGAGCAGGCGCCGCATGCCTTTGGTGGGACGAGGAAGTGGGCGGTGGAGGCGGCGGAGGAGTTCTTTCCCGACAGCCCGCCGCTGAGCGTGGCGGCGGTGGCGACGGGCTCGGTGGTGGCGGCGGCGGCGATTCGGGAGCACTTTGGTTTGCCGGGGCTGCCATTGGAGGTGGCGCGGCGCTGCCATGACAAGTTGGTGATGAAGAAGGCCATCGTCGCGGCGGGGATTCCCTGTGCGCCCTGGATGGAGACGAATGCCTCGACCACGGCGGAGGAGTTGATCGATGAGTTGGGTTTGCCGGTGGTGTTGAAGATGCCGATCAGCTCGGGTGGTCGCGGGGTGTGGGTTTGCGGGTCGAAGGAGGAGGTGGCCGCGCACCTGCGGGCGGGCTTGTTGGCGGAGGGGTTTGTGCGGGGCACGGAGATGAGCGTGGAGAGCTTTCGCCACGGAGGGCGGACGGTGTTTCGGAATCACACCCGGTATTTGAAACCACGCTGGGCGAATGTGGTGCCGGGGGGGCTCGATGAGGATGTGGCGGCCTGGGTGAATGCGCTGGCCGAGCGGGTGCACGAGGGCTTGGGCATTGCATCGGGGATCAGCCACATGGAGGTCTTTCTGGGCGAGGATGGTCCGGTGTTTGGAGAGATCGCGGCGCGTCCGCCGGGAGGCTATTTGATGGAGTTGATGCGTCGGGCTTACGAGTTTGATCCGTGGGAGGCGTTGTTGCGATTGGCGGGGGGGGACCTTCCGGACTTTCCGGCGGAGGCGAAACGGCACGCGGGGGTGTGGCTGATCCATCCGGGACCCGGAACGGTGCGCGAGGTGCAGGGCACGGCGGAGGCCTTGGCGGTGCCGGGGGTGGTTGAGGTTTCCTGCGTCCTGCAGCCGGGAGACCGCGTGGTGGATCGTGTTGGCAGCGGGGAGTCGAAGGGCCACGTCTTCGCGGAAGCATCGAGTGCGGGAGCCTGCGGGGAGGTGCTCCGGCGGGCCGTCGAGCGGGTGCGGGTGACGATGGAGGAAGACTGAGCTCGAAGCGCCAGTCCGTTCCCCCGTCAAAGGGGTCAGCAGCGAATGGCACTGTTTTAAACGGAGTCTCGGAATTGGCTTAAGGCGCACCTCACCCCGGCCTGAAGGGTCGAAACAACAAAGCCCAGGTCGGAAACCCGAGCGCACCGCAGGTCCGGTCCGGTCGGGTTGGAGGCCTGGGTTGTTGGGACCATACAAGGAGGCGGGCTGAAAGTCCGCGAGAATGCCGAATAGCGAGGCTGTGGCTTTCTTGCGACCCTTCAGGCCGCTGGCACCGGGGGTGTCAATACCCAGGGCTGCGTTCGTTGCTCACTTGCCCTGGGCTCTGTTCTTTCGGCCCTTCAGGCCGCAAAATTTTTCGCCCCGGCACCCCTGGATGGGAACCTCCGCATCCCGATAAGGCGCTTAAAACAGTGCCATTCTGATGTGACCCCAATATGAACCGATCTCATACCACCGTAGAACAGATCCCACATAGACCTTTGAAATCGTGCCTTTATCGTCCCTTTCAATGCGAAGTCCCGCCAATCGCGTTGTGGGGTTCACTACCCAAAAAGCTAAGGAGGCAACTCCGAGAAGAGACGACAGCAGGAAACATGCCCACGACCATTCTAGAGGGGAAGACCATTGAACACTGGAGGCTGGTATTTGCTGCTCAAGCTGAAGAAGAAAAAACAGTCCTGCAAAAGATGCTGCGGTGGATAACCTCAAGACTTCGGAGTATCGCTTGGCGTGCTCCTCAAGAAGATGCGCTTCCACGTCAGAAAACCGATGAAGTCCAGGAGTCATTATTTCAGCAGAACGTTGAAGACCTGGCAATCGCGCCAGATCACAGTTGAAAAACTATCACCCGACCGGAGGGAGCGCAAACAGGATCAGCGGTTTACGCGATTTCCAGCGTTGCCTTGTTGTGCAGTTCGGTTTGCATATTATCGGCCGATCGGCGTGGCGTGGATCAGCGGCGGAGGCACCATCGCGCCCATCATCAAGAATGCGAGTCCGATGAGGACGAGAATCCCAGTTACAACTACCGAGCGTTGCCCGATTGCAAAACGTTCATCACGCTCCAGCCAAACACACCCCAAGGCCCATACCGCGGGAACTACTAGGAACAGGAATCCCCAGTCCCGCACGAACATGGAAAAGAATGGGAGTGGCCGAGATCCGTATGATTCTCCGTAGATCTTGATCGAAAGGGCGACCAAACCGCTCCCGGCTAGAATCACCATTGCCTGGAGGAATACGAAGACCGTCTCGATCGCATGTTCACGTAAGCTCCTCGCATTCATTTCTTTGCCCAACAGTACTATTGAGCGACTTTAGCGGGGATATGCGACTTGGCAAGGTTGTGGGTAAGGTTCTGGGGATCAGCGGCTAAGGTCTGTGTTGAGTGGGTTGGTGGGGTCGAAGTTGGATAACTCCGGTATTTTAGGATCAGAGATGGTTTGAGCAGCGGTAGTGTGTTTCTGTTGCGAAAAGTGAACAGCCGAACAGGGCGGGTGGATGAACTCTTCGCAGAGTGAGAGTGGGGATGGGGAGCGGGGGCATTCGGTATGGACGTCGTGGCGAGAGGATCTGAAGCACAGCCGGGAGTTTGGGCGGCGGGAGGGACGGGGGGCGGAGTGGGTGATCGGGTGGTATCTGAGCTGTGCGGATCGGGGCTTCGGTTGAAGGAGCGGATATCCGGACGGTGCAGGATTTGCTGGGGCATGAGGATGTGAAGACGACGGAGATCTATGCCCACGCGGTGAAGCTGGGCAACGAGAAGGGGGTGCGGAGTCCGCTCGACGGGTTGGGGCGACAGGCGGGTGTGGGAGGGGGAGGATGGGAGGGAAGGGGA
>JAQCFL010000145.1 GCA_027619375.1 Verrucomicrobiota bacterium | reverse complement strand
GACTCCGCCCGGGAGGCGGCGGAACAGGCCGCCAACGACCCCGCCCTCGCCAAGGCCCGCGAGGCCGCCGAGGGTGCCGCGGCGGCGTTGGCCGCGGCGAAGCAACTCTTGGCGGCGGCCGAGGCGATGACAAATGGCCGGAACGCCGAAGCGGTGCAGACCGCTTCGGATGCGGTGCGCGAGCGGGGCAGCGAGGTGGCCCAGCTCTCGAGTCGCGCCCGGGGCGGCGCCAAGCCGGCGGCCGCGATTGCCACGAAGGAGGCGGAGAAGGGCGGACCCCAACAAGCAGGCAACCAACAGGCCGCACAACAGGCCACCCGCTCTGCCGAAGAATCCGCCCTCGCCATTGAGGCCGCCAACCAGGCCCGGGAGGCCGCCCGGGTGGCCGCCGAAAATGCCCAGGCCATGGCCTTGATCCCACAAGAGGCGCCCATCAATCCGAACCTCGCCCTGGCCACCCTGGCCCATCAGCCGGTCGAACCCAATGCCAGCGAGGCGGCGGCCGATGTGGCCCGGGCCAGCCGCCACGAGAAACGGCTATACAACTGGGAGGTCAGCCGGACCCTCGCCGAGCTCGCCGACCAGATCGACCACACCGTCCACACCGAGGTGGCGGCTGCGGACGCCGCCCTGCGACAGTCGCAACGGCCCGGCGAGGCCCAGTCCCCGGCGCAAAAATCACTCGATGCCCTCCTCGCGCACGCCGAGGCCCTCAAGGAGGCCAGCGAAGCGAGCCCCCCCTCCTCGCCTCCGCCAAGCCCCTCCGGCGAGCCTTCCGACACGCCCACCCCCGCCGAACAAGAGCAGATGGCCCGGGCCCTGGATGAGCTCGACCAACAACTCAATGCAGGTGAATCCGACGTGGCCGGGGAGTCCCCGGCGGAGGGTGAGGCTCCCGGTTCTTCGGGGCCTCCGGGTCCGCCAAGCCCGATGGGGGGCATGGCCCAGGCCGCCATGGCATCGATGCGTCAGGGCCGTTCCCCCCTCCCGTCCCCCCTGCCCGGCGCCCCGACTCCCGGTGATCCGATGGAAAAATCGGAGGGCGGAGCCGATTTTGCGGCGGCTGCCCCGTCACCGGACGCGCCGCCGGAATTGCAGGCGATGAAAAAGGGCGACTGGGGCAGGTTGCCGAAAAAGCTCGCCGAACAACTCTCCAAAGGCCAAGCCGAGTCCATCCCGGGCGACTACCGCGAGGCGGTCGAAACCTACTACCGGGTCGTTGCCGAGAAATCCAGAAATCCATGAACACGATTCCCATCACGCCCGGCCCGATCCGTCTCACCCGCTCGCGGCGGATCCGGCGTGCCTGCGGATTCTCGCTGGTCCTCGCCTTCGCATCCGCAACGGTGCAGGCCGACCCCGGAGTCAATGCCGCGCTGGAGTCGGCAAGCCGTTACCTGCTTTCCGAACAGGCCGCGGATGGAAGTATCGGGCAGAAGTATCCGATGGCCAACACCTCCCTGGCGGTCCTGGCCCTGGCGGCATGCGGACACCAGCCGGGCGATGCGACGGCCGCGGGCCAGGGGATGAGCAAGGCGATCGGCTACGTGCTTCTGCCCGCAAACCAAACCGCCGACGGCTACTTCGGGAAGGCGGACAACTCCCGGATGTACGGCCACGGCATCACCACCCTGATGCTCGCCGAAATGTTGGGAATGGGTGCCGACGGCAAACAGGACGCCGCCATCCGCACAAAATGCACGCTGGGGGTCGAGTTGATCCTGCGGGCGCAGAGCATCCGGAAGGATCCGCGCAATGCCGGGGGCTGGCGTTATGAGCCGACGAGCGGGGACTCGGATTTGTCGGCCACCGTGTGGCAGACGATGGCGCTGCGCGCCGCACAAAATGCGGGGGTCGACGTGCCGCGCGAGGCGATCGACAAGGTGGTGGGATACATGAAGGGACTCTACAAGCCCTTCGGCGAAAACGGCGGTCCCGGAACCCCGGGTGGCTTCGGATATTCCGGTCCCGGCCACGAGCTTTCCACCACCGCGGAGGGACTGCTCGCGATGCAGGTCTGCGGCCAGTACCAGGCCGAGGAGACCCTCGGAGCGGCGGACCTCCTCCTCCAGCAGGAACCAAAGAAGGAGGCGAAATGGTTTTATTACACCGTTTACTACTACGCGCAGGGTATGTACCAGCGCGGCGGCAGGCACGCGGGCGCGGCCCGGCGGGTGGTCCCTGCACTGCTCCTGCCCCTGCAGTCACGCGAAGGCTGGTTTCCGGGTGCCGGAGGCAACGAGGCGGATGCCGCGGGCCTGACCTACACCACCTCGCTGGCCGTCCTCAGCCTCGCCGTGACCAACCACTTCCTGCCGATCTATCAACGATAGCGGCGGGGGATCGTGATCGACTCGAAGGCGCGCGAATAGCTGGCGATGGAAGATCTCGCCCTGCGCTCCGGGCCTGCTCTAGAAGCAGGCAATTACCCTCTACCTTCGGGTGAAGGACTACTTCCTGGACGGCGACGGAAACTACACGGAAAGCCCCGTGGTCGGTCACTCCGTGCACTTTTCGCAGGAAGGGGCGCGGCACGAAAAGACGTTCTCCCTGGATCGGGACAACGAGGGCCGGGAGTGGATCGCGCAACCGGCGAGCACCAACTTCCTGGTGACCGGGGTGTTTGGAAAAGTGGAACTGGTGCGGGGTGAGTCGCCCTTCTCCCAACTCGCCGACCTCACGCACCGGGCTGATCGCAACTGGCTCGCCGATGTCGACGACGTTGCCTTCGCGCCCGATGGCTCCTTCGCGATTCTGACTTCCACCATGGAGGACTATCACCCGCCCCATCCTTTCGCCTACGTCCTGAAGGCCACCGGGGATCCAGTGGGCCTCATCACGATTGACGCCTTCGTCGGCCGGGACGACCCGGATTCCCGCCCCTTCCTCGTCAATGACGGCAAGGAGATCCTCATTGTTGATCTCGAGACCGCGCTCGTCCTGCGATACGACCTGCCGCGGTGAACCTTCCACGGACGTTGGGATTACGGCCGCTCCTCTTGTGAGGCGGGCGACAAAAGGGCGTCCCTTGGCTTGGCTCCTGGGGATATCTTGTGGCCAGCGCGGCTGCGGATTCTTCAACAGGCGGTTAGGGGACCCGCAGGCGGTAGTAGCTCTGCGGGGCACTCTGGCTGGTGGGATCAGGACAGACGACGACGCCGTCTTCACCGATGGTCACCGTGTCGATGGGGTCCCAAAGCGAGAAGTCGTTGGTCACTTCGAGGTCGGCCACCACGCCGACCACTCCCCGGATTTCCAGGAGGGGAGTGCCGCCGGGATCCACGGTGACGCTTTCGATCCATGCGGGATCGGCGGGCGGGAGGCCGGCGGGAAGCGCTCCGTTGTAGGGGATCAGGGGAGTGGAAACGCCGGCCCGGCCGTCGGCGTCGAGGGGGGTGATGGTGACGCCCTTGTGCCAGACCGCGCCGGTGGGGATGAGGGAGAAGGCGAGGCTGGTGTTGGTGGTGGTCATGGAGCGGGAGTAGGAGCGGCTGCTCCACTGCCAGTGCATCGTGACGCGGTAGCTCGCGACGGGCACGAGGTTGTCGAGAGGGGGCTGCCAGTAGGCGGCGGCGTTGCCGTCCCGTGTGGTGTAGGCATTTCGAACGGGACCGGAGAACTTGACGAGGATGTTAATGGTGATGTCGCGGGAGCCGATGTCGTTGGTGGCCCGCACCGTGATGGGGACCGAGCCGACGTCGGCCGCGCCAGGGGTCCAGCGACCTTCTCCGGTGACGGGATCGAGGGTGAAGCCGATGGGGACACTGACCGGGGAATAGCTGACCGGTCCGTATGCTGTTCCGTATTCGGTGAAGTTCACGACGAGTTCCTGTCCGGCCACCAATCCGGCCCCGCCATTGTCATCGGCGACGGTCCAACCGACGCTGGGCAGGCCGGGGCGGGGGACGAAGGGAAGGCCCGGCGAGTTGGTGAGGCCGCAGTTGTCGAACTCGTCGAAGGGGTTGACATAAAGGGTGTAGGTTCGGCCGGAAACGAGGCCCGGGAGCGAGACGGTCAGGGTTTCCGCATCGGTTTCATAGGCCACCCGGTGGCTGCGGTAGCTGCGGCCGTAGCGGTAGCGGGCCGTGGCAATGATGGTGTAGCCGGCGGTCCGGTCGGCCCCCGGACCAACCGGGGCGGACCAGATGGCGGTGGGGTAGAGATCGGTCAGTCCGGTCACCTGGGGGTTGGAAATGGCGCCGGTGAAATAGCAGTAGAACTCGAAGGTGATGTCGGCGGTGGCGGCGGCATTGGTGGCGCGGACCATCACCGAACAGGTGCCCGCGTCGTCCGGGGTGGGCACCCAGGAGAGTTGGCCGGTGGCCGGGTCGAGGGTCATCCCCGGGGGAGAGGAGAGGAGCGCAAAGGTGGAGGTGGTGTGGCTGCCGTCAAAGATTTGCGCAGCCCAGGGGGAGCCGGCGAGGGCGGATCCGGAGGTGATCTGTGCGGAGAGTTGCGGGGCATCGGGATTCACGGTGAGGTCCACGGAGAGGTCGATACTGCCGCCGGAGTTGGTGGCGCGAACCACCAGGGTGTGGATGCCGACATCGGTGGGGGTGGGGATCCAGCTTGCCAGGCCCGTCTCCGGGTCGAGGGTCAGTGCCGACGGGCCGGAGAGGATGGCAAAGGTCGCGGCGGGGTTGGCGTTGACGTAGAATTGCAGTTGCAGGGGGAAGTTGGCGGGGAGGGTGGTGGCCCCGGCGTAGCGGAGGAAGACGGGCGGGGAGAGGGTCTTGAAGGAGACCAGCGGGGAGTTTGGCGAGACGTTCCCGTCGGCGTCAAAGGCGCGGACGGCATAGGTGTAGGAGGTCAGCGGAGTGAGACCGGTGATGGTGGTGGTGGTCCCGGGGATGTCCCCTTGGACGAGGGAATAGCAGCGTTTGCTGCCGCGCCATCCGCAACGGTATTGGCGGTAAACGCCGTAATGGTCCACGCCAACGGCATCGGTGGCGCCGCTCCAGGACAATTCCACGTGATTCGGACCCACCTCAACCACCTGCACCGCGGTGGGGGCGGTGGGCGGGAAGGTGTCGTTGACCACGGCGATGTTGAAGGTCTGGTCGGTGGCGTTCACCCGATTGGTAGCGCGCACGGTCACCGCTTGGCTGCCCACTTGTCCGGGTCCCGGCTGCCAGGAGATCAGGCCGCTGGCCGCATCGATGCCCATGCCCGCCGGAGCGGTGACGAGAGAGTAGGTGGGGGGCGGATTTCCCACTGCGCCGGCGTCATAGGAGTAGGGACGATCCAGCGATCCATTGGTGACGGGCGCGGTGTTGAAGACCGGGGCGGTCTCGGGGAGGTTCAGTTGCTGGGTTTGGAAGACCGAGGCGGAGGGGAGGCCGGCGGCATCGAAGCCTCCCGCGACGAGGATTGTTCCGGAGGCGGTGACCACGGCGGCATGGCCACGGCGAGCGGCGGGCAGGGCATCGGTTGACCAGAGGCCCGTGGTGAGGTCATAGACCTGCACGGTGTCCACCGGACCGGTCGGGGAGACTCCCCCGAGGACGTAGATGCGGTCCTGGGAAAGCACGGCCGCGCTGTCGCGCACCGGGGTGAGGAGCGGAGTGATCGACGACCAGGAATCGGAAGCGATGGTGTAGCGGTAGACGGTGTCCCGAATGCCGGCCGCGGTTTGGCCGCCAAGGACATAGATGTGGGTGGCACCGACGCCAACCGCGCAAGCGCCGGAGAGCGCGACGGGGAGGGAGGCGATGTCCTCCCAGGTGTCGCTGTTGGGCAGATAGCGCTCCGCGCTGGAAAGTCGCTGGCCGGGTTCTTCGACTCCGCCGATCGCGTAGGCCCGGCCTGAATTATCGGAGGCGAACGCGAAGTGCTGGCGCGGAACGGACAGCTTCTCGGCATCCTGGCTGTCCGCCAGGTAGTAATCATAGAGGAGGGCCTCGTCGGTGGCCTCGCCGCCGTGGAGACCGCCGTAGACCAGAATGCCCTGCGTTCCAAAACGGGTTGCTCCGGGGGTGATGCGGGAGATGTCGAGGTCGGGGGCGGTGGTCCAGGCGGCAGCTCCGTTGGCTAGCTTGGGCACCACCGTTTCGCCGGCGGGACTGGATCCGCCGAGGAGGAGCACGGCATCGTCGGAGGCGAGGACGGCGGCGGCTTCGGTCCGCGGCGAGGGCAGGTCCGGACCGGAAGACCACATCAGCGATCCCACGCCCTGGGCTCCGGCGGGGCCTCCCGCAAGGATCGTGGCCGAGAGGAAGAGAAGACTGCCCAAGCGAGCAAGAGGCCCGGCGGGGTGGGGATGGGAGGGGTTCATGGGTTGGGGTGCGAGGGTGGGCGGGGGGTGCCGCTTGTTGACGAATGTCGGATGCCGCCTTGGGGGATGCAATCGCGGTGAGGTAACGGAATGGTCAGGGTGGTGGTGGGTTGACTGGTCGGGGTTGGTGGCGGAAGGCCAGGTGAGAGAAGGCCGGTCCCGAATGGCACGTCGTTAAGACCGATGTCAGGATTGGTAGGGGACGGGGCAGGTTAGAGAAGGCCGGTCCCGAAGTTGGCCGCCGCGGGGGAAATCACCTGGGTTGAAAGTGATTTGCCATGATAGCATCTTGCCATCACTGAGCCGATCAAGACGCAGGTGCAGATCCCGGATGAGCTGTTTAGGCGGGCCAGGGGGATGGCGGCGGCAAAGGAATGGTCCTTTGCGGAGTTGGTGCGGCGGGGCTTGGAGCAGATGACGGCCCGGCATCCGGGGCAGGGAGCGGGGGATGGTGAGGTCGCGTGGCATTTGCCGGATCCGGTGGAGCAGGGTTGGGGGTGATGGAGGCGGTGCGGAAGCGGGCTGCGGAACCGGAGTTTGCGCGGCGGAGGATCTTTGATGTGCGACTGGCGCTGACCCTGCGCCATCACGGGGTGAGGGAGTTCGCGACGGCGAATGAGAAGGACTTTCTGGATGCGGGGTTTGAGCGGGTGTGGAATCCGCTGGGGGAAGGGAAGTGAGGCGATTTGTTCGAGAGTTCAGCGGATTTTCTTGGCGGTGGCGGCCGCTAATTTTGGCGGGCCCGCCACTTCGTGACCACTTGTGATTGCTTGTCTGGGGGGGAAGGAGTGCTCGAGGATGACAGACGACCTGGCTCCTTGGTTCTGGCTATGGGTGGGAAGTCGGTGAGCGAGGATGCGGGAGGGGCCGTGTTGGGAAAGAGGGGTAGAGCCGCCGACGCCTCGCAGAGGCACCGCTACGCGGGAGACAGGACCGGGGACGGTCGCGCCATAAGGCTCGGCTTGGCGGTTCGGTTTTCGCCGGGCCGGTGGTCTGGTTCGTTGACACGTTGAGGTCTGTCTCTAGATTCGCACGATCACTGTCGGGGCTGAGGCGGGTTCTCTTCGCTTCTGGTCCCTTTCCAGACGGCATTCCGGCGTGGGGTCCTGTCTTCCGTCCGCACATTTTCCGCACCCCAGTAATATGACCGAACCACCCGCCGACAAAACCGCCGCGTTGGAAGCGAACACGTTCTTCATTGAAGTCTCCGGCGCCGGCCTGCCCGAGATTGACGGGCTCTTCGTTCCCTCCACGGCTCCGCCTGTGGTTTCCGAGTCCGGCACCATGTCGGCCATCGGTTACTGGAACGGCAAACGGGCTTGGGATCGCGCGGACGGCAAGGCCTCTCGCAATCCCTCGCTTTCCTATTCGAACAGCTACAAGTGCTGGCGCATCTCGCGCCTCGACGGCCATCTCGCCTACCATGTGGTATAGACAGAAGGCCTGTCCCTTTAGTTGTGCCCTTTAGTTGTGCCTGTCCCTTAGTTGTGCCTCGCCCTGGCCGGTGGCAGGGAAGAGTTTGGCACCTTTTTCATCGGGCGTGAAGGGGGCGCGGCGCAGGCCCCAGGCGCGCAGGAGTTCTTCAAGGGAGGGGGATTTGGAGGACGGGAGGTCGGTGGGGATGGGCTTAGCGTTCATAGTTGTGGCTGCGGTTGTAGGTTTGGCTGTTGAGGTGGAGGTTGGCCGGAGTGGCGAGGCCCTGGAAGGAGCCCTTGTGCCAGACTTCGACGTGGTCGGGGAGCAGCGGGTCGTAGCGCAGTTCGACTTTCAGGGCGCGCAGGGCGAGGTTGACCTCGTAGAGGGTCTTGCCGAGGGTGACGGTGCCGTCCTTGCGCACGACGCGCTCGGAGCGGGTGAAGAAGAGGGCGTCGATTTTGTCGGGGTCTTCGATGGTGCGCGGCGGGTGCGCGGCCCGGGTGAAGCGCTCGTGCGGGCTCATGTCCGTGGAGCTGTGGACGCGCAGGTGATAGAAGCTTTCAATCCAGCGGAAGAAGGCGGCGTTGAGTTCGGCCAGACTATGGAGGCTGCGGCCTTCGAGGCGCAGGGTGGCTTCAAAGTCGCTTTGGATGGTGCGGATGAGCCGCTCGACCTTGCCCTTGCTCCAGGCGTGGTAGGGCTTGGCGTGGAGGAGGCGGATGCCGAGGTTGGCGCAGGCGATGCGGGCGCGGTGGCAGACGAAGGGCTTACCCTGGTCGGTGTAGAGTTTGAGTGGCAGGCCGCGGCGCAGCACGGCCTCCTTGAGGCTGGCGAGGAAGGCCGGGGTGTCGGCATTGAGGTAGTAGGCGCCGTGGGTGATGAGGCGGCTGTGGTCGTCGACAATGACGCACAACTGGGTGGTGATGGCCCGGCCATCGGCCTCACGCAGGGTGGGTC
>JAQCFL010000144.1 GCA_027619375.1 Verrucomicrobiota bacterium | reverse complement strand
GGTTCCCTGGAGGGCGTTTTGGAGGGCGCCTTCGACGAGTTGGCCGCAATGGATCTTCATGGGGGGGAGTGGGCCGAGGTCGCCGGAGAGGTCGTCGGGGGTGAGGTTCTGGGCTTCCTCGATGGTCTTGCCTTTGAGGAGTTCGGTGGCCATGGAGGCGACGGCGATGGCGGTCTGGCAACCGAAGGATTGGAAGGAGGCGCGGTCGATGACCTTCTTGCCGTCTTTCTCAGTGAACTTCAGCCACATGCGGAGCATATCTCCGCAATCGACGGAGCCGGCGGTGCCGACGGAATCGGCGTCCGCCATTTCGCCGATGTTGCTGGGATTGGCGATGGCTTGGCGGGCGCGTTCTTCGAACTGATCTGAGGACTGGTCGGACATGCGGATGGGGTGCGGGGGAACTGTGGCGTGTGCTGGCCGGGTGACAATGGGAAATCGTGAAATAACGCGAGGGGGCTTGTCAGTGGGGCGGCGCAGGGCTTGAATGCGGTGCACCGGGTAGGGGGTGGTCCCTCCCCGTCCCGTATGTATTTTCTCGGCGTCGAAAACGGCCTGGCTCGCACCCGCAGCGTGGTCCTGAATCTCGAATCGGCCTCGATCGAGGCCGAGGCGGTGGTGAATCATGATTTCATCGCGAATCTGCCTCCGGGGCACCGCGAACAGGATCCGTCGCAGTGGATTCAGGCGGTGGATGAGACGGTGCGGCGGTGTCTGGAGCAATTGGGGGAAGGGCGGAAGCGGTTGGTGGGGATCGGGGTGGCGGGGCATGCGCGGGCTCCGGTGTTTTTGGATCGGGAGAACCGGATCATCCGGCCGGCCAAGGTGGGCGGGGATCGCTCGACGATCCGGCAGCGGGAGGAATTGCAGCGAGCCTTTGGCGGGTCGCCGGGACTGATCGAGTTGACGGGGAATTCGACCCGCGCGGGATCGGTGGCGGCGAAGCTGCTGTGGTTGAAACAGAGCGAGCCACATCACTTTCAGCGCTTGGCGACGGTGATGATGCCGCATGAGTTCATCAACTACTGGCTGACGGGGGTGAAGCGGACGGAATTCAGCGAAGCGGCGCAGACGGGGCTGCTGGAGGTGCGGAGTCGGGAATGGTGTGGGCCGTTGACGGAGTATATCGATCCAAGTTTGGTGCGGATGTTGCCGCCGGTACGGAGTTCGCGGGAATCGCACGGGCCGTTGCGGAGGGAATTGGCGCAGGGCTGGGGCTTGAGCGAGGACATTCCGGTGAGTGCGGGGGGGAGTATGGAGATGATGATGGCGCTGGGGGCGGGGAGTGTGACGCCGGGGTCGGTGACGCTGAGTCTGGCTCCGCAGGCGGGAATCTCGGTGGTGTGCGAGGAGGCGTTGGTCGATCCGTTGGGGGGGATCGGAGCCGGGTGTGATCTGACGGATCGTTGGCTGGCGACCACGAAGGAGCTTCGGACGGGGAGCGCCCTGGAGGAAGTGCGTCGGCACTATGGGTGGGATGGGCCGCAGCTGAGGGAGGCGATGATGAGTGCGAAGGACGGGGCGGAGGGCTTGCTCTTTTTGCCGGGCTCGCTGAAGGCAGGGTATCGGGGGACGCTGTATGGGATGGACGGGCGAAACTTCCGGCCGGAGAACATCGCGCGGGCTGCGTTTGAGGCGTTGTTGCTGGAGTTGGGGGCGGGGCTGCGGCGGATGAAGGAGTTGGGGGTGCAGCCGTCGCTGATTCGGATGATCGGAGGAGGGGCGGCAGACGCGGGGATTCGTCAGGTGGTGGCGGATGTGATGGGGCTGCCGGTGTTGCCGGTGAGCGGGGAAGTTTCGACGGCGATGGGGGCGGCCTTGCAGGCGGCGTGGACCTTCTTTCACATGAGCGGGGAGGATCTGACCTACGCGGAAATCACGACCTATGCGGTGATCCCGGAGGAGCATCCGCGGAGTGAGCCCGATGCGAATCGATGTCGGGCCTATGCGGAGCAGTTGGGTCGGCAGAAGGCCCTGGCGGAGACGCTGCGGGGTGAGGAGTGGGCGGAGGGGGGGCGATGAGCGGGAAGGTGAAGTCGACGGAGATCCGGGGGAACTGGAAGATGCGGATGGGCGGGAAGCTGGGCGGGTTGCTGCTAAAGATGCTCGGGATGACGCTGCGGTTTCGCACGGTGGATCCGGAGGGGGTGCTGGAGCGAATCACGGGGGACGAGGCGCCGGTGATTTACTGTCTGTGGCACAACCAGATGTTGTCGGGGATGTTGACGACGCGGCGCTTTGCGCGATCGAACCGGGTGGCGGTGCTGACGAGCGCCAGCAAGGACGGGGCGGCGCTGGAGGCCTTGGCGGATTCGATGGGCTATGGCGCAGTGCGGGGGTCGAGTTCGCGGCGGGGGATGCAGGCGATGATGGCCTTGAAGCGGGCGATCAGCGGGGGGCAGGATGCGGCGATCACCCCGGATGGTCCGCGGGGGCCGCGCTACGATTTGCAGGCGGGGGTGGTGAAGCTGGCGCAGGCCACGGGTGCGCCGATTGTGACCCTGCGCTATGAGCATGGCTCGACGTGGCGCTTGAAGACCTGGGATCGCCTGCGTATTCCGAAGCCGTTCAGCACGATGACCTTGATTTTGAATCCTCCGCTTGAAGTGCCCCGGCGGCTGGAGGAGGATCGCTTCGAGGAGATTCGCGCGGAGCTGGAGAAGCGGATGCGCGAGGGGATAGATGACCTGATTTCTAAAAATGATGATGACCATTGATGGCAAACAAGTGGCGGAGAAGGTGCTCGCGGAGTGCGCGGAAGAGATCAAGGCGCTGGCGGCGGCGGGAGTGACGCCGGGGCTGGCGGTGGTGCTGGTGGGAGAGGATCCCGCGTCGCAGGTTTATGTGAGCTCGAAGGTGAAGAAGTGCGGGGAGATGGGGCTGCACTCGCGGAAAATCGTGCTGGCGGCGGACGCCACGCAGGAGGAGTTGATGGCGGTGGTGCGGGAGTTGAATGCGGATCCGGCCATTCACGGAATCCTGGTGCAGTCGCCGCCGCCGCCGCACATCGACGAGGATGCGGTGGTGCGGGCGATCGATCCGCGGAAGGACGTGGATGGATTTCATCCGGAGAACGTGGCCAAGCTGGTGCTGGAGGATCCGAGTGGCTTTGTTCCATGCACCCCGGCGGGATGCATGCGGCTGATCGCGGAGTCGGGGATCTCGACGGTTGGGGCGGAAGCAGTGGTGGTGGGGCGGAGCATGATCGTGGGGAAGCCGATGGCGCATTTGCTGGTGGCGAAGGGGAGTGATGCAACGGTGACCATCGCGCATTCGCGGACGCGGGATCTGGCGGCGGTTTGCCGGAGGGCGGACATCCTGATCGCGGCGGTGGGACGGCCGGAGATGATCACGGCGGATTTTGTGAAGGACGGGGCGGTGGTGATCGATGTGGGGATCAACCGGGTGAAGGATGAGAGCCGGAAGAGCGGCTATCGGTTGACGGGGGATGTGGCGTTTGAGGAGGTGGCGCCGAAGTGTCGGGCAATCACGCCGGTGCCGGGTGGAGTGGGTCCGATGACCATTGCGTTGCTGATGAGCAATACGATCAAGGCGGCGAAGCTGGCGAATGGGTAGTGGCGGCGGTTTCCAACCGCCAAGCCGACCAGCGGCGCGAAGCAGCCCGGCATCCCCTCCCGCAATCCTAAGACCCCATCCCCCCATCGCGCCCCCCTATCGTGGCGGCGGATTCCAACCAAGAGTGTTCGGCATGGTGAATGCTGAACTGGTAATAGCCCTCAATGAAAGCGGGGCCATTTCCCGCGGGGCTACCTGCTCAGAATTTCCAACCGACAATTTCCAAATAAATTTCAAATCCAAGACCAAATTGGAAATTCAACCCTGTATCCGGACCAACCCGTCAGATTGTTAAAGCACGATTCATGCCGGATACGGTTGGAAACCGCCGCCACGGATTGGGGGGCTCTTGATTTGGGTGGGTGGAATTGGGAGGGGAGTTTTCGGCTGGGCGGTTGGAAACCGCCGCCACGTTAGGAATAGCCGAGCCAGGAGCCGAGCCAGCGTTCGGTGTCTTCGAGGGACATGCCCTTCCGTTTGGCGTAGTCTTCGAGTTGATCGCGCTGGAGGTCGGAGAGGGCGAAGTAGTGGGACTCGGGGTGTGAGAACATCAGTCCGCAGACTGCGGCACCGGGGTGCATGGCGCAGGATTCGGTGAGGGTGACGCCGGTGGCGTTTTCGGCGTCGAGGAGCTTGAAGAGGGGCGGCTTCTCGGTGTGGTCAGGTTGGGAGGGATAGCCGGGGGCGGGGCGGATGCCGCGGTAGATTTCCTTGATGAGTTCGTTGTGGTTGAACTCGTTGGGGCGTTCGTAGCCCCAGGCGACGCGGGCCCGATGGTGGAGGAGTTCGGCGAAGGCCTCGGCGAAGCGGTCGGCGATGGCCTTGATCATGATGGCCTTGTAGGGGTCGTGCTCGTTTTTTTCGGCCTCCTCGGCCCATTCGTGGGCACCGTGGATGCCGACGACGAAGGCACCGAGGTGGTCGGAGAGCGTGGCGTGACCGTCCCGGTCGCAGGCCTCCTGGTTGGTATCAATAGCATCAATCGAGGCGAGCCCGAACTTGCGGTCGGAAGTGTGCCGAAGGATGTAGTCACGCTGGTTGATGTAGTCCTCCTGATCTCGAATCAAATGGTCATAGCTCTCGTCCTGCCAAACGTCGCCAGACCGTCCGAGCGACTTGTTGAGTTCATGAGATGTGTAGGATTTCCAGGAGTGAAGAATGTCGGGCAAGTCGTGATTGCCGATAGGTTTGACAATGACGTGCACGTGATTGGGCATCAAGGCATAGGCGTGGAGGTGGTAGCGGATGCCGTCGAAGTGTTTGAGGGCGTTTTCGACGAGGTCGGCGGCCGAATTGTCTCGAAGCAGACATTCGCCGTGACCTTTCTCGAGCGCTGATTCCATGATGGCGTGAAAGGTCTCGGCGAGTCGTTTGCCGGCGTCCATGGCGAGATTCTGGTTGCCGTCCGCCAGGGCCTTGTGCCGGAGATCGGCCCATTGGGCCTTCTCGGCGAGGTAAGCTTGGAGGGTTGATTGGGGGAGGGAGTCGGCGAGTCGGAAAGTGACAGCATAGGTGGCGTCGTCCTGGGTCCAGTGGGGGAGGTCGTGGCCGGTGCGGATGGCGATGGGGAGGTGCTCTTTGAGGTAGGTGGGGGCGGGGCTTGCGACCGGGACGGTCACGCCACTGTTCGTGGGAGGGCTTGCGACCGGGACGGTCACGCCACTGTTCGGGGCCACGTAGTCGGCGAGGGCGAGGTTGGGTTTGCCGCTGGTTTTTTGGAGTTGTTGGCGGAGGGTGTGGAAGGTGGTGTGGTGGTCGGGGAGGACGATGTCGTCGCCTTCGGCGTGGGCGGGGAAGAAGCCGTAAACGCCGCGGGCGGTGAAGCGCTTGTTTTTGATGATGTCCTCGAGAAGTTCCTGGGCGTCGGCGAAGAGCTCCTGGGCCTGGGCGGCGCCGGCTTCGTTTTTGGTTTTGAGGACCTTGGTCTCGCGATCCCAGACGCCGCGGAGTTCCCAAGCGTGGAAGAAGGGGGTCCAGTCGATGTATTCGGCAAGTTCGCGGAGCGATTGCCTGTCGATGACGCGGGTGCCGGTGAATTCGGGTTGGGCGGGTTGGTAGCTGTCCCAGTCGAATTGTGGTTTGTTGGCGCGGGCTTCCTTGAGGGAGATGGTGGGCTTCTTTTCGCGGTGGAAGTTCTTGCGGAGTTTTTCGTGCTTGGCGTTGTTGTCGGCGATGAAGCCGGCCCGTTGCTCCTCGGAGAGGAGGGCGGTGGTGACGGGGACGGAGCGGGAGGCGTCGAGGACGTGGACGAGGGGGCCGGAGTAGTGTTCGGCGACCTTCACGGCGGTGTGGGCGGCGGAGGTGGTGGCGCCGCCGATGAGGATGGGGACGCCCTTCGCGCCGAGGCCGGCCTTCTCGGCTTCCTTGGCGACGTGGATCATCTCGTCGAGGGAGGGGGTGATGAGGCCGGAGAGGCCGATGACATCGGCGTCGTGTTCGTGGAAGGCCTTGAGGATTTTGTCGCAGGGGACCATGACGCCGAGATCGACGACGTCGAAGCCGTTGCAGGAGAGGACCACACCGACGATGTTCTTGCCGATGTCGTGGACGTCGCCCTTGACGGTGGCCATGACGATCTTGCCTGCGGAGAAGGCGCGGGTGGCGAGGCGGCGGGCTTCCGTTTCGTCGGGTTGGGGATCGGCGGCGCGGAGTTCGAGGGCCTTGGCGACGATGCGCTCCTCCTTTTCCTTCTCCATCAGCGGTTCGAGCCAGGCGACGGATTTTTTCATGACGCGGGCCGACTTGACGACCTGCGGGAGGAACATCTTGCCCGCGCCGAAGAGGTCGCCGACGATGGACATGCCGTCCATGAGGGGGCCTTCGATGACGGTGAGGGGTTTGACGTACTTGGCGAGGGCCTCCTCGGTGTCCTCGTCGATGAAGCGGTCGATGCCCCGGAGGAGGGCGTGTTCGAGGCGTTTCTCGACGGGGGCCTCGCGCCAGGAGAGGTCTTCCTCCTGCTTTTTGCCGCCTTGGCCCTTGAACTCCTCGGCGAGATCGAGGAGTCGCTCGGTGGCGCCGGGATCGCGGTTGAGGAGGACATCCTCCACGGCGAGGAGGAGGTTCTTGGGGATCTCGTCGTAAACCTCGAGCATGCCGGCGTTGACGATGCCCATGTCCATGCCGGCCTGACCGGCGTGGTAGAGGAAGGCGGAGTGCATGGCCTCGCGGACCTTGTTGTTGCCACGGAAGGAGAAGGAGACGTTGGAGACGCCGCCGGAGACCTTGGCGTGGGGGAGGTTTGCCTTGATCCACCTGGTGGCGTTGAAGAAGTCGAGGGCGTAGTTGTTGTGCTCGTCGATGCCGGTGGCCACGGTGAGGATGTTGGGATCGAAGATGATGTCCTGCGGGGGGAAGCCGACCTCATCGACGAGGGTGCGGTAGGCGCGTTCGCAGATGCGGATCTTCTCCTCGTAGGTGGCGGCCTGGCCATTTTCGTCGAAGGCCATGACCACGGCGGCGGCCCCGAACTTCATGATGGTCCGGGCGTTGCTTTTGAAGACCTCCTCGCCCTCCTTGAGGGAGATGGAGTTGACGATGCCTTTGCCCTGCAGGCATTTGAGCCCCGCGGAAAGGATCTCCCACTTCGAGGAATCGACGGTGATGGGGACCTTGGTGATGTCCGGCTCGGACTGCACGAGGTTCAGGAAGCGGGTCATCATGTCGACGCCGTCGATGAGGCCGTCGTCGAAGCAGATGTCGATGACCGGCGCACCGTTGTCGACCTGTTGGCGGGCCACGGCGAGGGCTTCCTCGAGCTTGCCCTCCTGGACCAGTTTGCGGAAGGCGGGGGAGCCGGCCACGTTGGTGCGTTCCCCGATCATGAGGAAGTTTTTGTCGTCGGTGTGGTTGTAGGCCTCGGTGCCGGAGAGGCGGAGGAGGGGTTCGAGGGTGGGGATTCTGCGGGGTTCGACGTCGCGGACGGCCTTGGCGATGGCGGCGATGTGTTCGGGGGTGTTGCCGCAGCAGCCTCCGGCAAAATTGATGAATCCGGAGCGGGCGAAGTCGCCGAGGTGGTTGAACATGTCCTCCGGGAGCATCGGAAATCCGGTGGCGGAAAGGGCGTCGGGCATGCCGGCGTTGGGGTAGCAGGAGACGAAGGAACCGGCGACCTTGGACATTTCCTCGATGAAGGGGCGCATTTCGTCGGGGCCGAGGGAGCAGTTGAGGCCGATGGCGAGGGGCTTGACGTGGGCCACGGCGTTCCAGAGGGCCTCGACCTTTTGCGCGGAGATCATTGTTTCGCCGCCGCGGCCGACGGCGGCGGAGATGATGACGGGGAGCGGGGTTGTTCTGCCGGCTTGGCGGATGGAATCCGCCGCCACATCCTGGATGGCAACCAGGGCCGCCTTCGCATTGAGGGCATCGAAGATTGTTTCGACCATGAGGATGTCCACGCCGCCTTCGATGAGGGCGAGGATCTGCTCCTTGTAGGATCGGTAGACCTGATCGAAGGTGACGGTGCGGAAGCCGGGGTTGTCGGGATCGACGGCGGAGTTGTTGAGGCCGACGGTCATCGGTCCGATGGCGCCGGCGACGTAGCGGGGGATGCCGGTGTCGTTGGCGATCTGGTCGGCGACCTTGCGGGCCAGTTTGGCGGACTCGATGTTGAGTTCGGTGGTGAGGTCGATGAGGAACTGGTTCTCGATGACCTTTTGGTAGAAGTCGGGATCCTTGCGGCCCTTGCCGGTTTCGCGGGGGTCTTCGACGAAGAACTCGGACTGGGCGATGGTGGTGGCGGAGAAGGTGTTGGTTTCGATGATGTCGGAACCGGCCTCGTAGAAGCGGCGGTGGATGTCGGCGATGACGTCGGGTTTGGTGAGGGAAAGGATGTCGCCGTTGTTGAGGAGGTCCTTGTCGTTGCTGGCGAAGCGGGTGCCCCGGGCGTCGCTTTCTTGGAGGCCGTAGGTGCGGATGGTGGTGCCCATGGCCCCGTCGAGGACGAGGATCCGTTGCTCGAGGGCCTTGGTGAGATCGGAGGTGCAGTCGGGGCGCATCGGGGGGAAATTACGGGGTGGGAGGGGGCTTCGCAAGCGAACAAATCAACAAATCGGGATATGTTGATGCGAAAAGGAGGCCCGTAGGATCAAGGCAACATTGGACCTTTGGGGCGGTTGGGAGCAGAATGCGGCTAAGAATGGCAGGCAGGCAGACGAAATGGCGCTTGGAGGACGTGGTGGATTTCGA